>CAZQPV010000054.1:0-14801 GCA_964595265.1 uncultured Fimbriimonadales bacterium
GGCGGCTCGGTATCAGTGAGCATTCCGAGCGGTCAGCCGCTGGCGCCGGGCGCCTATCAATGGCGCGCCCGCGCAGAAGACACTCACGGCGCGACCAGTGCCTACACCGAATGGCGCACCTTCACGGTGAGCAATAACGCGCCGGGCAAACCGACCATTCTGGAGCCAGGCGATAACGCGCAGGTAAGCGCCACGCCCACTTTCCGCCTGCGCCTGAACGACCCCGACGGCGACCGCGTGAAAGCACAGATTGAGATTCTGCAGGGTTCCACCACCCTCCATGCCTACGAGACGGACTTTGTGGAGAACGGGCAGGAGGTGGCGTTCACCGTCCCGGAGGCGGATGCTCTGGAACCGGGCACTTATCAGTGGCGCGCCCGCGCCGAGGACGCCTACGGCGCCCGAAGCGACTGGACAGCAAATCGCACCTTCACGATTGTGGGGGCGAACCGTCCGCCCGATGTGCCTGTGCGCATCAGCCCCTCGAACGGCTCCACAACAGGCGCGACGCCGACCTTCCGCCTGCGCTTGAGCGACCCGGACAGCAACCCGGTTCGCGCCGAGATTGAGATTGTCAGCTCACTGGGCGCTCAGCGAGTCTATCAGACGCAGGAGGTCAGCTCTGGCAGCGAGGTGAGCTTCACCATTCCCGACTCCGAGCCACTGGTGGAGGGCGCCTATCTGTGGCGTGCCCGCGCCCGCGACAGCGTCGGCGACTGGAGCGACTGGACGGATCAGTGGCAGTTCACCGTCGCTCAGAACAACCAGCCGCCCAGTCCGCCCGCCCTGCTGGAGCCTGCGGACGGCGCTCTGCTCACGACCAACACGCCCACTTTCCGATTGCAACTCTCCGACCCTGACAACGAACAAGTTCACGCCGTGATTCGGATTCGCCGCGCCGATGGCTGGTTCGCTGAGTTCCAGACGGGCGCCGTCGCCAGCGGTCAAGCCGTGAGTTTCACTGTGCCGAACACGCAGGCGCTGGCGTCGGGCGACTATGTGTGGGAGGCGCGCGCGGTGGATGCCCAAAATGCCCAGAGCGACTGGAGCCAGCCGCGCAGCTTCCGCATCAACTTCGCGCCGAACGCGCCCATCCTCATCAGCCCTGCACCAAACACCTTCACCTCACGCACCCCCATCCTGCGCGTGCGCGCCGATGACCCCGAAGGCGACGCCGTGCATATCGAAATCGAACTGAGCGACGGCGCACGCACATGGCGCTACACCACCGACACCATACCCAGCGGCAGCGTCGTGCCCTACCCCATCCCCGAAGAGAGTCCGCTGAGCGCGGGGCAAATCACATGGCGAGCGCGGGCGCAGGATGCGCAGGGTACATGGGGCGCATGGAGCGCGGCGCAAACCTTCCACGCCGCAAACGAAATCACGCCCGAAGTGATCGGTATTACCGACTTCGCCCTGAACCTGAACATCCCGAACGCGACCCCCGACAAGCTGGGGCTGAACGCAGCACGCCTGATGCGCTGGAACGCCCAGAGCGGCAACTATGAACCTGTTACCACCCTGCGTCCGGGCGAAGGCTACTTCCTGAAGGTGAACAGCGCCACACGCCTCGACCTCACGGGCGAACCTGTCAATGGTACCTTCACGATTGACCTCCAGCCCGGCTGGAACCTGATTGCGAACCCGTATCTGCTGCCCTTCATCTGGGATCTGGACGCGATTCAGGTGCGGCACGACGGCACGACGCTGAGTCTGCGCGAAGCGCGCGCCGCAGGCTGGATTGAAGACTACCTGTGGACATGGCGTCAGGACCCGAACGACCCCACGCGCGGGCAGTATCGCCTTGTTTACGACCCCCAACTGCTGCCGAACGCGGAGGGCGCGCTGGAGCCGTGGCAAGCCTACTGGATTCTGGCACGCGAAGCATGCACGCTGGTGTTCAATCCGCCCAGCCGAAGCCGTAGCCTGACGCCAAAGTCTGCGGGCTGGACTCTGCACCTTCAGGCAATCGGCGCGAATGGGCAGTCCGAAGCGGTTCTCGGCGTGGGGCGCGCGCTGCGTGCCAGCGCGCCGCCTGAGGCTCCTGACCAGCAGGGCGCTCCTGTTGTGCGCCTCTTGCAAGCGGAAGGCGCTTTCAGCGCAGACATTCGGGAGGCAGGCACGCGCACGCCACGCTGGCAACTGGAAGTGATTGTGCCTCCAGCAGAAAGCGCGCAGGTCATCACGCTTATTGCGCGCGGGGCGCACCACCTGCCGCACAACACGAACCTCGCCCTGATTGATGCGCAAACGGGCAGGCGCATCCCTCTGCGCGGCGTACCCCGCTATACCTTCACCGCGCCGACGGAAGGAGGACGCTATCAGTTCCGTATCGAGCCTGTGAGCGCATCCGCCTTCCTGCGAATCCTCAACCCAGCGGTTCAGGGCGGACGCGGGCAAGGTGGACGCTACCAGATTAGCTTCACCCTCACAGGCGACGCGAGCGTCAGGGTGCAGATTCGTTCGGCAGGTCAGGTCGTGCGCACGCTGGAGGCTCAGGCATCGCGTGGCGGGGGCACGCACCAGCTGGTCTGGGACGGGCGCGACGATTCGGGACGCGCGCTGCCGCCAGGTCAGTACCTTGTGGAAATCACGGCAATCAGCGATGAAGGTCAGGTCGCTCGCGCCGTGGTTCCGCTCATCAGCACACGCTAATCGGAGGAGGTCCTATGCGCACGCTTGTGATGATTCTGGGATTGATGGCAGTGTTATTCACTCTTGCCTGTGGCGGTGGGGGTGGTGGAGGGGGTGGTGGCGGCGTCCAGACCGACTCCACGCCGCCTACGATTAGCAGCTGGAGCATTTCGCCGAGCTTGCTCACCCTTGGCGATACCGCCCAGATGAGCGCGACCGTCTCCGATGCAGGCTCTGGCGTACAGAGCGTTCTTGCGGTACTGACCTATCCCGACAACAGGCAGGTGAGCGTCGCGCTTACCCTGTCAGGCACAACCTATCAGGGCAGCTTCACTGCGGACTGGAGCGGTATCGCGGGCGAGCTGCGTGTGGAGCTGCAGGCGGTGGACGGCGCGGGCAATCGCGCCACGCAAACAAAAACCGTGCGCCTCGCTGGCAACCCACCCTCGCCACCTTTTTAGGAGCGTCTTATTAGAGAAAACGAGTGGTTCTGCTTTGTCGTGAAGTTCGGAGGATTCGCTGAACAGGACGCGGGGAACCGCGTCCGTACGGGCATCAGGAGGGGCGCGGTCGCCGCGCCCCACGCGGCAAAATTTGCCGCACCCCAAAGTGGAATGCGCATCCTTGCAACAGAGCAAGTGGTTCTCTCCGATGGCTGAAGCTGTTCCTGAGTGCCTTTGCATGAGATTCCTGACCGCGCTGCTCTCGGAACGGTATGCGCAGCGTACAACGCCTTTTGGAGTGCTGAAGCGGGCGCTTCAGCGGGCGCGGAAGCTTCGCTTCCGCACTCCACGCTGGGGCATCTTGCCCAAAATCACTCGCAGGATGCGCTTGCTCCCTGAGCCGGCACAGGTCGGCTTTTCGTATCATAGGAACGGCTTCAGCCGTCTGGCGGAAACTTGCGCGTTTTCCTACTATCGCCGCGCATGGGCTATAATAGGATATGCGTTCGAAACAGGAGTGGTCTCAACACGCCCACGATGCCCAGCATACGGGCTACACAAATCAGGTGGTGCCGCCCCCATGGCGCTTGCGATGGATCTGGAACGGCGTAGATAGTCAGGGGCGTGTCGCGAAAGTAACCACCAGCGGGAGTCTCCCACGCAATGTGCAACCCGTAACAGGCGAAGGGCGTGTGTATGTCGCTGCAGGCGTCGACGGCGTGTATGCGCTGAGCGCGTCCAGCGGGCGTCTTCTGTGGCGTCGGGGTAATCTGGGCGATGTGCGCTCGACGGTTGCTTATGACGCGGATACACGCTCGGTGTTCGTTCTCTCTGCAAATGGGACTCTGTATCGCCTTGATGCACGCTCTGGGTTTGTACGCGCGGTCTTTCGTAGCCAGCGCGCCAGTCCGCTGCCGCTTCCCCCTGTCGTGTTCGGCAATCGCGTCTGGTTTGCGATAGGCGACTCCGTGTTTTGTATCAACAAGTTCACGATGCGAGTTGTGTGGCGCTATAGCCCCGGCAGTTCCGTCGCGACGCCGCCTGCGTTCTCTGCGACGCGCAATCTTATTGTGGTGGGCTGTGATGACCTCTCGGTGCATGGGGTTGATGCCAGCACAGGCGCCCGACGCTGGCGAACCCAAATCCCCAACTATTTTCCATCAGACCCGGCAGTGCAGCTGCGCTATGGTTGGCCTGTGATTGCCGACAACGCGGGGGTTGCGCTCATCAAGCTCCGCCTGCCGTGGGAAACCCTCTGGGCGGACTGGCCCCAGACCAACGCCGCGATTCGTCAGTTCCTTACTCAAAACCCCCAGCATCAGGCGCTGTATGTCTTGCGCCTAGACGACGGCATCATCCCGTACATCGCGAATGTCGGGCACGGCGGCTATGGCGACAGCGACTACCTGCCGATGGGACCTCAGCCCGTGGTGAAAACCTTTCCTAACGGCAAGCAAGTGGTTTATACAATTGTGCGTGCCCGCCATGTTTACGATGCACGCTGGGACTCCCACTTCGGCGAGATGATGCTGGACGATAGCACCGTGCCAGGCTTACAGGCGGGTGATATTCGCTTTATTGCCTATGACCATCCCCCAGGCAGTAGCGATCCGTTCCTTTTGACGGATGAGCAACCCTATGTGTCGATGGCAGGTGACTATCTGTTTGGTGGGCACTGGGAGGCGGGGTTCGCCCTGCGGATTGTGGATCGTTCCGACTCGCGCGGCAGCTTCACCAACAAAATTCTCTCCGAGCGCTTGCCCACCATCGTAACTTCGCAGGACAACACTGCATGTCCGTTCAGTCCTTCCCATTATTGTGCCAGCGACCTTGAGAACACGCGCCCCTATGATCGGGGGTTTTATCTTTATTACGGTCAGGGTGCCGTCTATGATCGGTATTGGAGTGAGTATGCATGTCATGTCGTCAGCGAGGGTACGCTCTACTTCCGCAGTTGCGATGGCGCCATTATGGCGCTTGTATCAGGTGAGCCAGCAGCCTCCGCGCGCTGGCGTCCCGAAGTCGCCTGTGCGCCCTGCTCTGAGCCGCGTTCGGCGCCCCCCATCCTCTCTTATCGGCAAGCGCGAGACTATGCAGGCTGCACGACCTGGGTAGAAGGCACACTGCGCCACATTGTGAACAACGGTAAGCATGTGTTGCTGGGGTTCCATAGCCCCCATCAGGGGCATTTCAAGATATTGATTCCCAGCGCCCACTGGGCGGCGTTCGGCGGCGCTCCGGAAAAATGCTATTACCTCGGGCAGCGCGTGCGCGTTCACGGCATCATCACATGGTATCAGGGCGATCCGGCTATCTACGCGCACACACCCCAGCAAATAGAAATCGGCTAAGCTCCCCAGCCAGCGGGAACTCAACAGCCCAACAACAGGTATACTTTCGCGGGGAGAAACCGAACGATGCGAAAGGGACTGGTCGGATGTGGGATCGCCCTCGTACTAATGGTGATGGTCGGGGGCGTTTTGTGGATTCTGGGCGGTAAAAGTGTTCGTGCGAACACCGGAGGAGCAAACGGGCGCGTCTACACCGTTGAGCGCGGCGAGGTGAGCGTGGAAGTCAGCGAATCGGGCGCGATTGAACCCGTGCGCGTGGTGGAAATCAAATCCCGCGTGCCCGGGCGCATCGAGGCGCTGTTCGTAGACGAAGGCGCGCTCGTGGAGCAAGGTCAACTGCTGGCGCGAATCGACCCTCGCGAGATTCGCCAGCAGGTGGAACAGGGCAGTGCGCAGGTCGAATCGGCAAAAGCGAACGCCGATCGTGCCCGACTCGCGCTCGAAATCGAGGCGCAACAGGCGCGAATCCGCGTGCGTCAGGCGGAACTGCGCTACGAGCAGCTCAAACGCGAGGCGGAATCGCAGCCCCAAATTACGCAGGCGAGCCTCCAGTCGGCGGAAGCCGCCTACAAAAGCGCTCTGGAGAACCTGCGCCTGCTGGAAACCGTGAAACACCCGCAGGAGCGCACAGAGGTCGCGAACGCCGTGCGCGATGCGCAGGCGCGCCTGCAGGAAGCTCAGCGCAATTATGAGCGCCTCACCAGGCTCCACGAGAAGGGCTATGTCTCGCGTCAGCAGCTGGATAGCGCCGAGACTGCCCTCACGCTTGCGCAGAGCCAGCTCCGTGCCGCCGAGCAGCGCCAGCAACAACTCGCCGAGCAACAGCGCATCGAGCTGGAAGAAGCCCGCGCCCGGCTCGAGTCAGCGCGCGCCGAACGGGAACGCGCCCGCGCCAGCGCCGTGCAGGACGAAATCAAACGCAAGCAACTGGAATCCGCGCGCGCCGAGCTGGAAAGCGCCCGCGCCCAGCTGCGCACCATCGAAATGCGTCAGGCGGAGCTGCGACAGGCGCAAGCCAGTGAGAAACAGGCGCTCAGCCAGTACCAGAACCTCATGATTCAGTTCAACGAGACCGATGTGCGCAGCCCCATTCGCGGCGTCGTGACCCGACGTTACCGCGAGGTCGGCGAGCTGGTGATGTCGGGCACGACAGGATTCGGCGAGGGCACGCCGATTATGCAGGTGGCAGATCTCGCCCAGATGCGCGTGCGGCTGAACCTCAACGAACTGGATGTCGCCAAAGTCCAGCTTGGCATGCCTGTGGAAATCACTGTAGACGCGCTGCCCAACCGCAAGTTCCGGGGCACCGTGCGCAAGATTGCGCCCGCCTCGCAACAATCTACAACGGGACAGGCGTCCGCGCTCAGTGTGGTCAAGTTCCCCGTGGAGGTCTATCTGGATGGCTCTGACCCAGACCTGCGCCCCGGCATGACCGCACGCTGTCGCATTCTCACCGCGCGCAAGCCGAATGTGTTGCGCCTCCCGCTGGAAGCCATCGGAACCGAAAACGGGCGCGATTATGTGTTGAAGATTGTCGGCGACACCGCCGACGGCGCCCCGAAAACCGAAAAGGTGTTCATCAAGGTCGGCTTGCGCAACACCCACCACGCTGAGATTCTGGAAGGACTGCGCGAAGGCGACAAAGTACTGAAACCGCCGTTCAGCGGTCCCCAGCGACGCCAGTTCGAGCTGAACGAAGGCGGGGAAAGACGCCGCGAAGAGCGCTCGGAATAAGTAGGGTACAATTGCACGCCATGAGTACCCTCAACACCCAACTGGGCGTCAACTTCCCGAAAGGGTTCAAAAGCGCAGGCGTCTACTGTGGGATTAAAAAACCGGGGCTGCTGGACCTGGCTCTGATTGTATCCGACAGGCTGGCAAGCGTGGCGGGCGTGTTCACCACGAATCTGGCGTGCGCGGCGCCCGTGCGCTGGTCACGCAAGGTGGTGCAGGGCGGTCAGGCGTGGGCGATTGTCGCCAACAGTGGGAACGCGAACTGCCTGACGGGCGCACAGGGCGAGCGCGATGCGGAGCGAATGGCGCAACTGGTGGCGCAACGGCTCGGCTGCGAACCCACGCAAGTTGCCGTCGCCTCCACTGGTGTGATTGGCGTGCCCCTGCCAATGAACGCCATCGAAGCGGGGATTGCCCAGCTCTTTGAGCGCCTCAGCGATGGCGACGACCGCACGACTGCCGACGCCATCTTAACCACCGACACCTTCCCCAAACGCGCCAGTATCGAAGTGTCCACGCCCGACGGCGCAATCCGCATCGGCGCGATTGCCAAAGGCGCCGGGATGATTGCCCCCAACATGGCGACCATGCTCGCCTTCATCACAACCGACGCGGACATCCCTCATGCCCAGCTCCAGCCCATTCTGGCACGGGTGGTGGATGCCACTTTCAACTCCATCACCGTGGACGGCGACACCAGCACCAACGATTCGGTGATTATGCTCGCCAACGGCGCGTCGGGGGTTCGTCTCAGCGATGCGAGCCTTGAGGCGTTCGAGAACGCGCTCTATCAGGTATGCGAATACCTCGCGAAACGCATCGTGCGCGACGGCGAAGGCGCCACCAAACTGTTTGAGGTCAGAGTGGAGGGCGCCGACTCGCGTGAATCGGCACGCAAAATCGCCCGCACGATTGCCGAATCCCTGCTGGTCAAGACGGCAATCCACGGGGGCGACCCGAACTGGGGACGGGTGATCGCCGCGGCAGGACGCGCGGGCGTGCCGATGGATGTGAACCGAATCGCGCTCTCCATGCAGGGCGTGCGGGTCTTCGAAAACGGGCAGCCCACCCAGTACGACGAACGCGACCTGATTCAGCGGCTCCAGTCGGACACGATTGAACTGCTGCTAGAGCTGAATCAGGGCGAGGCGAGCGCCGCTTTCTGGAGCAGCGACCTGACCGCCGAGTATGTGAAAATCAACGCCCATTACCGCACATAAGCCATGCGCGCGTTCCGACTGGTGGCGCCTCAGGCCGTCCAGCGTGTGGAACTGCCCGACCCCACACCCCAGCCCAACGAGGCGCTGGTGGAAGTGATAGCGTGTGGGGTCTGCGGCACCGACCTGCACCTGAAAAATCTTGGACACGGCGCATGGCGGGGCAACCCCCTCACGCTGGGGCACGAGATTGTGGGGCGAGTCGCCCATCTGCCTTCGGAGCATGCCAGCACGCTCCAGGTGGACGACTGGGTGGTGATAGACCCCCAGATTGTATGCGGCGCGTGCTACTTCTGTCGGCGTGGGCGGCTGAACCTGTGCGACCATCTGGAGCATATCGGCATCAGCGTCGATGGGGGCTTCGCGGACTATATCGCCGTGCCCGTGCGCAACCTCTATCGCGTGCCCGATGGGGAGCTGCCCCCGCACGAGTTCGCTCTGGTGGAACCCGTGGCGACCTGCGTGGCGGGCATGAACCTTGCCCATCCGCGCCCCGACGAGCCAGTGGCGGTGGTGGGGCTGGGATTCTTCGGGCAAATCTATCTGCAACTGGCGCGGTTGTGGGGCGTGCAGACCCTTTTCGGGATCGACCCCCTGCCTCATCGGCGCGAACTGGCGCATCAACACACTCAGGCGCACACTGCCGCGCCCGAAAACGCCCTCGAACTGGTTCGCACCCACACAGAAGGGCGCGGCGCGAGCGTGGTGATCGACGCCGCAGGCTCTCCAACCGCCGCCCAGACCTGCATCGAGCTTGCCAGCAAGGCGGGGCGTATTATTGTGTTCGGCTACCGTTCCGAACCCGTGCAGGTGGACTGGTACCAGATTCTCGTGAAGGAACTGACTGTGATTGGGTCGCGCTCCAGCAATCACGCGTGGGAGCAGAGCCTGAGGCTGGTCGCCCAGCGCCAACTGCGCTTCGAGGGGCTGACCCAAACTTATCCCTTTGACGCAATCGAGAAGGCGTTTGCTGACGCCGAATCCAAGCAGGTCTCCAAGCCGATTGTGCTCATGCGTTAGCCTTTCAGCCCCATCGCCTGCACCACAGCGTCAAAGTCCACAGGCACGGTCAGCGGCTCGCACGCGCTCGCGAGCAAGGCGGTGTCGGGGTCTTTGAGACCGTGCCCGGTGAGCGTAACGGCAATCGTGCATGGCTGCTGGAAATAGCCTTCCCGCGCCAGTTTGAGCAGTCCCGCAATCGGGGCGACGCTGGCAGGTTCGGCGAACACACCCTCCAGCCGCGCCAGCAAGCGGTAGGCGTCCAGAATCTCCTCATCGCTCACGGTGCAGAACAGCCCGCCCGACTCCTGCTGAGCTTGAATTGCCTCATGCCAGCCTGCAGGATTGCCGATTCGGATAGCGGTTGCAATTGTTTCGGGTTTCTCGATCGGATGCCCGTGAACAAACGGCGCAGCGCCCGCCGCCTGAAAGCCGAGCATTTTGGGCAGGCGCGTCGTCTTGCCCAGCGCGTAATACTCGCGATAGCCCATCCAGTAAGACGCAATATTGCGGGCGTTGCCGACAGGAATCGCGTGATAATCGGGCGCGTCTCCCAGGTCGTCGCAAATCTCAAACGCGGCGGTCTTCTGCCCCTCCGCCCGATAGGGGTTCACCGAGTTCACAATCGTGATGGGGAACTGCTCGCTGATAGCGCGCACTAGTCGGAGCGCGTCGTCGAAGTTGCCCTCCACCTGTAGCACCTGCGCCCCGTGCATCAGCGCCTGCGTGAGCTTGCCCAGCGCGACCTTGCCTTGAGGCAGTAGCACGAAGCACCGCATGCCTGCCCGCGCCGCGTACGCCGCTGCCGAGGCGGAAGTGTTGCCTGTGGACGCACAGATGACCGCCTGCGCTCCCTCCTCCAGCGCTTTGGAAATCGCCAGGGTCATGCCCCGATCCTTGAACGAGCCTGTCGGGTTCGCGCCCTCAAACTTCAAATACAGTCGCGCTTCCGGATGAATGAGACTGGCGAGGCGCGGCGCCTCGATCAACGGCGTGTTGCCCTCGTTCAGCGTGACGATGGGCGTCCGCTCGCTCACAGGCAGGTACTCACGATAACGCGCAATCACACCGCAAAACATCGCTCCACTGGCAGTATACCTCGATTCGGGTACAATCTTCTCACCCATGCGACAACGCCCGGAACGCCGTCCTGTTCAGCCATTAGACGAAACCGTCGTGAATCGCATCGCCGCGGGGGAGGTGGTGGAGCGCCCCGCTTCGGCGGTCAAGGAGCTGGTGGAGAACGCGCTGGACGCGGGCGCGACCCGAATCGAAGTGGAAGTGGAGATGGGGGGACGCAAGCTCATCCGCGTGCGCGACGACGGCATCGGCATGACCCGCGACGACGCCCTCCGCGCCCTCGAACGGCACGCCACCTCCAAAATCGCCTCTGACGCCGACCTGCTCCAGATTCAAACGCTGGGGTTCCGCGGCGAGGCGCTGCCCAGTATCGCCTCCGTAAGCAAACTGGAGCTGATTACCCGCGCCTTCGAAGAGCCGATTGGCACGCGAATCGTCGTGGAGGGGGGCGAGATACGCACGGTAGAGGAAGTCGGTGCGCCGATTGGTACCACCGTAACCGTGCGCGATTTGTTTTACAATGTGCCCGCGCGGCTCAAGTTCCTTAAGACCGTCGCCACCGAGCTGGGGCACATCGTGGAGACCATGACCCGCTACAGTTTCGCTTACCCCGATGTGTCGTTTCGGCTAATCCACGAGCGTCAGGAACTATTGTTCACCCCTGGCACGGGCGACCTGCTCGCGGCGGTCGCCAGCGTGTGGGGACGCGAGATGGTGCGCGGCATGGTCAGCGTGGACTGGACTCATGAGGGCGTGCGAGTGCGCGGCTTGATTGCTCCGCCCCATCACACACGCCCCACGCGCCAGCATCAGTATTTTTATGTGAACCTGCGTCCCGTGCGCAACAAGACGCTCAGCGCCGCGCTGGACGAGGCGTACAAAAGCCTCACGCCCGAAAAGCGCTACCCCGCCTGCGTGCTGCTGGTGGACATCAACCCGCGCCTTGTGGATGTGAATGTGCATCCCGCCAAGATTGAGGTACGATTCCAGAAAGAGCATGGGGTGTTCGAGGCGGTGTACGAGGCAATACGGCGGAGCCTGCTGGAGCATGGGATGATCCCATCTGCTCTGCCGCCTCAGCGCGAGGCGTCGCCCGCGTCCCCCCCTGCTCCTGTGGAGGTGGAAGCCCCGCCTGACGCCGAAACGCTTCACCGGATTCTGCTCCAGCGTGCAGGCTTGCCCGAGACGCCACCTGCACCTGAACCTGCGCCGTTAGCCGAGCCTCATGCCGACCCGTTTCGCGGGCGTCCACGCCCTGTGACGCCGCCCGCTCCAGAGCCAGCCGAATCGCCCCAGCCCAGCCTGCTGGAGCCAGCAACTTCCCCCTCCGCCGAGCCGCCGCCCCAGACGGCACACCTGCCCTTCGCCCACCTGCTGGACGACCTGCAGATTCTGGGGCAGGTGCAGAACACCTTTATCGTGGCGTCTACACGGCACGGGCTGGTGATTATTGACCAGCATGTGGCGCATGAGCGCGTGCTATATGAACAGTTTCTGCAGGGGCGCGGCACGACTCCTGTGCCTGTGCAACGCCTACTGACCCCAGAGCCACTCACCCTCTCCCGACGCGATGCGATTCTGCTTCAGGAGAAACTGCCCGAACTGCAGGCGATAGGTTTCGAGCTGGAGCCGTTCGGCGCGGATTCCTTTCTGGTTCGGGGCGTGCCCGCCGCGCTCAAAAATCACGACCCCATCCAGACCCTGCGCGATATTGTGGACGAGCTGGTGGAACTTTCGGTCAGTAAGCGCCTGCCCGTCGCTCGCGAACAGGTGTGGATTACCACCGCCTGCAAACTGGCGGTCAAGGCGGGCGATCCGCTGCGCATGCCCGAAATGCAGAAACTGATTGAGGACCTGGCAAAAACCGAAAACCCTTATTTGTGTCCGCACGGGCGCCCGATTACCCTCACCATTTCGTGGAGCGAGCTGGAGCGCCGCTTCAAGCGCAGTTGATGGGGTACACTACAATACAGGGAGTGTGCTATATGCGAAAATTTCTGGCGTTTTTGGTACTGTTCGGTCTGGGCTTTCTCGCGGGCGCGTATGTGCTGCAGACCTACTATCGCCCGCAGGGCGCCGCGCCCTCCGAGGTTTCGGGACAGGACCCTTCCCGTACTACCCTGCTGCGTACAATAGAAAGTCCCGCCCCTGCCGAGCCGCCGCCCACCTCGTTTGAAACGATGTTGCGTACCGCCGCCGCACGCATTTCGCCCGCCGTGGTGAATGTAGATATCACAGGCGAAGTGCACGCGTGGAGCCCCTTCTGGGGCGATGTGCGACGCGAGGTGGCAGGCAAAGGCTCCGGGGTGATTATCAGCTCCGATGGCTATGTGGTCACCAACAACCATGTGGTGCGCATCGGGCGTGAAGTGGCGCGCGATATCTATGTGACTCTCGTGGACGGGCGCCGCTTCCGCGCAACTGTGCTGGGCACCGACTCCCAGAACGATATTGCTCTGCTCAAGATTAACGCACGCAACCTGCCCTCTGCCGTACTGGGCAATTCCGACCAGCTCCAGGTGGGCGATTGGGTCATCGCGGTGGGCAATCCGTTCGGTTTGGGCAATACAGTTACGGCGGGAATCGTGAGCGCTATCAACCGCCAGATAGAAGATGCGAGACTGCCCAGCGGTCTCATCCAGACTGACGCCGCCATCAATCAGGGCAACTCAGGGGGAGCACTAGCCGACTCGCGCGGGCGATTGATCGGCATCAACACTGCGATTTTCTCCCCTGTTGGCGCAAATGTGGGTATTGGCTTTGCCATCCCCATCAATCGGGTGCGCGCGATTATCCGCGAGATTCTGGAACACGGCTCCATTGGGCAGGCGTGGATGGGCATCTCTTACGGTGACATCAACGACCCCGCCCTGCGCCAGATACTCGCTCAGGAATTCCCTGGCGTTCAGTTCCCCAAAAACGGCATTTTTATCGGAGAGGTTAGCCCGAATTCTCCTGCCGCCGCGGCGGGCATCCAGCCCGGAGATGTGATTACAGAAATCAATCAGCGCCCAATTCGAAACACGGATCAGGTTCAGGAACTGATTCGTCGCTCGCGCCCTGGTCAGAAGATTACCCTCAAGGTATGGCGCGAAGGACGCACCTTCACAGTGGAACTCACTCTGGGCGTGCGACCTGAAGGTCTATGAACGCCTACGAGCGCTACCAGCACACCGTAGAGGTTCCGCTCTGCCACTGGCGATGGAACCTCTACGGGGCAGGGCTGGAGAATCTGGGGCGCAACGGCGCGCCAGAGTATTTACCTACCCCTGCGCCTTCCGACACCCAGCTGCTGGTGCGGATTGACGCCGTGGGCATTTGCTTCAGCGACCTCAAGATTCTGCGGCTGGGTGGCGCGCACCCTAAAATCGCACGCGACCTCAGCACCCATCCTGTGGTGATGGGGCACGAGATCGCCTGCACGGTGGCGCAGGTGGGGAGCGCGCTCACCGATCGCTTCCGTGTGGGTGAACGCTATATCGTGCAGGCGGATGTCTATGTGGGCGGGCGCGTGCAGGCAGTGGGCTATGCGCTGGAAGGCGGCTATACTCAGTATGCGCTGATGACCGAACCTGTGCTGAACGGCGACGCAGGATGCTACCTGCTGCCCTGCCCGAACCACCTCAGCTACGCCGAAGCGGCGCTGGTGGAACCGTGGGCGTGCGTGGTCGCCAGCTATCGGATTGCGCCTGCACCCCTGCATCCCGCACCCGACGGCGACTGGCTCGTGGTGTTGCCGCACGCCCCAGCCGTGCAGTACCGTTGTAGCACGCTCCAGAAGCTTCTTGCGCTTTCGCCGTCCCAGCGCTCTTCAGGCGCGGTGGTGATTCTTCAGGACACGCGCGGCGCACCCCTCAGCGAAGCCTTCCAGAAAGTTGCCGAGCATCTGGGCAAGCCGATTGTCGCCATCCCATGCTCGCCAGAGAAGTTGTACAACCCCACGACTCTGCAGGACGCCCGTGCCTACGCGCAGAGCGGTGGCTTTCGGCACGCGCTGGTGTTTGGCGACCCGCCTGCGCCGTTTCTGGAAGCAGCCATCGATTCGCTCGCCTACGGGGGCTACCTCAGTTTCACCTGTCACCGTCGCCTCGCGCCCGTGCCAGTGGACGCGGGGCGCCTTCATTATGATCGCCTGATGATTCTGGCAACCAGCAGCTGGGATATTACCGATGCGCTGAGCCTGACTCGCCCCACCGCTCTGCGCAAAGGCGACCGCTTGCTACTATTTGGCGCGGGCGGTGCGATGGGACAAATGCATTTGTATTACGCTTTGAGCCACGAGCCGCCTCCTGCGCAGGTGGTGGTGGTAGACCGCCACCCCGAACGGCTGGAGCCGTTGC
>CAZQPV010000055.1:0-11854 GCA_964595265.1 uncultured Fimbriimonadales bacterium
TTTGACCGTGCCAGAGTGCTGCTGAATCTCGCGCAGGGTGGGCGGATAGCCATGCGCGCGCGTATACTCCACAATGAACTGCAGTATCGCCTTCTGTGCCTTCGTCAAACCCTTTGCCATAGCGAACCTCCTCAGGGTGTGCGCCCTCCCCACTCAGGGGAGGGCAAATCCGCTTCGCTCGAACGGCGTACGAGACGGTGGCTCACGCCTGGTAGAATATTTTACACTATCATTTGTCTACCAGTCAAGGGTTTGGGCGCTCAAAGGGGGCAAATTGGGGGAAATTTGGGGCAAATTTCTCGAAGTCAACTCCTCCTGCTCATAGGCCACCAAAAACCTTATGGTCGGGATCCCAGCGCAGGAGATGTCTGTATGGCTCCACTCCCCGTTGACAAGAAGCCATAACGGAACGCGAAACAGGGTAGCGGATGCCACCAGACCAGCAGCAGGCACCCTGCGAGGGGCATCCTGCCCCCCACTGTCTATATTGCGCGCGTGTTGATATCTCCTCAGCATGCCGCGCCTCCTTGTTCTTCCCCCTCTGACATAACGCTGGCGTTGCTCTTCTGCCAGAAACGCCTGCATGATTGTACCTGCACAACAAGAGCGTTCAAAAATTCCCCTCAACTCGGGGGCAGTAGCCAGCACAGGCTGGCTTTGTATATTACGAACGGGTTCACCCGTCCTGCTCGAAGGCGATTTTTCCAAACACCCTCTCGCCCCCCTTGACTTTTCTGTCTTCTATCGGGTATAATGGGGTTGATTGGTCAAGTAGACCAACTGCAATTCAAAGCAGAGGTTTTCTATGGAGGGCGTAACGATGAAGGCAGAGAGGCAAGTGGGAAAAGCGGTTCAAAAACCGCCAGACGCCCTGGAACAATGGTTAACTGAACAGACGAGCCGCCTGCAACCTGGGGAAACCGTAGAGCTTCTCTGTGATTTTCCCGACGCCGATGTGCGCGCCCACAACTGGTCTCAGAGCCGCCATTTCAAACTGTTGAGCGCGGAGCGTCAAGGTGACCAGTGGCGCTTGCGTATTTAGCGGGTGAAAAGCCATACGGCACCCCTGCGCCTGGTGGGGCGGCGAGAGGCGTTGGTGCGGATGGCGCAAACGCTGTTCGCAGGGCTGGCACTGACGCTCCTTGCCCGTAAGCGCGGCGATGCCCAGCAACCAGTGGAAGAGAGCATCAAACTGCCTGAGCTGCCGCCGCCGCAACCGAACGAGGATGTGCTGATCCGGATGATGCGTGATTTGCAACGCGCGCTTCAGAAACCGATGCATGAGCGCCGCTGGGTGATGGTGAGTGACCTGCGCAAGTGCGTCGGATGCCACGCCTGCACGATTGCCTGCATCGCCGAGAACAAACTGCCGCCCGGTGTGGTCTATCGTCCCGTGATAGAAGAGGAAATCGGCACATATCCCCATGTAACGCGCCGTTTTTTGCCCCGTCCTTGCCTGCACTGTGATAACCCGCCATGCGTGCCCGTGTGCCCTGTGCATGCCACATGGAAGCGCCCCGACGGCATCGTGGTGATTGACTATGAGGCGTGCATCGGGTGTCGCTACTGTATCACCGCCTGCCCTTATGCCGCGCGTTCGTTCGATTTCGGAGAGCACTATAGCGACGGCACGCCTCATCTCGCCGAGTACGATACTGCGCCCAGCCCTGAATACGGACACTTCTGGGAGCGCAAAGGCAATCGTTCGCCAGTGGGCAACGCACGCAAATGCCACTTCTGTCTCCACCGCATCGAGAAAGGGTTGCTGCCCCAGTGTGTAACCTCCTGCATCGGGCGTGCGACCTTCTTCGGCGACGCGAACGACCCACAGAGCCTGGTTGCCGAACTGATTGCCAGGCCGAACATCATGAGGCTCAAGGAGGATTTGGGCACAGAGCCGCGCGTTTACTATCTGGTTTAGCCTGACGGATGGAGGTGGCAAAATGGCATACAGCATCACATTAGGGGCTTCTCATCGAGGGCGTACCCTCTACTACGGTGTTCTGGCGGTTCTCTCGCTGATGGGGTTGATTGCAATTGGGGTGCGCATGGTAGAGGGGATGCGTGTTACGGCGCTCAGCAGCCCGATGGCGTGGGGGATGTGGGTCGCGTTTTACATCTACTTTATCGGGCTGTCGGCAGGCTCGTTCCTGCTGTCCACGCTGATTTATGTGTTCGGCATGCACCAGTACGAGAAGGTGGGGCGGATGGCGCTGTTGTCGGCGCTGTTCGCGCTGGTCGCCGGGATGATTTTCGTGTGGATTGACCTGGGACATCCGTGGCGCTTCTGGAAAGTGTTCACACGCTGGAACTACACTTCGGTGCTGGCGTACCTTTTCTATATTGCGACGCTGGCGATAGAACTGTGGGCGCTGATGCGATGCGACCTGGCGGACCTGGCTCAGCGCACCAGTGGTTGGCGCCAGCGCGTCTACCAGCTGCTCACCTTCGGGTTCCGATGCCCGACCTCCGAAAGCGAGTATCAGCGCTGCCACACCCAAAGCCTGCGCCTTGTAAGGGTGCTGGGCATTATCGGTATCCCTGTCGCGATTATGGTGCATGGCGGCACAGGTTCCATCTTTGCCGTAGTGCTGGCGAAACCTTACTGGTACACGGGGCTGTTCCCGATTATCTTCCTGGTGTCGGCGCTGGCAAGCGGCGCGGCGCTGATGACTTTTCTATACGCCTTCCTCGGACGCAAAGACGAGGAGCATTTCGCCATCACGCGCGGCATGGCGAACCTGATGGTGCTGTTCATCAGCCTGGACCTGTTGCTGTTAGCCTCCGAGTTTCTGGTGGGGCTGTACGGCAAAATTCCGGAACACATGAAGGTCTACCACGCGATTCTGTTCGATCCATTCCCCTATACTTTCTGGATCGGGCAGTTGCTGGTGGGGGCGATTATCCCGATTCTGCTGACGACTTTGCCTCGCACGCGCAACAGTGTGTTCTGGCTGGGGCTGGGCGGCTTGAGTGCGGTAATTGGCATCGTCGCGGTGCGTCTCAATCTGGTTATCCCCGCCTATGTGGTACCGATGCTGGAGGGGCTGGAGCACACCATCAACCAGCCCCGCTGGGCGTATCACTATTTCCCCAGCTTCTGGGAGTGGGCGAGCAGTATCGGCGCGATTGCGCTGGTCGTGCTGATGTTCAGCCTCGTCTTTCAGTTTCTTCCGATGTTCCATGAATTCCCTGAGCGGTTTGAGAAGGCGGAAGGAGGTGTTTCGCATGGCTAAAAGGAACGCATGGCAAGTGGTCAAGCGCTGGCTTCAGCAAGAACACAAAAACGGCGCCCCAGAAGTCGCGCTGGATCGGCGTCAGTTTCTGAAGGCGGGGTTGCTTGCAGGCGGCGCCGCACTGCTGGGCAGCTGTTCTTACAGACGGATGGAAGAGCAACTGCAGGTGTCGGGCGACTACCCATACGCCCACCCGGAGAATATCATCTATTCGGTCTGCTTGCAGTGCAACACGGGTTGCGGTCTGAAGGTTAAAGTTCAGGATGGCGTCGCGGTGAAGCTGGACGGCAATCCGCTTGCCCCGCAGACGCTTTGGCCCCACCTGCCCTACGAATCGTCGCCCACGATGCTCGCGGCGATAGATGGCGCTCTGTGCCCCAAAGGGCAGGCAGGACTGCAGACGATTTATGACCCCTACTGCCTGCGCAAAGTGCTGAAGCGGGCTGGCAAGCGCGGCGAAAACAAGTGGATTACCATCCCCTTCGAGCAGGCAATCCAGGAGATTGTGGAAGGGGGCACCCTCTTCAAGCATGTGCCCGGCGAAGAGAACCGCCATGTGCCCGGACTCCGCGAGATATGGGCGCTTCGCGACCCTAAAGTCGCCAAGTCGATGGCAGATGAGGTCGCCGCCCTTAAGAAGGTCATTAAGGAGGTACGCAAGGGCAAGAAACCTGAGAGCGCGATTCA
The DNA here is from genome assembly GCA_964595265.1 of uncultured Fimbriimonadales bacterium. GTDB lineage: Bacteria > Armatimonadota > Fimbriimonadia > Fimbriimonadales > GBS-DC > LDYB01. The sequence goes on from CAZQPV010000055.1 coordinate 3,924, forward strand.
GGAAGCGATCCGCGCCTTCCAGCAGAAGTATCGCGACTATCTCGACACGCTGATTGACCCCAACCACCCCGACCTGGGCCCCAAAAATAACCAGCTCGTATTCAACTGGGGGCGCGTGAAGGGCGGACGCGAGCACCTCATCCGCCGATTCGTGCAGGACGCCTTCGGCTCCGTGAACGCGCACGGGCACACCACTGTCTGTCAGGGGAGCCTTTACTTCACAGGCAAGGCGATGAGCGAGCAGTGGGACTACGACCCCAAAGCGCACGAAGTCAAGTGGACCGGTGAGGAGAAACTCTACTGGCAGGCGGACACGGGCAACGCCGAGTTCATCCTGTTTGTGGACGCGTCGCCGTTTGAAGCCAACTACGGACCGCCCGGGCGCTCCGTGAGGCTGGCGCAGAACATCGCGGAGGGACGCCTGCGCATCGCGGTCGTGGACCCACGCCTCTCCAAAACTGCAGCGAAGGCGTGGAAGTGGCTCCCTATCCAGCCAGGCACCGAAGGCGCACTTGCGCTGGCGATGAACCGCTGGATTATCGAGAACAAGCGCTACGACGCTCGCTACCTGGCGAACGCGAATAAAGCCGCCGCCAGCGCCGATGGCGAACCCACATGGAGCAACGCCACATGGCTGGAGGTGGTCGATGAGCAGGGGCAGCCGGGTAAGTTCCTGCGGGCGCATGAGATTGGCGTCGCGCCCATCCAGAAACGCCGCGACGAGAAGGGCAACGAGTACGACTATGAACTCTTCGTCGTGCTGAAAGACGGGAAACCCGTTGCCGTAGACCCGAATGATGAGAAAACCCCTGTGGAGGGCGATCTCTTTGTCGACACCACTCTGCGCACCACTGATGGCAAAGTTGTTCGGGTCAAGTCCGCGCTGCAGCTGCTCTATGAGTCCTCGGCGGAACATACAATTGAAGAGTGGGCGCAGATTTGCGGGCTGAACCCCGACGATATTGTCGCGGTGGCGCGGGAGTTCACCTCGCACGGCAAGCGCGCCGTTGCGGACATCCATCGCGGTGTGAGCCAGCACGCCAACGGCTTCTATAACTGCTTCGCCTTCAACGCGCTGAACCTGTTGATTGGCAACTACGACTGGCAGGGCGGCTTCATCAAAAAGACCGAGTGGAACATTACGGGCGATAAAGGTGGCAAACCCATCGAGGGCAAGCCGTTCGTGTTCAAGGAACTTCATCCGGGCAAACTCACTGCGTTTGGCATCAGTATCATCCGACACGATGTGAAATACGAGGAGACAACGCTTTTCACTGGCTACCCCGCGAAGCGACCTTTCTATCCGCTCTCCAGCGACATCTACCAGGAAGTTATCCCCAGCGCGGGCGACCAGTACCCCTACCTGGTGAAGTGCCTGATGCTCTACATGGGGACGCCTGCCTATGCATTGCCGGGCGGTCATGCGCTCATTCCTATCCTGATGGATACCGAGAAGCTCCCGCTGTTTATCTCTATCGACATCACGGTGGGCGAGACCTCGCTCTACGCCGACTATATCTTCCCCGACTTGAGCTATCTGGAGCGGTGGGAGTTCCACGGAAGCCACCCGAACTTCGCGCACAAGATACAACCCATCCGCCAGCCTGCGATTGCGCCGATTCCCGAAACGGTCACAGTGTTCGGGCAGGAGATGCCCATCTCGCTGGAGGCAGTGCTGCTGGCGATTGCCGAGAAACTGGGGTTGCCCGGCTTCGGCAAGGACGGCTTCGCGCCCGGAATGGACTTCACGCACCCCGACCATTTCTACCTGAAGATGGTGGCGAATGTGGCGGCGGGCGATAAACCGGGGCAGGAGGTGCCCGACGCCGACGACACAGAGGTAGAGTTGTTCCTCAAAGCGCGACGCCACCTGCCCAAAAGCGTGTTTGACCCCGACCGCTGGAAAGACGCCTGCGGGGAAGCATGGTGGCGCAAGGTCATCTATGTGCTGAACCGCGGCGGGCGTTTTGAAGGCTACGAAGACGCCTACCTGCCCGACGGCACGGTCAAAAACCGCTACGGGAAGCTCGTCAACCTCTATAGCGAGAAGGTCGCCACCACCCGCAGCGCGATAACGGGCAAGCCTTTCAGCGGCATCCCCCGCTTCTTCCCGCCCTATACCGATTATATGGGCAACCCGATAAACGACGAGGGCTACGACCTGACCTTGATCACCCATCGCGAAATCACGATGACCAAGTCGCGCACGATCAGCAACTACTGGCTGACCAGCATCCTGCCCGAAAATGCCCTGCTGATTAATCGGCGCGACGCTGAACGGCTGGGTCTGCGCGACGGCGACCATGTGCGGGTGCGCTCGGCGTCCAATCCCGATGGCGAGTGGGATCTGGGCAACGGGCGACGCCTGCCGCTGGTTCTTCCTGTCAAAATCATCGAGGGCATCCGCCCTGGCACGGTGACTTTCGCGCTGGGGTTCGGACACTGGGCGTATGGAGCGCAGGAAATTATCATCGACGGCGAACGAATTCCTGCAGACCTACGATGCGCCAGAGGTTCGCACCTCAACACCGCCATGCGCACCGACCCAGTGCTGAAAAACAGCACACTGAGCGACCCGGTGGGCGCCAGTGTGGTCTTCTACGAAAGCCGAGTCAGTCTGGAAAAGGTTTAACCTCGTTCGGGCAGCCTGTCCCGGCGGTTTTTTTTTACACTCGCGCAACACAGGAGGAGAACAGGGATGAAACGGCCCATGCTCTTGGGTATTGTCGCCGCCTCGCTGATGGCGAACAGCGGGGCGCAGCAGGGAAGCGGCAAGCTTTCCGGCTATGCGTTCGGCGATTACTATTTCGTTTCGCGACACCACGACCCCTCCATCGAGGGGCTGAGCGGCTTCTGGTTCCGCCGCATCTACTTCACCTACGACCAGAAACCAACCGACCGAACCGCCATTCGCTTCCGAATCGAGATGAACAGCCCAGGAGACTTTAAAGCCGACGACTCGCTGAAGCCGTTTGTCAAGGACGCCTATGTGCAGTACACGGCTGGGCGCGTTCACTATCTGCTGGGGCTGTTCCCGACGCCCACATGGGAGAGCGTGGAACAGCTGCTGGGCTACCGCCATATCGAGAAGACGCCTCTTGACTTATGGCGCATGGGCAACTCGCGCGACAGCGGCGTGGGACTGAAAACCCAGTTCGGGAAAACGCAACTCTACTTTATGGTGGGCAACGGCAGTCATACCCGCTCCGAGACCAATCGCGGCAAGGCGGTCTACCTCTCGCTCCTGCAGCCGCTTAATGAGCGGTGGACGCTGGAGCTTTATGGCGACCTGTATGATCAGCCTGCCGATAGGGACTGGCGCACCGTGCAGGGGCTGCTGGTCTACCGCACCGAGCGCACCAAACTGGGGTTCCAGTATGCCCATCAGGATCGCCAGAACCAGCGGGATTTGGCGGTTTTCTCGGTCTATGCGGAGACACGGGTTGCCGAGCGCACCCGACTGTTTGCTCGCGCCGACTGGCTGAACAACCCTGTGCCCGACGCGGACAAAATCAGCTACTTCGTGCTATCGCCTGCCGCCCGACCCAGCTTCTATAACTTCGGCGTTATCTATGAGCTGGAGAAAGACCTCTACATTGTGCCGAATGTGGAATGGGTTACCTACGCGAACCCACCCGGCGGCGCGAAACCGAAGGATGCGCTCTTCCTGCGGATGACCTTTTTCTATGTGTGGCGTTAGAGGCAACTGAACGTCCCACCCCTTGACAAACCCGCAGGCGATTGGGTATCATCTTGACCGACGGTCATGATTGACCGTCGGTTATCTATGACCAGAGGTTCAAACGGGCGTTGCTATGAAAGTCTCTAAGGATGTTGCAGGGAATCGGCGAGAGCGCCGCAAGGAAGAAACCCGTCAGCGGCTGATTGAGGCGGCGCTCTCGCTGATGCAGGAAAAACCTTTTGATCAAATCTCGGTGGAAGAAATCACCGAACGCGCCGATGTCGCCAAAGGCACTTTCTTCAACTACTTTCCCACCAAAGAGCATCTGCTGATGGCATACATGCAGGAGATGGTGGAGGAAGTGTACGAGTTTTTAGACCAGCTTCATCCTGAAAGCGCCGAAAGCCAGTGGGAGGTGTTGCGTCAGGTGATGCGCTTTATCGCGGAGCGTGATGGGCGCTCGCTTGCGCTCACCCGCTCGATGTTCGCCGCCTGTTGCCACAACGATACCCTGCGTCAGATGGTCGCCCGCATGATAGAAGAAGCCACCCAGCACGCCCTGATGGGGTTTCAGAAGGGACAGCTGTCAGGCGAATTTCGCAACGATGTGAGCGCTCACGCGCTGGCACACTACGCCATCCGACTGTACCGCATCTGTTTAATGGAGTGGATTATGGGGAACGACTCCGCACCGCTCCCCCAACTGGTGGACAGCACGCTGGAGTTTTTTAAGCCCGCATTTCTCAATCAGGAGGTCCGAAAATGAGAGCATGGATTGCCCTGAGCGCGCTCTGCCTGATAAGTCTGGCGCTGGCACAGGATTCTGCACAACCCTCGCGTTTGACTCTGGACGAAGCCATCCGACTGGCGCTGCAGAACAACCGTCAGATATTGATCAGTGAGCGCACCGTCAAAAAAGCACGCGATGCGGTGAGTGAGACCCGAAACACCAGCCGATTCCAGATCCAGGGCACAGCGACCTATACGCGCTTTGACCGTGTGGCGACCGCGCGGTTCGGTCCCCAGCCCGTCCGATTGGGCAACCTTGAAAATCGCACAGCGCGAATTGTGCTGACCCAGCCGATAGACATTAGTGGCATCATCCGCACGGCGGCTCAAGTGGTTTCCCTGAGCTATCAGATTGCCGAGTTAGAGTATGAGCGCACGCGCAACGAAACTATTTTGCAGGTCACGACGGCTTATCAGGCGGTTGCCCGTGCGGAAGAGTTCGTGCGCGTGGCGGAAGAGGCGCTCAAAAATGCGCAGGAGCGCCTGAAAGTGATTCAGGCGCAGGTAGACGCGGGCGTGGCATCCCAGTTTGACCTGCTTCGGGCGCGCACGCAGGTCGCCCAAAACGAGCAGGCGCTGTTGAGCGCACGCAATCAACTCGATCTCGCGAAAGCGGCGCTCAACAACCTGCTGGGACGCCCGCTGGAAACCCCGCTGGAAGTGGTCAAACCCGACCACCTGCCCGCACTGGAAGCCGATTTAGATCTGGAAACGCTTATTCAGCGTGCCTACGCCCAGCGCCCTGAAGTGCGCGCTGCCGAGCGTGGCGTCGAACTGGCGCAGGCAAACATCCGCAACGCCCGCCGCGGCGAACTGCCCACACTCGCCCTCACAGGGCAAGCCGATTTCAATCTCAACACCAGCCCCTTCACACCCCGACGCGAAACCTACACGGGCGTCCTCGTGCTGTCGGTGCCTATCTGGGATGGGGGTATCACCCGGGCGCGTGTGGCACAGGCACGCGATGACCTTGAGATTGCACGGCTGCGCCTACTTCAAGCGCGAGAAGGGGTCGCGCTGGAGGTGCGCAACGCCTACCTGAACTTGATCGACGCGAAAAAGCGTCTGGAGGTCGCCAGGCAGGGGCTGGAAGTCGCCGCCGAAGCGCTGCGTCTGGCGCGCGTGCGGTTCGAAGCGGGCGTCTCACCTCAGCTCGAAATCAGCGACGCCGAGCTGGCGTATACACAAGCGCAGACCAATCTTGTGAACGCACAATATGACTATCTTGACGCCTATGCCAGCCTGATGAAAGCGATAGGCGCGATAGGAGGGAACCGAATATGATGAAAGCCAAATTCACAGGAGCCTTTCTCCTGCTGACGGCAATCGCGTTGAGCGTAACGGCATGCGGGCGCGGGGCAGCGCCACAGGCTCAGGCAGAGCCGAACGCCGAAGTCGCCGTCGCGACCGCCACCATCAAAACGGGCACTATCAGCGAGACCATCTCAGTTACAGGTGAGCTGACCGCCTATAACGACACCGTGGTCGCCACGAAACTGGGCGGAAAGATTGCGGAGATTCGGGTTCGCGAAGGCGATCGTGTGGCAAAGGGGCAAGTGCTTGCCGTGCAGGATCAGACCGACCTGCGCATGCAGTTGCGTCAGGCGGAGGCGGCGGTGCGTGCCGCGGAGGCGAATCTGCAGCAGGCGGAGACCGCCGCGCGGGTGCAGCCTGATCAGGTGGACGCCCAGATTCAGACGGCGAAAGCGGCGTTGCTCGCCGCGCAGGCGCGGCTTCGGGCGCTTCAGACGGGCGCGCGCCCCCAGGAACGCCAGCAAGCGGAACAGGCAGTGCGCGCTGCCCGCGCCAACTATGAACTCGCCCGTGCCAACTACGAACGCGCTCAGCGACTCTACGAGCAGGGCGCCATTCCCAGGCAGCAACTCGATTCTGCCCGAACCGCCTACGAAGCCGCGCAAGCACAACTGCGTCAGGCAGAAGAGACGCTCAGTCTGGTGCAGGAAGGTCCCCGAAAAGAAGACATCGAAGCTGCCGAGCAGGCGGTCAAGCAGGCGGAAGAGGCTTACCGTCAGGCGTTGCTGGGGCGCTCGCAGATTGAGCTGGCACAACAGCGTGTCGCAGCTGCCCGCGCCGCGCTTGCGCAAGCAAAAGCCCAGTATGCCCTGCTCAAACAACAGCTGGACGATACCGTCATTCGCGCCCCATTCGACGGCGTGGTCGCAGACCGCTTTGTGGACATCGGCACGATGGCAGGACAGGGCACGCCCGTTGCTCGAATTGTGAAACTGGACCGCCTCTACTTCGAAGCAGTGCTGCCCGAAACCCTGCTTGCCGAGGTGCGGGTGGGCATGCCCGTGACCGTCAAAGTGGACGCCTTCCCTGATCGCGCCTTTCGGGACGCGGTGGAAGCCATCTACCCCACTATCGCCGATCAGGCACGCAACCTGCGCCTGCGAATCAGCCTGGCAAACCCCGCTGACCTGCCCCTCAAGACAGGACTGTTCGCCCGCGGCGAAATTACCCTGCGCACCTACACGAATGTGCCGCTTACCCCAAAGGTCGCTCTCCTTGAGAAGGGGGGTATCACGCGCGTGTTCGTGGTGGCAGACGGCAAAGCGAAAGCCAGAACGCTCAAGGTTCGCGCCACCAACACCGAGGTTGTTTATGCGGAAGGCGTCAAGTCCGGGGAGGTGGTCGTAACACGGGGGCAGGATCTGCTGAGCGACGGGCAACCTGTGCGCATTATCGATTCAGGGAACTGAGGAGGAACGCTTATGTGGGCAACACGCCTTGCCTTAAACCGACCCGTCACGATAATGGTGTTTGTCGTGGCGATTATTGTGCTGGGGTTCTACTCGCTCAATCGGATGCAGGTGGAGCTTCAGCCGAAAGTGGATTTTCCTGTCATCACGATTATCACCGCCTACCCAGGGGCTTCACCCGATGAGGTGGAGACCCTCGTAACAAAGCCGATAGAAGACGCGGTGGCGGGCGTGGAGGGGCTGCGCCAGATTACCTCCACCTCGCAATATGGGGTTTCTCAGGTCGTGCTGGAGTTTTATATCGGCACGGACATCGGGCAAGCCTATATCGATGTGCAGGCGAAGGTGAACAGCGCCATTCAGCTGCTGCCCGATGATGCGGAGCGTCCCGTCATCAGCAAGCTGGACACCCAGTCGCAACCTTCGATTTTCATTTCGCTGACGGGGGCGCGCCCCGCCTACGAGCTGCGCGATCTGGCAGACAATGTTATCAAGGACCGCCTTTCCAGTGTGCCCGGCGTCGCCGCCGTAACAGTGAGTGGTGGACAGAAGCGTGAGATTCAGGTCGCTATCGACAAAGACCGCCTGAATGCTTACGGCTTATCTATTAACGCGGTCGTGGCGGCGTTGCAGCGAGCGAACCTGAATGTGCCCGCAGGGCGCATCACGGAGGGCGAGCGCGAATACAATGTGCGCCTGCTGGGCGAGTTCACTTCTGTGGATGAGTTGCGCCAGCT
>CAZQPV010000055.1:11954-14767 GCA_964595265.1 uncultured Fimbriimonadales bacterium
AACATCTATCGCCACCTGACGCTGGGCGAGGAGCCGATGGAGGCAGCCTATAATGGGCGCACCGAGATTGGTCTGGCAGCGATTACCATTACCTTTGTGGATGTGGTGGTGTTCGTGCCCATCGCCTTTATGGGCGGTGTGGTGGGTCAGTTCTTCCGTTCGTTTGGGCTTACGGTGGCGGTGGCAGTGTTGCTGTCGCTGATTGTGTCGTTCACGCTGACCCCGATGTTAGCCAGCCGCCTGTATCGGCGTGGTGAGGCGCTGGAGGAGCCGAAAGGTTTCTTCCGCTGGTTTGATCGGCTCTATAAGTCGCTGGAGCGTGCCTATCGGGGCGCACTGCGCTGGGCGCTCAACCATCGCTGGATCGTGATTCTCGCGGGGAATGGCGCCCTCGTCGCGGTGCTGTTTGTAATTGGGTTCTCCGCCGCGAAGGGGAGCCCATTACTGCCGTTCCGATTCGCGCCCTCGCAGGACCAGGGGCTCATCAGCGTTACCATCAAAATGCCCCCTGATGCTTCGTTGGAGCAGACCAGTGAAGTCGCGAAGCGGATTGAAGAGGCGGCGCTCACCATCCCTGAGGTGAAATATGTTTCGACCGTCGTGGGGCGTGTGTCGGGCGGAGTGCTGGGCGCAGGCGATGTGGGACCGCGCTACGCCAACCTGCAGGTCAGCCTGCACGAGAAAAAAGCGCTGCTGGACAGCCTGCTCTTCTGGGTCAAGCATGAGGAAACCCTGCGCACTCGAAGCGATGTGCAGGTGGCGGGCGAGCTGCGCCAGAAGATTGGCGAGGTTCCGGGCGCCCAGATTGCGGTGAACACAGTTTCGGGCTTTCGTGGAGGCGGATTCGGCGCGCCCATTCAGCTCGCGCTCGTCGGCAAAGACACCCAAACCCTGCTGGAGACCGCCGAGCGCGTGCGCCAGATTATCAGTCGCATTCCCGGCATCAAGGACCCCGACCTCTCGTGGACAGCGGGCAGCCCGGAGCTGCAGGTGATTATCGACCGCGAGCGTGCCACCCAGCTGGGGGTCAGCATTGCGGAGATTGCCCTCGCGCTCCGCACCGCTTACGAGGGCGATACCAGCGTCAAATATCGCGAGGCGGGACAGGAGTATGATATTCGAGTGCGCCTGCGCGAAGACCAGCGGAAACGCGCCTCCGAGCTGGAAAATCTGGTGGTTACCTATGTTCAGGGCGCACCTGTCTACCTGCGCGATGTCGCCACCATCCGTTTGGGCGAGGGTCCCTCCAAAATCGAGCGTGCAGACCGCCAGCGCCGCGTTACCGTCACGGCGAACCTGCTGCCCGGCTACACGCCCGGTAATATGCGCATCCAGATCGATAACGCGCTCCGCGAGGCGAACGCCATCCCGCCCGGCGTTACGGCGAAATGGTTCGGCGAAAACGAAGTGATGGCGCGCGAGGGCGCTTACATGGTGCAAGCACTGCTGCTGGGGCTGATCCTGGTCTACCTGCTGATGGTCGCGCTGTTTGAGAACTGGCTCTACCCGTTCATCATTATGTTCAGCCAGCCGCAGGCGCTGGTGGGTGCGTTGCTCGCACTGGTGATTGCTCGCTCGGAGCTGAACATCATCTCGATGATTGGGATTATCGCGCTGGTCGGGCTGGTGGGCAAGAACGCGATTCTGCTGGTGGACTTCACGAACACCCTGCGCCAGCGCGGATTGCCGCGCAACGAGGCGCTGCTGGAAGCGGGTCCCATCCGCTTACGCCCCATCCTGATGACTTCGCTCACGCTGATTCTGGCGATGATCCCGATTGCACTCGGTGTGGGACGCGGCAGCGAGTTCCGTTCGCCGCTGGGAATCGTGCTGATCGGTGGAGTCGCCGTCAGCACTTTGCTGACCTTGCTGGTGATTCCATGTATGTATACCGTGATGGACGACCTGACCCAGTGGCTGGGGCGCGTCCTCTGGCGTCGGCGCGTCGTGGCAGTCGCGGAGCAACCAGAGGAGCCAGCAGAAACCGAAACGCGACGCTGATTCTTCCTGTCTGCGTCTGCAGGGGGCGTGCCAGACGCGCCCCCTGATGGCTTATGGGGCAACACAAGCGGTCGGGCATCATGCGGGTGGGGTGATACACCGTGACGGTTAAAGGCACTGTACGGGGCAACTGTATTGAGCTGGACGAGCCGTTGCCGCTGGCTGAAGGCACGCACGTGGAAGTAACCATCACTCCAGAATCGAAACCACGCAAAGGGTCACCAGCGGCTTGGCTCCAACTCGTCGGCACACTTAGCGAGGAAGAAGCGGATACGATGATGGAGTTTATTGAGAAGCATGTCCGTCGAATAGATTGGGAGCTTTTTCAGGATCAAGAGGAACGAAAATAGTGCGGTATCTGCTCGACACGAACCACTGCAGCTATTTACAGCGTGGTCATCCCAGAGTAGTAGCCAAATTCCGCTCGCTTCCGCCTGGAACGGAGGTTCTCACTTCCGTTGTTATGCAGGCAGAACTGTTGGCGGGCATTTATCTGGCATCCTCGGCGCGACGCCGTAGAGAACTGATCTTGATTTACGAAGAGTTGATGAACGAGATTGCGGAGATTCTGCCAATTACCTCTGCAGTTGCCGAGCACTTTGCGCGAATCACGAGCGAATTGCAAGAAAAGGTCGCCCGATTCCCGTGAACGACCTCTGGATTGCCGCAATTGCGATGGCGCACAACCTGATTCTGGTCACCAGCGACACGCACTTCAGTGTGATAGAAGGACTACAGGTAGAGGACTGGACACAAGCCGAGGGCGAAGAAGCATAGCGCCTACAACCCCAGCAGGTATACTTCAAGCGATG
>CAZQPV010000056.1:0-14462 GCA_964595265.1 uncultured Fimbriimonadales bacterium
TCCTGAAGTTTCTCGTACACATTTCGCGCCGCGCCCGGCCAGGGGAAGACCTTGAACCGCGTGCCAGAGTTGCCGTAGCCCCATGAGGGGGTCTCTATCCGCTGGGCTTTGAGCCGCTGCTTGACCTGCTCTACATCCACACCCCGCTGAGCCAGCTGCTCCGCAAGCGCCGAATAACTCATCGCTCCCTCCAGCATGGGAATTCGATTCGCTTTGTGAAGATTCCTGCAGACGACTGAAGTATAATTGAAACATCGGGGTGAGCAGCTCGTGGCTCAAGAGATGGCACCGCCTTCGGCTCTGGTGAAACGCTTTGGGGGGTATTGTCTTGCATTTGGCGCGATAACAGCAGCTGCCCATCTGGGGTGGGGGCTATTGCTGATTCAGGCGGATGTTGAGTCTGAGTGGGCAGTTGCTTACTTGCTGTGGGCGATTCTTCCGCTCACGGCAGCCGTATGGGGCTTAGGAATTCTGCGGGGCGCGTCGTGGAGCCGTGCGAATTTTGTGTATGCGCTCGCAGGGGCGACCTGCGTAGCGGTTTTCGCGGAAGCGATGTACCTCCAGCTGAGGGAGGCTTCCACATTCCAGTGGGTGCGCAATCTGGTGCTGACCACATGGTATCCGTTTCTGGGCTGGCTCTGGTGGCGATACTCGAATCGTGCGGACGCGCCTGTGCTGTGGAACAAGCCTGTTGGCATTTACCTGATGTGGTGGGCGCTTCTTTGCGGCGCTCTCATGCTAGAGCGGTATGGCTCCTATCCATTAGGCTCTTCGCTGGCGCTGGTCTTGCTGGTGTTTTGTTTTCTGGGATTGATGGCGGGTATAGAAATGGTGTATGCTAACAGGGTACTCCAGTCCACTCTGACGATTGTCGCGGGGTTCGCGGTTGTGCTGTTGTTTATCTTGAACCTCTTCTGGCTTGGTTATATGTGGTTTTTGATTCGGGGTGTGGCGCAGGACGAGTGGGCGCTCTATCGGCTGGTGGGCGGTCTGGCGGACGCAACCTACATTCTGGCGCCGCTGATATGGGTTGTAATTGTATACTGGGGAGAGTAGAAAAGAATAGGCTTCGGAGCCTGAATTCGGGTAAAATTTTGTAGCATGCCGACGCTTCAGGAAATAGAGCAGCTGCTCTCTGGTGCGTTCAGCCCAGAACAGGTTCAGGTGTTGACCTCCGCCCTGCTGCGGATGTCGCAGGAGATTATGGAGTCGGAGGTCATTAAACGGGTTGACCAGCTGGAAACCGAGATGCGGGAGCGCTTCGCGTTGCTCTTGCAACAGGTGCAAGCGCTCACGGCTCAAACACAGGCGAATACGCAGGCAATCCAGACTCTCACGGAGCAGACCCGCGCCAACACCGAACAACTGCGAACACATACCGAGCAGATTGCGGCGCTGACCGAACAGACCCGCGCGAACACGCAGGCGGTTCAAGTGCTGACGGAGCAAACGCGGGCGAACACGGAGCAGTTGCGGGTACACAGTGAGCAGATTGCCGCGCTCACGGAGCAGACTCGGGCGAACACGGAGCAGCTCAAGGTGCATACCCAGCAGATTGAGGCGCTCACGAGGCAAACCGAAGCCAACACAAGGCAAATCGCGAAAAACACACGGGCTATCAGGGACCTTGCCAAGCAAGTAGGAGGGCTGGCGATGACCGTCGGCTACACCCTCGAAAACGAGGCGTACAAAGCACTGCCCCAGCTTCTCAAGCGGGATTATGGCTTAGAAGTCGTTGGTCGGCTCAGGCGCGGCTTTATTACCGTTGGCGAAGACCAGCACTACGAGGTCAATATTCTGGGCGAGGCGCGGCGCAACGGCGAGCTGCTCACCATCGTCGGCGAAAGCAAAGCGCAACTCTCCAGAAACGATATTGACAACTTTCTGCGGCGCACGCTGAAACCGCTCAGCCAGCATGTGCCCAACCTGTTCCCTGTGCTGGTGGCGCATAGGGTGTCGTTGCCCAGAGTGATGGAATACGCTCAGCAGCAGGGGGTTGCTGTGTATCTGTCTTACGACTTCTGAAAGCGCTGTTTACTCCTGCCCTGCCAGCGCAGGCTCAAAGATGTCGCGCGTGAGCTCCACATCGTCGGGGATAGGGATGGGATAGTCGCCGTTGAAGCAGGCTAAGCAGAAGCGCCCCTGGAGCTGACCGCATGCCCGCAGAAGCCCTTCGATGCTGAGGTAGCCCAGACTGGTCGCCCCAATCTGCTGGCGGACATCCTCCACGGTGTGATGCGCCGCCACCAGCTCGCGCTGGGTCGCCATATCGATGCCGTAGTGGCACGGGAATCGGATGGGCGGCGCGGTGATGCGCATATGCACCTCGCGCGCCCCCGCCTCAAACAGCAGGCGCACAATCTGGCGCGTGGTCGTGCCGCGCACGATGGAGTCGTCCACCACCACGAGCCGCTTGCCCGCAATCACTTCGGTCAGCGGGGTGAGCTTGAGGCGCACGCTCAGCTCGCGCATGCGCTGGTCGGGTTGAATGAAGGTGCGCGGCGCGTAGCGGTTTTTAATCAGCCCATCGCCATAGGGAATGCCCGACGCATGAGCATAGCCCACCGCCGCGGGGATGCCCGAATCGGGCACGGGGATAACAAGGTCGGCTTCTGCGGGGTGTTCACGCGCCAGTTCCATGCCCATGCGGCGGCGCACCTCGTAGAGCAGTCGCCCATAGAGGTGGCTGTCGGGGCGGGCAAAATAGATGAGCTCGAACATGCACAGCGCCTCGCGCGCGGGTTTTGCGCCTTCATAAGAACGCAACCCTTGCGAGTCAATCACAACAATCTCGCCGGGCGCCACATCGCGCACATACTCAGCGCCAATCGGAGGAAAGGCGCAATCTTCCGATGCCAGCACCCACGCCGAGCCGAGCCTGCCCAAACAGAGCGGACGCACCCCAAACGGGTCGCGCACGCCAATCAGCTGCGTGGGGGTCAGAATCGCCAGCGAGTAGGCGCCGCGCACGCGCGCCATCATCGCCCGAATCGCCTCCACAATATCGCCCTCGTAGGCGCGGGCAATCAGGCGCACAATCACCTCAGAGTCGTTCGTGCTTTCAAACTGCTCGCTAGCGGCTTCCAGCTCCGCGCGCAGGGTGTGAGCGTTCACCAGATTGCCGTTATGCGCCACTGCGATATTGCCCTGAAGCGTGGAGCAAGTAATCGGCTGCACATTGCGCAGGGTAGACGAGCCGGTGGTGGAGTAGCGCGTGTGTCCCACCGCGATATGTCCCCGAAGGCTTTGCAGGATAGGCTCCGTGAACACGCGCGTTACCAGCCCCAAATCGCGATAGGCGCGCACCGTCTCGCCATCGGATACGGCAATCCCTGCGCTCTCTTGCCCCCGATGCTGGAGCGCGAACAGTCCAAAGTAGGTGAGCCGCGCCACATCTTCGCCTTCGGCATAGACGCCGAAGAGTCCGCAAGCTTCGCGCGGGGTGTCGTGGTCAATCACGGCTGAGTGCCTGCCTTATCCGATTGGGATGGTCTCGCCGGGGCGCATCGCGATAATTTCCAACCCTTCGATATCGCGGGTCTCCTCGCGCAGCTGTTCGGGTGTGCCTGTCAGCAGCGGGAAAGTGCCCCAGTGCATCGGGATGACCTTCTTCACACCGAGCAGTTTGATAGCGTACGCCGCCTCGCGCGGTCCCATCGTGAAGCGGTCGCCAATCGGGAGCATCGCAATCGTGGGGCGATACAGCTCGCCGATAAGCTTCATATCGCCGAACACACAGGTATCGCCCGCGTGATACAGGGTCAGCCCATCCTCAAGGCGAATGACCCACCCAGCAGGCTCACCCCCGTAATGCACATGCCCGCCCTCATCGATGCCGTTGCTGTGGAAGGCGTTCACCATCGTGAAGGTGATGCCGTCCATCATCAGCGAGCCGCCCTTGTTCATCGGCTGCACCGTGTGGATGCCGTGCTGTGCCAGATGCAGATAGATTTCAAAAATCGCCAGAATCTGCGGCTGGAACTCGCGGGCAATCTTCACGGCGTCGCCGAAGTGGTCGGAGTGCCCGTGTGAGATGAGCATGTAGTCCAGTTTCGGCAGTTTCTTCTCGCTTTCGGGGCAGGCGGGGTTGCCGTAGACCCATGGGTCGATTAAGATGCGCTTCCCCTGTGGCGATTCGATCAGGAATGTCGAGTGTCCGAACCATTTGATGGTGGTTGCCATGGCGCTTCTCCCTCCGGTATTAGGATACCCGATAGTTCAGATGATGCGCAGGGGCGCCAGCACATTCCAGCCACTAATCACGGCGAAGTTGTTGGCAAATCGCACGCGCGGCTGATTGCGCCACGGGTCTATAATGCCCAGCACCAGACGATATTCTCCCTTCGGCAGGCTCACAATCGGCGACACCGTGCGCAAGATGAACTCCCCCGGCAGCCAGCGACGGATGTCGACAGCGACGCGCCAGCTCCACACAACCTGATTGGCGGTGTTCATCAGCCCCATCCGAACTTCCCAGGGGGAGTAAAACGGCGCAACGCCCTGATTGACTCCCTGCAGCGCCAGTTCGATTCGTGAACCGCGCCGTACTTCGGGAGAGTAGCGTAAATCCTTCAAAGAATACTCGTAGCCCATCATTCGTACCATTGTGCGGCAGTTATTCATAAAAGTGCTGTTGCTCCGATGGTCTTCCAAGGGGGGGCAGTACGGACCGAGGTATGTGATATGGGCGCGCTCGGTCATGGTGCGTGTCAGGTCCCAGTCGGTGGTCATCAGGCGGAGGGCTTGATTAGGCACCATCTCGCCGCCGATGCAGGCGACTTTCCAGTTCTGGTCGCGCCCTGCGCGGCGCAGAGTGGGCAGAAAATGCCACGGCTCTCCGCCATCGGTATCTTCGGGAAACATGTCGTCATGGTAGCCCAGCCAGGGAGGCTGTCCCAGATAGCCGTTTGCCGTGCGCGCCTGCAGGATTTTGTTGGGGAAAGCGGCGCGCATTTCGTCCACCACCGTGCGCTGGGTGGCTTCGCTGGCGAACAGTTCCGTGCGTGGATAGGTATGCCACTCGCCCCAGAAGCCGAGCAAGCCCAGCTGCACAAACGCCACGCGCGGGTGATTGTTGTAGCGTTGTCCCAGTGCGCGAATCAATCGCACAAGCGCCTGCACCAGACGCGGGTCGTCATAATCGGGGGAGAGACCGCCCCCATGCTCCGTGTAAGGGCGCATCTCCACGCCCATGTCAATCAGCCACTGAGGCACGCCCGTCGGTTGACCGGGATAATCCAGATACACCCGAAACACCACATGGTTGTTGCGTGTGAGGTTCGTATCCCAGCGCTGTTCCCACTGTTCGAAGCGATAGTCGTTGGGGTTCGGCTCCAGTTCGCGCCAGGAAACATACCAGAAATTCATGCTCACAGGCAAATAATACTGTGTGAGCCACGAAAACCAGTAGGGCGCCCAGCCCTTAAGCGGATTGTCCAGCGGACCGGGCGCGGCTGAGAATCTCACCGTTTTCGGACGCTGGATGTTCTGCATCGTCGATTACCTCCTTATGAATTATTGCCCCCAGAAACTGTAGGCGGGGATGTTGAATAGTACACCGATAAGGCTCCAGCCCATCCCCACCACCGCCTCCCCAACAATCAATCCCAGAAAGAAGGGGAGCCACTGCCTGTAGAGTGGCAGCCCGCCGAACCGTACAATCAGCCATTTGAGAACCCACGCAATCATCAGAGGCGCCCACACGAGATTCATCGCCCAGCTGCCCGAAATCGCGAAGCCTATCGGATGGAAGGGGAAGCCAAGCCAGTGCGCGCGGAGCATCATCAGCCCGCTGGCGACCACAAAACCCACACCCATCGCTGCCACCTTGCCATGATGCGGCTCCTGACCCAGCTGAATCCAGTTCTGCAAGCGGTTATACGCTTCAAAACCGAATTGTTGCCCTGCGAAAAACTCTGCCCCCGTGCCGTATTGGTACGCATAGTGCAGAAACGCCCAGAAACTCAAGGCGGCTCCCCACAACCCTGCCCACAGGAAGGCTGTGAAAAAGGGCGTGAGCGCCGCACGCTGCTCATGCGCCATCTTGAACCCTTCCAGAATGAAGGGCATCGGATGGGAGCGATAGGCGCGGTTGAACCAGTAGAAAAAGTTCAGCATCGTCAGCTCGCGTCCCGTATATGCCTGCGTGCCCAGCGTCGTCGTCAACACATGGTCAGGTCCAGAGAAATGTTGGTCATGCACAGGAGGACCCAGCTCGGCACGGATGCGGGTAATCACCAGCGCAAACAACAGGTAAAGCCCCACCGCCAGCAGCGCGTAGTACCACCGCATGCCGAACAATACCAGAAAGAGGGTCAGCCCTGCCAGCCCGCCCAAAAGACCCCATACTGCATGGCGATAAGGCAACGCTTCCGTTTCGTCGCGCAAATCGCTTCGGGAGGGGGCGCGAAGATGATTCACAATCTGCTTGACCAGTCCACGCCCGCCCAGTAGCAAAAACAGCCCAATCGCCAGATACGCGCCGATGCCCTGCTCCCGAATGTAAGGAAACTCAGGTGTGATGTCCAGACCCCACGCACGACTTACCACCAGCTGTGCCTTCCAGAACAGATAGAAAAACCAGCAGGAAAACAACAAGTCCAGCGGGAGCAAAAAGCCAATCCCAATCGCAAAGGGATAAAACGACACGGGGAACCAGCCGACCGCATCCCACGGATTGTTGGTCATATACTGCGCAAGGTCCTGATGCTTAACAGGGATTTCGGGTACCGAAGGGAACCAGAAGTGCAAGCCGTTCAGCAGGTTAATACCGCCCGCCACAAGTGTGCCCACCCAGAAGAGTCGCGTGCGCCACAGCATCCCTTCAGGCTGCACCATTTGCAGAGGCAACACGACCAGCGGGAACGCCAGTTTCTCCTGTACCGTCCACTGATAGCGCACAAGCGAGCTTAGGCAAAGCATCGTCCACCAGAGTAGCCCAATAAAAACCAGCCAGAGCAGCAGAGGCGAGAGCCACGCTTTCAGATAATCCCAGCGATAAAGTGTGTCGTTGCCGATGAAATAGCCGCGGAGTGCTTCTGAGTCTTGCACTACCAGCGCGGTAGGCAGCGCCTGCCGAATCCCTTCAAAGCCCGCTTGCTGTACCCCGTGGTAAAAAGGATGTGCCATCATTTGGATGAGCGCAGGCACGCCGTCCAGCCCCACAAACGCCGAGCCGATGCAGAGCATCGAGTAAATCAGGAGCAGTTCTGCAGGGCGGAACGCGAGTGGGGGGCGTAGGCGCATCAGCAACCGATTGGCAATCAGAAGCAGGATCAGCCAGAAGATGGCGTTTAAAAACAACGAAATGGTGGTGGGGTAGGGACCTTCGCGAACGCGCTCAATTTGAACAATCCATGCCGCGTTGGGCACCATCAGGAGCGTGCCGACAAGCAGGGCGCGTCGGCGGGGGTGGGCCGCCTGGTCCGCCGACACGCCCTGGCTTGCCCCAGCGAAGGAAGTCCTCACGCGACGCAGCACAAGAGCCATGGGTCAACGCGATGGTGTCGGTGCGCCGCCTTCGGGCGCGCCCGGCATGGGCATGCCCGGAGCGCCCGGCGAGGGTTTCGCCACACTCTCCCCATAGCGCTGAACGCCGCCCGCCGCAAAGAAGCGGTACAGCAACACGACGGCAATCACCACCAGCGCCAGAATGACGCCCACTGCCACAGGAGCTGGAATCTCGCGTTGCATGGGCTGCCTCCCTTATTGACCGTAGTCGTAGGTGCTGGCGCACTCGGTGCCGGTGGCGAACTCACGATCGCCCAGCAACACAGGATAGAAGTGCGAGAAGTTCTCACCGCGCCACTCGAAGTAAGGCGCTCCGCGTGCCGAACGCCGCGCCCACTTCGCGTGCCCATCCACGAAGGTGAACACCAGCCCCTCTTGATGGCGCACCACGCCCTGCACCCATGGCCATTCACGGTCATAGGGCACATACTTCATAAAGGCGTTCGGGTTGGCAGGTCCGCGCAGGCAGGTGTATTCGCTGTAGATGTAGTTGTTGTCCATCACCAGCGCCACCTCTGCCACGCGCTCAATCTGCGCCAGAGACACGGGAGTCAAGCTCTGGGTGCGGTTGATAATCACCTGGTTCAGCCCATATTCCACTTTGGGCACAACCCACTGGTTCTGCGGCGGTCTACCGCGCCCGCACTCCCACAGCGCATAGGAGGCGTAATACCACTCCCCTTCGTAGCTGGGGCAGTCAAAGATGCCCGCGTTTTTGATGTAAGGGTGCAGTAGATACGCCCAGTGCTGGCGCGGATGGCGTGCGTCGTGCATGTAGTAGCCAGTTTCGCTGGTCGGACAACCGCCTGGCCAGGGCTGGATGAAGAATTTCTCGTCGTAATCGGTTACATAGGCGACCACAGCAATTCCAATCTGTCGCATATTGCTGAGACACTGGGTCTTGCGGGCGCTTTCACGCGCCTGCGCGAATACGGGGAACAGAATCGCCGCTAAAATAGCGATGATCGCAATCACCACCAACAGCTCAATCAGTGTGAACCCTCTATGGTTCCCTCGCATACTTTCACCTCGCTGTGTGATTGTCTGCAGGGAGCCGTCTGCGACTCCCTGCAAAGGTCTTTTAGCATCCGCTGCCGAAGCTGAACAGCACCTGCAGCAGGTCAGCGTCGTCCACGACGCAATCCTGAGTGACATCGCTGCTCAGCCCGTCGCCGCCGTTGCCAAAGTCGAACAGCACCTGAAGCAGGTCGGCATCGTCCACACAGCCGTCGCTGTTCACATCGCCTGCGGTTGTGAGAAACACCTGCTCCAGCTGTAAGTACTCAAACTCAGCAATCGGCATCGGGTCTGCCGTAAAGCCAGCCACATTGAAGAATCCCACATAGCCACCGTTCTGCACGATGTCGCTGACAATCTGCGGCACATCCATCGGCGAGGGCCAGATGGCAACCCAGTTGTCGTCAATACCCTGGCGCTTAATTTTGATGTTCACCTTGCGCACGCCGTCAATCTCTCCGGCATCCTCGATGCGCAATCCGCATGTGGAAGCGTTCTGTCCGTCATCCCAGTAGCCCGCAGAGGCGCCACCGTAGGCATGGCTCCGATTAGTCTCCTGCGCCGTGCTGACCCAGAACCGAATCGGCGAGGCGTTCGGGTCTACCAGCAGCATAATAGTGTAGTAGTTGTCCATATCTTTCATCAGGATAAGCCCTGTCTGAGTATAAGCGCCTGGGATGTTGCCGTTCAGGTTGAGGGTTACAGTGGTTTCGATCGCCCAGCCGTCGCCGAAGCCGCGCACGGGAAGGTTCAGGAAGTTGTTTGCGTAGTTCCACTGGTCGTACACGGAGTTCCATGGATGGAAGTCCACAATCAGCTTGGCGTCCTGAAACCGGTATCGGGAGGGGTCTTCCGAGTTCCAGTAGTCGCACTGATCCGAGTTCGGGAAAATCACTGTCCATGACCATGGCAGGCTCGGATCGAGTCCGCCAGAGAACTCATCGCGCACATTCACCTGTGCGTAAGCGCTTACGCTAATGCACAACAGCATGACTAATCCCCATCGATTCAGGTAGCCTTTCATCGCTTATGCCTCCTGTGGCGTGATTTTTGTGGTGCTCTGGCGCACCACAAAGCGTGTTGCGACCGTCTGAACCGGCTCTGTGTCGCTTTTTTCCTTCTGTAGCAGATGAACCAGACTCTCTACAGCCTTCTCCCCCAGAACGGCGTAATCGATTCGGATAGTGCTGAGGGGCGGGATGAGCCACTGGGCAATTGGGATGTCGTCGTGCCCCACGACCGAGATCTGTTGTGGCACGCTCAGTCCTGCCTCTTGCAGGGCGAGCAGGGCGCCCATCGCCAGCAAGTCGGTGCGCGCCAGTATGGCGGTAGGGCGCTGAGTGTGTTGGAGCAATCGCTTTGTGGCTTCGTAGCCCCCCACTGGGGTTTCGTGGGCATAAAGAACCCCCTCTGGCACAAGCGTGGCACGATGCTGGCGGAGCGCTTCGCAAATATAGTCCAGTGCGGGGTCTTCGGGATGGCTGCCGATGTAGGCAAATTGACGATGCCCTTTCGCTGTGAGATGAGCAATCGCTTCCTGCCAGCCCGTTTTGACATCCAGCACCACACAGCGCATCGTGTCGGGCATCTCGGCAGGGGCATGGTAGGCAATCAGTACGGTTGGGATATGCGCCTTTATCAGCGGCTTAAGCCAGTCCGCGCCCACATCAGGATTGCCTATCAAAATCACGCCCGAAATCAGGCGCGAGTTAATCCACTGGCGCAGGGTACTCTGGCGATAATTGCTGTCGCCTACCAGATTCATCACCAGGCGGTAGCCGTGTTTGACCAGCGCCGCCTGAATGGCGCGCCCCAGCTCAATCAGGAACACGTCGGACAGCACCTCCATCTGCCCCAGATACTCCAGAGCAATCAGCGTGCTGTGGCGTCGCGCAAGGCTCTGGGCGTGCAGGTTCGGTACATAGCCCATACGCTCCATTTGCGCCAGCACGCGCGCCCGAGTTTCGGGGCTAATCCGCCCGCGCCCGTGAATCGCGCGCGAGACCGTCGCGACCGACACCCCCAGCGACTCTGCCAGGTCCCGAATCGTGATTTCCTGTGTGCGTTTCATCGCCCGTCGCCCTTGCGTAAGCGTTTTCGCATCCTGTGCTAATTATACATCGATTTCCGCCCTGATTCCTGCCAGAGGGCTTCTGAAACGGGGAAAATTCGGGGGAAAAGAGTGAAAATTCGCAGAAAGGTCTCTTGCCCCCCTGAGGAAGGCAAGAGACCGGGAAGACAGTTCAGCCTCGTGGTGTGAGGATGAGCTGATGCGTGGTGAGGTCAAACATGATGTCCGCGTTCAGCACTTCGCCGAGCAAAGAGACGGGCACAATCACGCGCCCGTTGACAATCTGAAGCGGTGCGTCGAGCGCAAGGGGCGTCTCGTTGAGGGTGGCGCGGTTCGCCCGAACATCCAGCACCAGCGTCTTCTCGCCCAGCAGGATCGTGGCTTGCTTGTGCTGATTGTCCCAGCGAATAACCGCGCCTGCGCTCTCCAGCGCGTGGCGCACTGTAACCAGCGGGATGCCCGATTCAACACGCGGCGCCACATCGGGCACAATCACCCTGCCATTCCACACCAGCTCGAAGGTGCGGATGGTGCGGGGCAGGCGCGTACCGTGTCGGAACAGCAGAACCGCGCTCTCATAGGCGTTGGGGGCAGCCGATTCGGGCGCGCGGGCAAGCACGGGCGGAACGGTGAGCTTTTGCCCGCGCATCTGAGGCTCCGCCTTCGCCATGCGCCAGCGCGGTTGCCACTGATAGACCGGCGCCGGAGTGAAACTGGTGCTGGGCGGCACTTCGGGCGCAGTGAACCGCACTTCAAAGTACGGCTGTCCTGCACCGGGGGTGTTGCGCCATGCGGCAGGGTTCGCTTCCGCGAGCGCGAGCGCGAAACTCAAGGCAGGCTCCGCAGGTACAGAGGGGATGGCTTCGTTTGGAGGCGTGCTGAGACGCAGCTCCAGAGGGATAGTGCTTCCTGCCATCTCACCCATCCGAAGCGTGGAAAGTTCCGCACTGGGCGACGACTCGACAGCGACCACCACAGGCTCCACAGTCTCCGCCATTTCGCCAGCAGCCTCTGGTTCCATCTGGCGCTCGGTGCGCCCGCCAGGGTTGTTCACAAACACACGGGTGGGCGGCGTCTTGAAGGTTTGCTTGCCGTCAAACACCCACACCTCTAAGGTGTGCCAGCCGTTGGTTTCCTGGGTGGTATCCCACTGGTAAATGTAGGGCGCGAAATTGCGCAAGGCGCGCGCCTGACCGTCCACAAAAAAGGTTGCATACATATTGCCCTGCAGGTTCAATCGCGCCTCTACAGGCACAGTGCCACTCACACGGGTTCCGTTGCGTGGAATAATCAGGTTCACAGGCGCATAGGGGTCAGGCTGCAGCTCCACGGGCGCACGCGTTTGCCCGATCAGGCGCCCCTGACGGTCGTACAGACGGATAACCGCCTCATGGGTGCCTGGCGCTAATCCCATGCTCGTCAAACCGAGCGTTATCTGAGCGCCCTGAACCGTGCGTGTGGCAATCACCTGTCCGTTCACCAGAATCTCCACATAGGCGGGGCGCACCCGCTCGAACTGCAGCACCACCTGATTGGCACTGCCCCGAAACACCTTCACAGGCGCGGGGGCTTGCGATGGGGCAACCATCGATAAGCCTGCCAGCGCCAGCACGCTAATCCACTGTCGAGTTCGCATTTTAACCTCCTTATTCAAAGTTGCTCCTGCATTAGAGACACCGCAACCCGTCATGTACCTCTCTTCGCGGGCAATTCCTGCCAATTTCGGGCGAAATTCAGCCCCAATTCGCCCAAAACCCTTGACTTTAAGGGGGGTTAATCGTCTAAACTACTCATGCCCGCAAGGGGAGTGCGTATGGAGCGAGGAGTCTGGTGGCGAGAAGGGCAAACTGACGCGGTTGTCAGGGCTGTGGGCATGAGGAAATCCCCCGCAGCGGGCATCACGATCCGACGGAGGGCACATACATGAGGGAACACGGCATGATGGAGGAACCCTTCTTCGACGACTCCAATCTGTGTTTCACCTACATGCAGGATGAAGAATTAGTCTACTATGCCAAACAGGGGAGCCAGCGCGCCGCCGAGATTCTTCTCAAACGCTATCGTTCGCTTGTGGAGATGAAGGCGCGCTCTTACTTTTTAATCGGCGCAGAGCATGAAGATGTCGTGCAGGAAGGGTTATTGGGGCTTTACAAGGCTATCCGCGATTTTCGGTATGATCGTTTTCATAAGTTCCGTCCGTTCGCGGAGCTGTGCGTTACACGCCAGATTATCTCGGCTGTTAAAGCAGCGACGCGCCAGAAGCACATCCCCCTCAACGACTCAATCTCCATCGACCGCCCAATTCAGGACCCCACCAGCGCTGATTCCGATACAACGCTGGGTGAAATGCTCCCCGACCCTAACGCCATGACCCCAGAAGAGGTGATTCTCTACCAGCGAATCCCGATGGCGGTGTTGCGGCTGGCACAGGAGCGCATGAGTCCGCTGGAGCTGCAGGTGCTGGAATGCTATCTGGACGGGCTCTCCTATCGGGAGATGTCGGAGAAGCTCAATCGCCACACAAAATGCATCGATAACGCCCTCCAGCGTGTGAAGAAAAAGATTGTTCAGGTGTATCAGGAGTATTACGGCGAGGAAAACACGACCGTACGCCGTCGGAAACGGCAGCGAATTGCGCCTGAACTGGACGATAACCTGCTATGAGCCAGACGCTGCGTGAAGTGTCGGTGCGTGCGGTGGCACAGGAGGTGCTGCGCATCGAGGCGCAGGCGGTGGCTGCGCTAGCGGAGCGCATCGACGAATCTTTTGAGCGTGCTGTGCAGGTGCTGCTGGCGTGTTCGGGGCGGCTGGTGGTCAGCGGCGTGGGCAAATCGGGCGCGATTGCACGCAAACTGGCAGGCACTTTCAGCAGCACGGGGACACCCGCGATTTTTTTGCATCCCACCGAAGCGGCGCATGGCGATCTGGGCACGGTAACGGCGCAGGATGTGGCGCTGCTGCTTTCTTACAGTGGCGAAAGCGACGAGATTGTCGCGCTTTGCCCCGCCCTCAAGCGGCTGCAGGTGTTCACAATCGCGATGACGGGGCGCCCCGATTCGACGCTGGGGCGCATGGCAGATTTAGTGCTGGATGTGGCGGTGGAACGCGAGGCGTGCCCCCATAATCTCGCGCCGACCGCCAGCACCACCGCGATGCTGGCGATGGGCGATGCGCTGGCGTTAGCCACGATGGTGGCGCGCGGTTTCACTCCCGACGACTTCGCGCTCAATCATCCTGCAGGTGCGCTGGGGCGACGCCTGCTGCTGCGGGCGCACGATGTGATGCGCACGGGTGAGGCACTTGCGATTGTACCTCAAGATGTGCCCCTGCGCGATGCCCTGTTCGCGATTACGCGCGCCGGCGCCGGCGCTGCTTGCGTGGTGGACGAAAACGGCATCATGGTGGGGCTGGTAACCGATGGCGACATCCGCCGACGCCTGCTTCAGGACGAACGCGCCCTCTCGCAACCCGTGTATGAGGCGATGAACCGCCACTTCTACCGCCTGCAGGGCAACCCGCTTGCGATTGAGGTCCTGGAGAAGTTCCAGAGCCTGCCTGTCAAGATTGGCGATATGCCCGTGCTGGACGAAGCGGGGCGTCCAATTGGCATGATTGCGCTCAAAGACCTCCTGCGCATGGGGATTGTCTAACCCTCTTTCGCCCACTCGAAGCAAAGTTGCATTACGGGCGCGTAGGTGCGCCGATGTTGGGAGCAAGCCCCGTACACCGCCAGCGACCGCAGATGGGCGGGCGTCGGGTAGCCCTTGTGCTGGGCGAAGCCGTAGGCAGGGTAGAGGGGGTCTATGTCGCGCATGAGGCGGTCGCGCACCACTTTCGCCACGATGGAGGCGGCGCTGATGGCAGG
>CAZQPV010000057.1:0-14256 GCA_964595265.1 uncultured Fimbriimonadales bacterium
TATTCCTCCGTGAGGGGGTTATTCCATATCATCCCCCATCTTTGCAACTGAGCAGGTTCTTCGGTTTCATAGCCTGATTCTACCTCGGTGCGGAAGTGGTTTGAGCTGACTCGCCGAGCCATGCCCAGCCGAACTCACCCACAGAAAACGCGCGGGTCGTCCATTCGCCGTTCTCAGGGTCCCAGACATACCACAGGAGACGTGCGGAAATCCTGTCTTCATCAGGGGACAGCCTGATGCGCCCGCGCCGCAGGTAGAACGCAAAGTCGGGATGCCATGTGTTGCGATAGCCAAACGGCATAACCTCTCCGTAATAGAAAGTGTTCATGCGCCACAGGTTCAGCAGGCGGTCGCCTGCATCAGCGCCAAGCGCGGTGAAGGGGATGTCCACATGTTCACCCCTCCGCAAGCGCTTCCAGTAATACTGTTTGTTCGGCACGCGCTCCAGCAGCGCAAGGAGAGTCCATGTAGGGGTGTCCGCTTCCAGATAGCGTGCCATGCGGTAGCCCGCGATGGCGGGGATCTCACTGGATGGGGCGCGACTGAGGGCGCTCACGAACCGCCACCGCGCCTCCGCAGGGATTCGGGGAACCCCATCAGAACCCACGACTGCCTGACGCTCCAGCTCCACAAGAGCGGCAAAGGGGTAATCATAGAGACGGCTCAAAAACCCCAGCAGATTGCGGGCAATCAGAACGCCCTCATATCGCTCAAAGCGCCAGATATTTCTCACCCGATCGACCAGCGCTTGCTGGAATGTCCTCGCCGAGGCATATTCGGGCAGGTCGTTTATATAATGCGCGTAAAAGGAGAACAACAGGAGCGGCGCCGTCTCTTCTTCCCATGCCTCCTGAGATTGCAATCCTAGGAGCATTAGTACTGCAAGCGCGGATATACCCTCCCTATGAGATACAGCAGGGATAAGTGTTGGGGTACTCAGCACCCCCTGCAAGCTCGTTTGAATTGATTCTGGCACGCTATAAACCCACTCCTGCTCGGGCGCAAGCTCCATCAGCACCTCCTGATCCAGCTGGAGCGCGTATTGTTGCAGAATCTCCGAGAGCCAGCTGCCCTTGCGGATGCGGAAGGGCTTTTTGAGGGGCGAGTCGTCCTGAAGCATTTCACGCTGGCGCCGATCCAGCTCCTGCACAAAGCGCGACGCCTCAGGACTCATCTGGCGGAACAGCGCTTCCAGATACAACGGCTCCGTTTTCACATGCACAGGGAAAACAAGCCAGCCTGTGCCTGCATGCAGAGGCGACAACAGGTCTGCATAGGGGATGAGATGACGGGTCGCAGGGTCCCAGCCAACAACCCCCATCGCCAGATCGTAGGACTCTTGCGGTTCTGAGGTGCTTCCCGGAAACCAGTACCCTTCTCGTATAAAAGATTTTAGCGTCTCCTCGTCCAGCCCTTCCACTCCCAGCGCCCGCGGCTGGAGCGTAATCAAGCTGCGCTCCCGTATCATTTTGCGGGTCAGATGGTCGTTCCAGTGGCGTCGCATCCAGCGGAGCATCACATAGCTGTCCAGCGACTGCGCCCAGTAAAGCCGCATGGATTGCTCCACCTGGCGTCGCAGGTCTTCGGGAAGGGGAGTGTCTATGGTCAGGGGTACAGACTCGGAGTCGTCCTGATCCGACCGTTCAGGGTGGCGATAGGCTTCCTGAAGCGATTGGAGCGGTTGCGCCAGCAGCGCATCATAGTGTTTCAGGTCGTCCTGAATTTGTTGCGTAACGACACGCACATACTGGTCGAAGAATCGGGCGTCGCGTTTTGCGACTTCAGGGTCGCGCTCCAGTAGCCAGTAGGGGTCCCCCATATCGTCTTCGTATTGCCGAATCCGTAACTCCAGACCATATTCCAGCAGGCGTCGCGCTTCGTCCCATGAGCGCTCTCTGAGGTGTATCAGGATGGCGCGGCGCTTGAGCGAATCTTCGGCATACACACGGCGCTCTGGGGTTGTCAGCAGGTTGGCTAACTGCTCATAGGTCATAATCTGGGGAGGAATGGTGATTCGTTCCCCTTCCTGGGCGAACAGTGAGACCAGCAGCCCGAAAGTTATCAGCACGCACCCGGTCCAGCGCACAATGGACATCGTTCACCTCCAGCTGAATTACGCAAAATTGGGGAAGCCTGTCTCAATGTTCTCTTTTCGGCAGTGCTGTGCGGTATCATATCAGTGGTGAGAGGATGGCGACGAAAACACAGCCGCGCGCGCGACGAGCGCCCCGACCTGTTGAGGCAATCCCAGAGGGGGGGCGTCCTTATCGCTTTACACCTGAACAGTTCGAGCAACTGGGAACGCTGGGACTGTTCCATGACCAGCGTGTGGAACTGATAGAGGGGGAGATTATTCAGATGCCACCTGTCGGACCTGAGCATGGAAGCACGGTAGACCAGACGATGTTAAGCCTTGGGCGACGCCTGTCGGGGCAGTCTTGTTATATTCGTGTGCAGAACCCTTTGCGTTTGAGGGACAGCGAGCCGTATCCCGATATTGCGATTGTGCCCGGCAAGCCGAGCGATTACCGTCAGCAGCATCCCACAACGGCGTTGCTGGTGATTGAAATCGCCGACACCTCACTGGAGTACGACCGCACGGAGAAGATGAGTTTGTACGCTGCCGCAGGCATTCCTGAATACTGGATAGTGAACCTTGTGGAGCGGTGTTTGGAGGTGTATCGGGAGCCGATTGCGCCAGCGGAGGGGACGGCGTTCAACGCGCGGTATCGGGCGTTGCGGTATTACAGTCTGGAGGAGGTGGTGCGTCCGTTGTTTGAGCCGAGTTTGGAGATTCCTGTGAAAGCCCTGTTTGAGGGAGAGGAGTGAAGCAAAACGCCCCCTCTGGGATTAACCGAGAGGGGGCGCTGTGAGGACACCTCGTTGGGGGATGCCCTTTTAGAGAATTACCGACTGCCTGTGCGCTCGAAGACCTTGATGTCGCCCGCTTTGACCACGCCGCGATAGGTGAAGATGGGGTCGGCGTCGGGGCGCAGTCGGAAGCCGACGGCAATCGTATCGGGGTCGCCTTCGGACTGACCCGGACCGCGGTTATCCTGCACGCGCACGAAGGCAATCCCGCGCTCGCGGCGTACGCCGTTCGGAGCGTGAATAACCGCAATCGCGGGTCCCGAGAATTCCGCAACGCCTGTATCCATGTTCGCACCGAAGCGTGCGACCTCGCGCATGGAGATCTCTACAAGACGCTCGCCGCGGAACGAGAAGTTGAACTGTCCACGCACGCGCGTCTGGTCGTTGTAGGTGAACTGTGCCACATGGAAGTTGAAGCGTGCGTTAGGGCGCTCCGCATCGGGCGCGCCTGCCGCGCCGTGTCCTACCGCGCCACGCACAGTAATTGACTGCGCGAAGGCAATCGCTACGATGGCGCCCAGAGCGCCCAGCCACACCAGTTTGCGTCTGCTCATCTCAAACACCTCCTTAAAGGTTTGTTTCAGGGGTCTACCCCTGCACACCTGTAGACGCTTCCATGCGGGTTTTGTTCGCCAGTTCACATCATCTGAAATTCGGGGCTGGCGAACACAATCTGCAGAACGCCCTGTACGACGCTCCGGTCAGCGCCTCTCAGAGCGGTTATGCCGCCGCGCTTTTGCAGGTAGTCCTGTAGCTTCTCGCGAGTCTCTTTGCTCAGTGGCACATCCAGCGTCTCACCGAGGCGGTCTATGAAGCCCTCTATGGTGCGAGGCGGCTCGCTTCCCAGCAGATCACGCAGAGTCTGGAACCCCAGCGGACCGCGGTTCGGCACGAGGAACTCGGCGAAGCGCATGCGCTCCAGCATGGTCTGACTGCTGATCCACGCCGTGCCCCATTCCCAGCCTGACACATCAGGGGGGTAGAGGAGCATCTGCCCGATTCGGCGCGTCCACTGTGTTGCGAAGCGCAGATAGGCGACCACGGCGCGCTGTCCCGTACCACTGTTCAAATCCAGCTGGCGCAGGCGCTCGCCAACGCCTACCTGACGCAGGGCGCCCACCACGAACTCCACCGGGCTTTTGATGCGCCGGCGGTAGTTGAGCGGACTCCAGAAGGCATCGGAAAGCAGTAGTTTGCGCATCAGTGCCCGCACGCTATAGCCTGACTGGGTGAACTCCTTTGCCAGCGCTTGCACGGCACGCTCGTCCACAGGGTCCACATCGTTGATGAAGAGACGATAGAACTTGCGTGCCATGAAGACGGCGGTCGCCGGGTGTTCCACTGCCATCTGCACAATATCTTCGCCGTTGAAGCGCCCGCGCTTACCGAGGAACTCTTTCTCGCCGTCGTCGTGCTGGGCGCGATTGAACACGAAGCTGCGCGTGACTCGGCTGAACGACCAGCCTGTGAAGGCGCGTGCCGCTTCCTGAATGTCGCGCTCGGTGTAGTGTCCGATCCCCATCGTGAACAGTTCCAACAGCTCGCGGGCGAAATTCTCGTTCGGCTTGCCTTTCACATTGCGCACGCCGTCCAGCCATACCAGCATGGCGGGGTCTTTGCTGACCTCCACCACCAGCGTCTTGAAATCCGCCAGCGCCAGACGCTGGAACATCTGAATCTGAATGAGCATCAGGTTACCGTCGCCGACTTTGCTGGCGGAGGTGGCGAAATGGTTGTGCCAGAAGAGCGCCATGCGTTCCTGCATCGGGCGCTGAGTCACCAGCATCCGATAGAGCCACCAGCTGGCGACCATAGGGGGCTGGAGCCGCGGCGAGTCGCCCCGCAGGAGCCGAATCACCGCGTCGTCATCGATGGTTTCAGGCTGCTGGTCAAACGATAGCAGGGCGTCTACCGCGCCCTCAATTCCCAGCGGGAGCAGGCGCTCTATCTCGCTTCGATGTGCGCTCAGCCCTGCACGGCGCAACAGATGCGCCAATCGCTCACGCAGAGAGGATTGCATATCTCAATAGACGCTTCTTAGAGCGATGTGTTCAGACACGCCGTTCCATCCAGCGGGGAATAGCGTTCTCGTAGGCGTCCCTGCATGCCTGCAGACTCAGGCGTATCAGCGGCTCGCCCTCACAGTCGATGGCGACCTGATCACCGCCTGTTTCGCCAATCAGGTAGCATGCCAGCCCGTGCGCCTGCGCCAGATTCTGCACAATAGGAACCGTCTCGCGGGGCGTGGAGAGAATCACGCGCGTTTGCGCCTCGCTGAACAGAATCGCGTCGCGTCGCCCCTGTGCCCAGCCGAACGCTTCGCGCGTCAGGTTCACCTGCACGCCGCAGCTGCCAATTAGTGCCGATTCGGTCAGCGCGACGGCGAACCCGCCCTCGCTGATGTCGTGCGCCGAACGCACGAGCCGCTGGTGGGCGCACGCCACCAGAAAACGGTGCAGTTGCGCCTCGGCGTCCAGCAGCAGGGCAGGAGGCACGCCTCGCTCCAGCCCGTGAATCACGCTTAGATATTCGCTCCCCCCAAGCCCCAGGTGGGGGTCTTCCCATTCATGGGGCTGAACGAGCAGCACCGCAAGCCCTGCCTCGCGGAATCCTGCCTGAAGCGCGTCTTCCGCTCGTTCCAGCACGCCCAGCATGCCGATTGTGGGAGTGGGGTAGACCGCGCCGCGCTCACTCTCGTTGTAAAAGCTCACATTGCCCGAAATCACGGGCGTGCCGAGCCGCTCGCTGGCGTCAGCGATTCCGCGCACCGCCTGCTCGAACTGATAGAAGATTTCGGGGCGCTGGGGGTTGCCGAAGTTGAGGCAGTCGGTGATGGCACGAGGCATGGCGCCTGCGCAAGCCACATTTCGCGCCGCTTCCGCCACCGTGAGTTGTCCCCCGCGATACGGGTGCAGATAGCAGTAGCGGCTGTTGCAGTCAATTTTGAGCGCAATCCCCTTCTGGGAGCCGCGCACGCGCAACACCGCCGCATCGCCTTCGCCAGGCGGCACAACCGTCTGCGTGCCCACCAGCCAGTCGTACTGCTCGTAGACCCAGCGCTTGCTGGCGATGTTGGGCGACCCCAGCAGTTGGAGCAGCACTTCGTTGGGTGACTCCACATCGGGCAGGGCACTCAGGTCTAAGGTCTGCACCTCGCGCAGATACGCTGGCTCCTGCGTTTCCAGAGAGTAGGTGGGGCATTCTCGGGTGAGGTAATCGGGCGGGATTTCGGCGACCACCTCGCCGTGATGGCGCACACGCAGGATCGGTTCTGCTATCACGCGCCCAATCACGACGGCGTTCAGCCCCCACTTGCGGAACACGCGGGCGACCTCCTCCTCGCGCCCTGCCTGAACATAGAGCAACATCCGCTCCTGCGATTCGGAGAGCATAATCTCGTAGGAGGTCATATTGGGTTCGCGTGTGGGCACGAGGGCGGTATCAATCTCCACGCCTGTGCCTGATTTGGAAGTCGGCTCGCAGGTGGTGCAGGTCAGCCCTGCCGCGCCCATATCCTGCATGCCCAGTACGGCGCCTGTTTCCAGCGCTTCGAGGGTGGCTTCAATCAGCAGTTTCTCCATGAAGGGGTCGCCAATCTGCACATTGGGGCGTTTCTGTTCGCTGTCTTCGTCTAAGGTTTCGGAAGCGAAGGTGGCGCCGTGGATGCCGTCGCGTCCCGTGCTGGCGCCGACATACATCACGGCGCTGCCGGGCACATCGGCGCGGGCGCTTACAATCCGATTCAGCGGCATGACGCCCACCGCCATCGCGTTCACCAGCGGGTTGCCCGAATAGCAGGGGTGGAAATAGACCTCACCCGCAACGGTCGGCACGCCAATACAGTTGCCGTAGCTGGAGATGCCCTCCACCACATGCTCAAACAGGTAGCGGTTGCGCGCTTCGTTCAGCGGACCGAAGCGCAGGGAGTCCAGGATGGCAATCGGGCGTGCGCCCATCGTGAAGATGTCGCGGATGATACCGCCGACGCCTGTCGCCGCGCCCTGATGGGGTTCCACCGCAGAGGGGTGATTGTGGCTTTCCACCTTCATCGCGATGCCGTACTGCTCATCCAGCGGCACGACGCCCGCGTTTTCGAAGCCCGCGCCCTCCAGCGCCTCACGATATTTCCTGAACAGGCGCAATACGGGACGCGAATATTTGTAGCCGCAGTGTTCAGACCACATCACGGCGAACATGCCCAGCTCGGTGTCGGTGGGTTCGCGCTGGAGCAACTCGACGATGCGTGCGTACTCGGCGTCCGTCAGTCCCATCGAACGCCACACCTCAGGGGAACGGCTCGTGCTGACCATCGGTATAAGTGTACCTGACTGCCTTTCGGTTTCTCCTGCTACCATTCCTATGGCGCGAAGCCGACCGCCGTCGGCTGAAGTAGCCCGCGCAGGCTGGCTTTGTATGTCAGGAATGGCTCCCCGAAGAACAAGCAGGCGTTGATTATAAGGCGTTTTGAAGCAGAGCCTCCCGGTAGCGTGTCGCGCTCTGATGGGGGTCTGGCGCGTCCAGAATCCCCGAAAGCACCGCCACGCCCCGCGCGCCCGCCGTCAGGCATTCCGCCACGCGCTCTGGCGTGATGCCTCCAATCCCGATCAGGGGCAACGGGACCGCCTGCGCGATAGCCCTCACCAACGCGACGCCTTCAGGTTCTTTGTCGGGGTGGCTGGCGGTCGGGTAGAGCGTGCCCACGAGCAGGTAATCGGCGCCCGCCCTCGCCGCCTGCTGTGCGCGCTCCACCGAATGAACCGAATAGCCCACCAGCCGATGGGGTTCGGGCACAAGGGGATTCTTCAGATGGTGTTCGGGCAAGTGAACGCCGTCGGCGTCTGCCCATTCCGCCAGCGCGGGGTACGGGTTGACCGAAAAGAGCGCGTTTGCGGCACGGGCCAGACGCCGCAGTTCCAGCGCGAGGTCCAGACACAGGCGCGGGGGCAGGTCGCGCACCCGGAGCATCACCCAGCTCACGCCTCCCCCCAGCGCCTGCTCCACACGGGGCAGTAGCGACTCGGCGTCGCTCTGGGGCGTCCAGGGCGCCACCAGCATCAGCACACGCTCTGGAATCGCGGGTTTCACGAACGCACCACGCCCTCCAGTGGACTGGAGGCGGAAGCATAGGGCAGTTTCGGGATGCGCCCCGCGCGGAACGCCTTCCGACCCGCTTCCACGCCGAGTTTGAACGCCTCCGCCATCAGCACGGGGTCTTTCGCCCTCGCAATTGCGGTGTTCACCAGCACGGCGTCGCAACCAATCTCCATCGCGAGCGCCGCTTCCGATGGCGCACCCAGCCCTGCGTCCACCACCACAGGCACATTCACCTGCTCCACGATAATTCGAATCGGCTCCAGTCCCACGGCAAACCCCTGCCCGGTGCCGATGGGCGCTGCCAGCGGCATCACCGTCGCGCACCCCATCGCCTCCAGCCGCTTTGCCAGCTCCGGGTCTGCGGGAATGTAAGGCAACACCACGAAGCCCTCGTCCACCAGCACCTTGCACGCCTCGTAGGTTCCAATTGGGTCGGGGAGCAGATATTTCGGGTCGGGTACGACTTCCACTTTAATCCAGTCGCTCAGTCCCATCGCGCGTGCGAGCCGTGCCACGCGGATTGCCTCTTCTGCCGTGCGACAGCCTGCGGTGTTGGGCAGAATCTGATAGCGGCTCCAGTCCAGATCATCCAGAATGGAGCGTTTGGGGGCGTCCAGGTCAATTCGGCGCAGGGCGACGGTAACAATCTCGGTGCCGGAAGCCTCGATCGCGCGGCGCATCGTTTCGGCGTCGGGGTATTTGCCTGTGCCCACCATCAGACGCGAGCGGAAGGTTTTGCCTGCAATCACCAGCGGGTCATCCATCGTAGCAGGAATTATACCTGCGCCCGCGAACAAGAAAGGCTATGCAGGTCCAGCCCACCCAGTTGCGAATCGCCTATGGCGAAGACCCCTGCACGCAGATGCAGGTTACATGGCAGGTTCCCAGCCCCGTAGAGTCGCCTGTGGTGGAGTACGGCACGACGCCCGCACTGGGCATGCGCGCTCCTGCTACACGGCGCACCTACCCCCACGAAACCGGGGCGATTTACCACGCCCGCCTGACAGGACTTCAGCCGGGAACGCGCTATTACTATCGTGTGGGAAGTGTGCAGGGCAGCTTCAGTCGCGCCTACAGTTTCCACACCCCGCGCCGCGAGCCGCACGATTTCGTCTTCACCGCCTTTGGAGACCACGGCACGACCCTCTTCAGCCAGCGCAACACACGCAATGTGCTGGCGCATAACCCGACTTTCCATTTTATTGTGGGCGACCTCTCTTATGCGAATGGGCGTCAGCCAATCTGGGATGTGTACGAGCGCCAGCTGGAGGTGCTGGCGGCGCATGTGCCCACGATGGTGTGTCTCGGCAACCACGAAAACGAGCGTGTGGGCGACCAGCGCATCGGCTACACGGCGGCGATGACGCGATTCCCCATGCCCAACGATGGCAAGTATTACTATCACTTCGCGATAGGGAACGCCTTCTTCGTGGCGTTCAACAGCAACGAGCCAGACGACACCGAGCAGCGCCGCTGGCTGGAGCGCACGCTTCAGGACGCCCAGCGCAACCGCGCCTACCGCTGGCGAATTGCGTTTATGCACCATCCGCCGTATAGTTCCACCGCGCGGCGCGGCAACGACGAGCGAATCATTCAGACCTTCGTGCCCCTGCTGGAGCGCTACGGCGTAGACCTCGTGATTATGGGGCACAATCACAACTACGAGCGTTTCTATCCCATGCGGGGCGGGCGTGCGGTGGTGCGCTCTGGCAGCCGCTATCCGCAGGGCAAGGGCGTGGTGTATGTGATTTGCGGTGGCGGGGGCGTCTCGCTCTATGACCTCGTGCCAGAGCCGACGCCGTGGACCGCTAAACGCGAGCGCACCTACTGCTACCTCAAGGTATTCGTGCCTGTGCGGGGCGCTATGCGCGTGGAAGCCTACCGCGCCGACAACAGCCTGATCGAGCGATTTGAGATTGGGTGAGGAACCTTCCCGCGCGAGAAGCGTCTATCCCTCGTGAGATTACGGTTCTCGCGTAACTCCCCCTATGGAAAACTCCTATGGGGGACTGAAGCAAAACGAACAAGGAGGCAGAAGAGGATGAGATTGCAAAAGCTTGCGGCTTACGCCGGGCTGCTGAGTTTGCTCGCCGCTGTGTTCAGTGGCTGCGGGGGCAGCTCAGGAACCAGCCCACAGGGTGGCTCTGTGGGAGTCTATGTAACGGACGACTTTCGCCAGCAGTTTCGCCAGGTCGTGTTTACGCTCTACCGAATAGAGGTTGGTCGTCAGGGCGACCCGGGCAGCTTCCAGACCGTTTTTGACGACAGCGCCGGGCTGGCGCTTGATGTGCGTGCGCTCAGCAATATCGCCCAGTTTCTCAGCGTGGGCGTGGTGCCCGAAGGGACTTACAATCGCGCCCGTATCACCGTCGCCGACCAGATTCAGGTGACGGACGCCTCTGGCACGCCCCAGACCCTGCCCCTGGACGCGGGCGTCGGCACGCCCCTGCCGGGCGGACAGCTCCAGATAGAATTCCCCATCCAGCTCACCGTAGTTGCTTCGGGGAACACGACCCTGGTAGTGGACTTTGACCTGCCATCCTTCTCCTTCATCAACGGTGTGGTGCGTCCCGCTTTGCGGCACCTGCGTGATGACAATATGGGCAATCGCCAGCACTTCGCTGAGGTGAACGGGGTGATTAGCGCACTGACCGCCAGTGGCTTTACTCTACGCCTGCGCAACGGGCGGCTGGTGAGCGTGGAGATAACCCAGCAAACCGTTATCACCAGCGAGCGCGGTACAACCTCCACCCTTGCCACTGGTCAGCGTGTGGAAGTGAAAGGCACGGTAAACCCCTCCACCATGGTTATCACGGCAACAAGAGTCAAAATCAAGGACCCGAATGACGACACCTCAAGTGTGAAGGAGCTCAAGGGTATCGTGACTCAGATTGATACAGGGCGTTTCATGGTACGCCTGCTCCGCGCCCGTGATATTACGCTCACCAGCCCCGAACTCACTATCGTCTACGACGACCAGACACGCTGGGTACGCGATGAAGGACAGCTCGCTTCCCCCGACCTACTCCAGGTGGACATGAAGGTGGAGGTCAAGGGAGCGCTGGAGTCGCAGGGTGTCCTGCGCGCACTCCTGATTGAACTCGAAATCGAAGACGACTGAGCGAACAGGAACTCGGTGGACGAATAGGGGACCGAACGGGAGCTTTTAAGTGCCCCGTTTGGTTCCGTCATACTTCTACTTCCAGCATAGATAGCTCTTTTCCTGCCAGCCAGCGCGCCAGCTCCGCCTCCCAGTTCAGCGGGCTGATGAAGCACAGCTCCACCCCATGCCGACGCAGTTGCACGATTTCGTTCCATTCGCGCCACGCATCGAGGGTGTCCAAGTCCTGCAGCCTGCGCCAGTTGAACAGATTGATACCCCACTCAGGCGGTATGCTGGCATCCAGCACATCAAAATGAAACCCCCGATAGGTGGCGTTCAGCATGTGGGGCACGCGATGCGCGTTCAGGAAGTCGGCAATCTCGTGCAGGAGCATTTCGGGCGCTTCGGCACGGGTATTGAACATCACATTTTGCGTGGCGACCAGCGCGGGGGTCAGCTGCAGGGCGTGCTGCTCCCAGAGCGTTTTGTCCACAATCAGGGTCAGCGTGCGCCGCGCCCGCGTGATGGCAACATTAAACAGATTCGGCTGCTCCACCCAGTGAAGCTCGCGCTCGGTCGAGTTGTTCCCTGCGGCGGTGACGAAAATTAGGTGGTCTACCTCGTTGCCCTGAAAGCGGTGTGCCGTGCCAATGATCAGCCGTTCCTGACCCCAGAGCGTGTTCAGCGTGGGATCGCCCTGCACGGCTTTTATCAGGGCATCAGCGACCGCACGATAGGGCGTTACGATGCCGTGCGTGGCGTCGGGATAGCGCTCCACCTGTTCCCGAAGGCACTGAAGAGCCGTTTCCTGCTGGACAGGGTTCAGACGGCTGCCCGTGCGCGTGGTGATATGTCGGCTCTCCACAAGACGCAGGTGCAGGCAGTCGGGGATGTCGGGGGTGTGAATGCGCAGGTTGCCCCCGTAAAACTGCGCGTTCGCGAAGGTGATGATGCGGGGCGGGCAGCGAAAGTGATCGTTCAGCAGGCAGTGTTCCTCGCCGCCCACCAGCAAACGGCATAGCTCATAGGCGGACAGCCCGAACTCCGCGCTGAACGCCTGTGCACGGGCGTCAAACACCTGGGGGACAGGACTGACCTGTCGCCAGCCCCTGCCCGTGATATGGGGCAACTGCTGCGGGTCGCCCACAATCACTGCACGCTTCGCGCGATACAGCAACGGTAGCAGCGAAGCGGGGTCGCAGGTGGACGCCTCGTCGATAATCAGCAGGTCAAACAGGGCAGGCTCCAGCGGCAGATTCGCGCTGATAGCTAGGTTGGAGACCGCAATCGGGTAGCCAGGGATGCCGCGCTCGGCACGCGCCAGCCGCTGAAACACGCGATGGCGGGCGCGACTGTCGCTATTCAGCGCGTTCGCAAGGCGCGGGAAGAGCTTCTGATTGAAGCTCACCAGTGTATTCAGCGCGTTTCGCAGCTGGCTTATCCGAATCTGGCGCCACTGTTCAATGAAGCCGAGCGTCTCGTGGCTCTCCCGCATCATCGCCTGCCATGTCGTCTCGAACTGGCGCAGGCGCCATCGGGTCAGTATGCGCCACCAGGGCAGGGTAGTATCGGACACATCTTCCAGACGATGGGCAAGTCCGCGCAGCTGCCTGATCTGGCTCCGAAAACGGGCGGAGCGGTGGCGCATCCGTTGCACGAACGAGTCTACCTCGTGCTTTGTCCACGCTCTGGTCTCCGACTGCCACAGCTCGCCACGCCCTTGCCAATCGCTCCAGCCTGTCATGAGTGTCGCGAGACCTGTTAGTTGCGCCCGCGCGTCCTGATTACCCGTGCGCAAAATCGCGCCCTGCCCCAGCAGGCGTTCCACCATCGCCACTGCCGTATCCACCGCCGTGTTGATTTTGCTGGCGACCAGCACCGACTTGCCCCGAATCAGGTGTTCAATAATCAGAGCGCCAATCACGCGCGTCTTGCCCGTGCCTGGCGGTCCCGTGATAACCGTTAACGGCCGAGTGAGGCTATAGGCAATCGCAAGCGCCTGACTGAAGGTGGGGCGTGCGGGGTTCGCCAGCGCCTGCAATACCGCCTCGTCTGTCAGGGGGTGGGTGGAGGGTGGTTCCACCAGCAGTCGGAGCGCGGTCTTGCGCCAGCTGCGATGCTCTTGAATCGCCTTTTTGAGCTTGTTGAGTTCGCGTATCAGCCCGCGATCGTACTGGGAGTCCAGCTCCACCAGCCACAGGCTGGGGAAATCGGCGATGGTCGCGTTGGGCAGGCGTTTGAGCGTGGCGATATCGGGGCACGGATCGGGAGCGGGCAGCCCTTCCTGCGCCAGGATCGATTCGAGCGTTTGCTTCAGCGCCTGTGGGGAGATTTGGGCGCTTCGCTCCAGTGTGTCCCGAAGCGCCTGTAAGTCCGATTCGCTCATCTCAGCGCTCAGGGTGGGGCTAATCCACAAGTCGGCAGGATCAATTTCAAGGCGTCCGCGTGTGAGGGTACATACTACGCCTACCAGCGGCTCATGCGCAGTGCCCCGCGCGGTAACGACTGTATGGGGTGCATAAAGCGCCACCTGATTGGCGTTCGAACGCAGTTGCTGAACCACCCACTGCGCTACAAAGGAACCCGGGAGCGACCGCCAGTCATGGGGGTGATCGGGGAGTCGGTTCACGGCGCGTTCGATGCGGCTCTCCAGTACAGTCAGCGTGTCGCGACGCTCTTGCGCCAGGCATTCCAGATAGTAGTCAATCAGAGTTGTCAGCACCCCAACTTCAGACATCAGGGAGAATTGTACCTGCATTCGCTGGGGGGTGTTTAGAATTGGACCCCGCTTACGAATCGTGAACCGCTGATGGGTATCAGAAGCGGGTACTGGCGTGGAAGTGATAATGAGAGGGGTTATGGGGAAAGCCTGCTCTGTCGCAAGGAACGGGGGATTCGCTGAGCAGGACGCGGGAACCGCGTCCGTACGGGCATCAGTAGGGGCGCGGCGACCGCGCCCCACGCGGCGAAGTCCGCCATGCCACAAAGTGGAGTGCGCATCCTTGCGACAGAGCAGGAAAGCCCCTGCGCCCTTGGCATTATCTCAGGTAGGCTCGCGAGTTTGGCGTCGTGTCCTCAATTTTCCTCGCCCCTCGGTTCGGGCAAGCCCACGCCCGCTACCACATTCCCCACCGATTGCGCCAGCCAGTAGACGCCCAGCGCCCAGCCGAACACGGGAATCCATACAA
>CAZQPV010000058.1:0-14216 GCA_964595265.1 uncultured Fimbriimonadales bacterium
GTGCTTGCCAGCCTTGCGCGGGCGCTGGCACAGCATGGCGAGCAAGGCGATGTGGTGCTTCTGCTCAAAACGATGGCGCGGGTGCCTTCACCCCTGGGACGCCAGCAGATTGCGCTGGGGTGCGCCCGACTGCTGGGCAGTTATGAAACACTCTATGCCCTGTTGACAGCGGAGGAGACCCAGCGCGACCGCCTGATTGAGCGAGCGCTCGCCCCACGCCTGCGTGAGAAGCCCGAACTGTCGGACGCCCTCCGCGCCTACGCCTACGGCGACTACAGCAGCGCGATTCAAATTGCACTGAACGCGATGCCCCGTCACCCGCGCCTGCGTTTGCTGGAGTCCGCACCGCCCACCCTGGAGGCATGGCTCCTTATGGTCAGCGTGATTGGCGGCGTGTAGATTCAGAAGGGGGACTTGATTTTTTTGTCAGCGGTTGGGTATAGTATAGTGCGAAGGATCGCCGAGCGAGCGCAAGGAGCGCGCATAACAGGAAACCTTCGGAAGGCTGTCTGCGCCTCTTTGGCTCCGCATGGCATATCCTTCACAAAAAAACTCATGGAGGAGGGATGCTTCAATGAAGCGTTTACTTGCAGTTGCAGCTGGGCTGAGCCTGATTGCAGGCTTCACTTTTGCCCAAACGCGTGATGTCCCGCCTGGCCACTGGGCTTATCAGGCGATCGAGCAGCTGGTGCGCGACGGCATCATCGAGGGTTACCCCGATGGCACTTTCCGCCCGAACCGCACCATGACCCGTGCTGAGTTTGCGCAGGCGATTGCACGCGCCTACAACAACATCAACGAGCGTCTGCAGGCGCTGAACCGCCGCATCGAGGAGATTGCCAATCGTCCTCAGGGCGGTGGTCAGCAGGCTCCGACCGCTGATGAGCAGGCACGCCGCGATATTCAGGCGCTGCGCAACGAAATCAACGAGCTCAAAAAGCTCAACGACGCTCTGCAGACCCTGCAGCGACTCGCCCAGACCTTCCAGCAGGAGCTGGCGAACCTCGGCGTGGATGTCGACTCCCTGAAGAAGGATGTCGCGTCCCTGCGCGACCGAGTCGCCGCCCTGGAAGCCAAGAAGGAGGGCTTTGCCATCACAGGTGATGTCACTTTCGGCGTCACAGGCGTCAACAGCATCGATCACAAGGGCGCCACAACCCTCAATAGGAACAATGTGGTAGCCACCAATGACCTGCTGGAGACCCTGAATGTGTACCACGAGCTGGGGCTTACCTTCAGCGGTCAGGTGAACGAGAATGTGTCGGGTACGGCAACCTTCGTGCTGGGTAACTACCTCCCCGCGGTTAGCCCCGTGTCGCAGGTCGGGCGCGGCGCTGCAGGCAACACCGACATTGCCATCTGGGAAGCCTATGTGAAGACGCCGATCGACCTGTTCGGCACGAAGGTGGATGTAACGGTCGGTCGCTTCCCCGCGCAGCTGACCCCGTTCACCCTCAAGCGCGTGAAACCCGACTACTACCTGAACTTCCCGCGCTACGATGATGGCGCGTACCGCGTGGATGGCGCGGCGTTCGCCTTCAATTTCGACACTTTCCGCCTGAACCTGTGGGCGGCGCAGACGGCGGCGATTAATTCCACCGCGGGTCAGTTCTCCACTCTGCCGTTCTATAACCACAACTCGGCGACCAGCCGCCCCGCAGACCAGTTCGCGGGCGCGCGCCTCGAGTTCGACGCCGTGCGCGGCGAGGAGACCAACCTGACCATCGGCGCGACCTACTTCGCTGCCGGGATCGGCGTGGGTGAGAACTTCAACTTCGCTGGCGGTCCTGCGGAGGCGAACAATATCGACCGCGTAGATGTGTTCGGCGCGGACATCAAGGCGAAGTTCGCCGGGTTCGACATCGGCGCCGAGTACGCGCAGAGCAACTTCATGCGCGGTACCAGCAATGTCCTCAACACCGATAACTGGGCGCTCGATGTGAACCTGAGCTACAACTTCAGCGAGAACCTTGGCGTGACCGCCGGGTATCGCGAAGTGCGCCCGTACTTCGCCTCGCCGGGCTACTGGGGTCGCATCGCGTACCTCTACAACCCGTCCGACCTGCGCGGCGGCTACGCGAACATCTCCTGGAAACCCTCCGAGGATCTGAGTGTCCGCGTTGGCGGCGCCTTCCTCGAGGGAACGGGGCGTGTTGTTGGCGGGTACACCACGAACGACGAGGTGGTTCACGCGGTGGCGGGTGTCGACTATCGCCTGTCCGATCGCTGGAATGTGTCGCTCAACTACGAGGGCGCCTTCTGGAAGGTCGGCGGCGTGAAGCCCGTGTGGAACTACATCACCGTCGGTTTGGGCTATAACCTCGGCGAGAACGCCTCCTGGAACCTGCTCTACCAGATTATCGACAACGATGGCAAGGGCAACGCGGCGTTCAGTGGCGGTCCCAGCGCCAACAAGAACCAAGCAGGCGTCGCCGCGACCACGCTCACCATCAAGTTCTAACCCGTGTTTCGCAGGGGCAGGCATGACGCCTGCCCCACCAACCCACTTTTGCCCCCGACGCTCCGTGCGAAGGGGGCATTCGCTTTAATCGGGTACACTCTTTGCCGTGCGCAATCTCGAAATCGCACAACTGCTGAATGAACTGGCGGACCTTTCAGATTATGTGGGCGAGAGCCAGTTCAAATCACGCGCCTACCGCAACGCCGCGCGACTCCTCGAAACCATGCAGACCCCCATCGAATCGCTCGCCGAGCAGGGACAGGAAGCGCTGGAAGCCGTCCCGGGCATCGGCAAAGCCATCGCCGAGAAGATTATCGCCTACCTCAACACCGGGGTCATCCCCAAGCATCAGCAACTCCTGCAACTCGTGCCTGAGGGGATTCTGGAAGTGATGCAGGTGCCCGGAATCGGTCCCAAAACGGCGCGTCTGCTTTATGAGCATCTGGGAGTTCACGACCTTGAAAGCCTCCAGAACGCGCTGGTAGCAGGCGCGGTGCTTCAGATTCCGCACTTCGGCGAGGCGAAACGCCAGCGCCTGCTCCGTCTCACCGACCTGATTAAGAAAGCTCGCCAGCGCCGACCGCTCGGAACCGTCTACTGGCTGGCGCAGGAGAAACTTCACTGGCTCCAGCAGCAACCTCATGTGCAAAACGCGCTGGTGGGCGGCTCTATACGGCGCATGCAGGAAACCGTCGGCGACATCGACTTTCTGGTCGCCACGGAACATCCCGAAAAAGTCATCGCAGAGTTTGTGCAGATGCCAGGCGTAACAGAAGTGTTCGCGCAGGGCGACAACCGCGCCCAGATTTTTCTGGAAGGCGGGCTGCAGGTAGACCTCAAAACGGTTCCGCCTGTCAGTTGGGGCGCGGGGATGCTCTACATCACAGGCTCTAAAGCCCACTCGATTCGCCTGCGCGAAATCGCGATTGAGCGGGAGCTGAAGCTGAACGAATACGGGGTGTGGCACGGCACAGAGTGCATCGCTCGCGAGACCGAAGAGGCGGTCTATAAGGCGCTGGGGCTGCCCTACATCCCGCCTCCCCTGCGCGAAAATTCGGGCGAAATCGAGCGCG
The DNA here is from genome assembly GCA_964595265.1 of uncultured Fimbriimonadales bacterium. GTDB lineage: Bacteria > Armatimonadota > Fimbriimonadia > Fimbriimonadales > GBS-DC > LDYB01. The sequence goes on from CAZQPV010000058.1 coordinate 3,535, forward strand.
CTCTTCAGGGTAGCATGCCCACTCTGGTAACACGCGAACAGATTCTGGGCGACCTCCAGACCCACTCCCGCTGGTCTGACGGAGAAGACTCCATCGAAGCGATGGCACAGGAAGCGCTGAATCAGGGCTATACCTATCTCGCGCTGACCGATCATGTGGAGATGTTTGCCTGGCAGGGCGATATATTCCATCTGTTTCATCAGCGCCAGCGCGAGATAGAGCAGTTCAACGAGCGGCTGGCAGGGCGGCTGGTGGTGCTGAACGGGCTGGAGGTAAACATCGATGTCGACGGTAGGCTCGACGCACCTGAAGAATTACTCAAGGAAGCCGAGATTGTGCTGGCAGGGGTTCACTACGGGCACGGTCAGGAAGCTGAGACGATGACCCGACGCCTGATTCGGGCGCTGGAACACCCCTGTGTGCAGATTCTGGCACATCCCACGGGCAGGCGGTTCGGCAAGCGCGAGCCAAATGACGCCGACTGGGAGCGCGTGTTCCGCCGCGCCTGCGAACTGGGCAAGGCAGTGGAGGTCAACGGCTACACCACACGCATGGATCCGCCCACGCCGATTGTGCGGATGCTGGAACAGAGCGGCGCATGGGTGGCGCTGGGCACAGACGCGCACCGCGCCAGCGACCTGCGCATGATGACGCTGGCAGTGGGATTGGCGCAGCGCGGCTGGCTCACCGCTGACCGCGTGCTGAATACGCGCCCTCTGTCGGAACTGCGCGCGTGGCTCCGGGAGGTACGGGGATGAGGCGTGTTTTCGTAGACCGTATCGAAACCCGCGCTGACGGCGAGCCAATCGCTGTGCTGCTGGCGCCACTCGGCGAGGGCGACTATCTGGAGTGGCACGCTCCCCTGCGCTGGCTTCCTGAAGGAACACGGGAAGGCGATAGCCTTATCGTCCAGTTCGAACACGACCCCGAAGCCCGCGCCCAACTCCGCCAGGAAATCGAAGACCTCCTGCGCGAACTCCAGCAAGACGAAGAGTAGGTACAATCATGCTATGGATGCAACGACGCAACCTGTACGCAGCGGCGCCTTTTTAGAAGCGCCCCCTGAAGCGTGTTTCACCCCTGAACAGTTCACCCCTGAAGAGCGCCAGATGGGCGAAACGACCGAGCGCTTCGTACGCGAACAGATTGCCCCGCAGGTGCGCCTAATAGAACACGATACCCCCCGCGCCATGCGCGATTTGCTCGTGGATTCGGCTATGCTGGGGCTTTTGGGGATTGATGTTCCTGAGGAGTACGGTGGGCTGGGACTACCGAAAACCGTCTCGGCGCTGATTACCGAGAAAACCGCTCTGGAGCCGTCGTTTGCGGTCTCGCACGCGGTACATACCAGCGTGGGCAGCCTGCCGATTCTGCTGTTTGGCACAGCAGCGCAGGCGCAACAGTATCTGCCGCCCCTCACGCGCGGCGAGCTGGTCGGCGCCTACGCTCTGACAGAGCCAGAGGCGGGTTCTGACGCACTTTCAGCGCGCACCCGCGCCGAACGCCATGACCACCATTACCTGCTCAATGGCAACAAAATCTGGATTACGAACGCAGGCTTCGCCGACCTGTTTATCGTGTTCGCCCGCGTGGACGGCGAGCGGTTCACGGCATTTATCGTGCCGCGCGACGCCCCCGGCTTTATCGTGGAACGCGAGGAGCATAAACTGGGTTTGCACGGCTCCTCCACCTGCCGAATCGTGCTGGAGCAGGTGCCCGTACCCGTGGAAAACCGTCTTGGCGAAGAGGGGCAAGGGGCGTATGTGGCGCTCTATACTCTGAATATCGGGCGTTTCAAGATTGGCGCGGCGGCGCTGGGGCTGGCGAAAGAGGCGTGGCGAATCGGCTCCGAATATGCACAGGTTCGCAAACAGTTTGGGCGCGCGATTATTGAGTTTGATCTGGTCTGGCGCAAGCTGGCGCGTGGGCAAGTGATGCTGTTCGTAATCGAGAGCGCCCTGTATCGGCTGGCAGGCGACTTAGAACGCACCTTTGCGCAAGGCGATGGGCTACCCTACGAGGCGCGTCAGGAGGCGTGGCGGCATGCTTCTGCGCTGTTCGCTGCCGAATGCGCCCTGATCAAGGTCGCTGCCACAGAAATGCTCCACCAGATTGTGGACGATGCGCTCCAGATTCACGGAGGCTACGGCTTCTCGGAGGAGTATCCGATTGCACGGCTCTATCGGGACACGCGCGTGAATCGCATCTATGAGGGCACGAACGAAATCAACCGCCTGAACTTGGTGGAGCGGCTGCTTTATATGCGCCGCAAGGGGCTGTGGTCGCCGAGTCGCACCGAGCCGCAGGATACAGAGAGTGTGGAAGGTGTGTTGGCGACTCTGCGCGGGCTGGCGGGGCGCGCGTTCCAATCGCTGGAGTCGTTCACCGAGCCGCCGCAGGTGTTCATAGAGCCGCTGGCAGACGCCCTGATTGCGCTCTACCTGCTCGATTCGGCGCACCATCGAGCGCAAAAAACGGGGCAGGCGTCGCATCAGCATGCGGTGCAACTGTTCACTGAGTGGGTGCGCCGTCAGCTGAGTGGCTGGTGGGCGGACCTGGAGCCGCTGGTGGGCGCGCCGCGCCTGAGACCCACGCCCAAACCCACTGCCCCGCTTTATGAGGCGGTGTGGCGAGGGCGATAGGGGCAGGTTGTTGACCTGCCCCCCTGCCATCCGGGATGCTTACTTCCCCATCGCGCACCAGGCACGTTCGTGCTGAATTACATAGTCCGCAATCTGGCGACGGAGCGCCATCGTGTTGACCTCGGTCGTGCGGCGGGTGTAGCGCTTGAGGGCGGTGAGCAGAATCTGGAGCATGTCGCCCTCCGCGAAGGAGTGGATGGCGCGCCGTGCGCTCGCTTCGATTTTGTCAAACGCATCGTAGGCGAATACGCGCGCCATCGCCAGCGGGATGGTGATGTCCAGTCCTTTCTGCTGGAGCTTGCGCGTGCGTAGCCACACGCTCTCCATCGCGTAGAGCTGAATCAGACAATCCGCCAGATGCCCCACAATCTCCTGCTTCTCCTCGAGTTCCATTCCGACCTGCTCCGCTGCCATTCCTGCAGTGATCAGCACCGCTTTCTTGGCGTTCACCACATAGCGCCCGATGGCTTCGAGCGGGTCCACAGGGTCGGGTGTGGGCATCTGTGGCTGGTTCAGCTCGGCGCGCAGCGCCTGAATCTTCTCCATCAAACCGGGGAGCTTGCCTTTCAGGGCGCGCCGCATCAACTGGTCCAGCATCAGCAGGCGGTTAATCTCGTTCGTGCCCTCGAAGATGCGGTTGATACGGCTGTCGCGATAGATTTGCGCGGCAGGGAACTCTTCGGTGTAGCCGAAGCCGCCGTGAATCTGCATCGTCTCATCTGCCACGAGGTCCAACACCTCGGAGCCGAACACTTTCAGGATGGCGCACTCCACGGGGTATTCCTCATCCGCCTCACGGTATTGTGCATTTGCGTCGGGGGCGGTGGCGTCGATGCCATGGAACACCTCGTCCAGCATGCCTGCCGTGCGGTAGACCGTGCTTTCCAGCGCATAAATCTGGATTGCCATCTCGGCGAGTTTCTGGCGGATTAAACCGAAGTTGGCAATCGGCTGACCGAACTGCTGGCGGTCTTTCGCGTAGCGCGTGGCAATCGTAAGCGCCTCTTTCGCGCCGCCGAGCGTGGCAGCCGCCAGCTTGAAGCGCCCAATATTCAGCACGCCGAACGCCACATGGTGCCCTTTGCCAATCTCGTGAAGCACATTCTCCACGGGCACCTGCGCGTTTTCCAGAATGACACGGCGCGTGCTGGAGCCTTTGATGCCCAGCTTATGCTCCTCGCGCCCCACCGAGACGCCGGGGAAGGTGCGCTCCACAATGAAAGCGGTAAACTTCTCGCCATCCACTTTGGCGAACACGATAAAGAGGTCTGCCCAGCCCGCGTTGGTCGTCCACATCTTCTCGCCGTTGAGCAGGTAATACTTGCCGTCAGGCGAGAGGGTGGCTCGTGTGCGAGCGGAGAGGGGGTCGGAACCGCAGTTTGCCTCGCTGAGCGAGAAGGCGGCAATCATCTCGCCGGTCGCCAGTTTGGGCAGGTATTTTTGCTTCTGCTCTGGGGTGCCGAAAAAGAGGATCGGGAGTGTGCCGATGCCCACATGCGCGCCCCATGAGACCGCGAACGAGGCTTGCAGGCTCATCTTTTCAGCGAGCAGGGTGCTGGTGGTCTTGGAAAGGTTCAAGCCGCCATAGGCTTCGGGCAGGTCGCCGCTGAGCAAGCCCAGCTCGCCCGCCTTTTTGAGGAGTCCGACCGTTACGCCCTCCGCTTGCTTCTCAATTTCGGCGTTGCGGGTCTGCACCTCACCGCGCACAAAATCTTCCGCCGCCTGCGCAATCGCCAGGTCTTCGGAGGTGAAATCTTCAGGCGTGAACACCTGCGACGGCTCTATTTCACGCAATAAAAATTCTCCTCCACGCAGTGTAATGGCTTTCATGCGTCACCTCCATCGGTTTGTGCTATGGGGTAGTATACCCCAATTTTTGACTCATTGTTCGAAGAAGGGCATTCACCCCCAACACAGTCGCCCCAGTCGCACAGGGCGCGAGACGCCCGTGGTGTTCGGGAACGCCACAGGCTCGCCCATCAGATAGCAATCTGCCAGTACGGCAAAGGCAATCGCCTCTTTGAAGTCGGGATCTATGCCGAAGGTGGCGCTCGATTGAACTGCAATTTCGGGCAGGAGCGCCTGCAGCCGCGCCATCAGCGTCTGGTTATGCACCCCGCCCCCTGAGACAATCAGTTGGGCGACGGGCATGCACCACTGTTGAATAGCCTGCGCTATTGTGCGGGCGGTCAGTTCGGTAAGCGTGGCAATCAGGGTCAGCGGTTCCACGCGCCCCCACCATTTTCGGAGGTACTCTGCGCCGAACACCTCGCGCCCTGTGGACCTTGGGGGCGGCTGCTGAAAGAAGGGATGCGCGAGCATTTCTGCAAGTAGTGCGTCGTCTATCGTTCCCTGTACCGCGAGCGAGCCGTCGGGGTCATACGAGAGCCTGCCTTCGGTATACCAGCGCACAGCGAGGTCTATCAGCGCATTCCCGGGACCTGTGTCGAACGCGAGGATCGAGTCGGGCGTTGCCTGAGGGGGCAGGAAGGTGAGGTTCGCCATCCCGCCGATGTTGAGCACAGCGCGTGGCTCGGAGGCGGAGCGCAGCAGCAGCCAGTCCACAAACGGCACCAGCGGCGCGCCCTGTCCGCCCAGCGCCACATCGCGCGTGCGAAAATCTGCCACCACAGGGACTCCCGTGCGCGCCATGATTACCTCAGGCTGGGCAATCTGCAGGGTGTTGGGAGCGGGGCGTCCGAACAGCTGGGCAATGGGCGCGTGCCACACCGTTTGCCCGTGCGAGCCGATGAAGTCGACGGGCGCTTCGGCTTTCTGCATCAGTTCCAGCGCGACCTGAGCGAACTTCTCGCCGAGGTAGGCGTCCCACACGCACAGGTCCGCTAATGAACCCGATTCTATCAGGCGCAGCAGCCCTTCGCGTTCCTCATGGGAATAGGGCAGATGATGCGTGGCAAGCGTCTGGACGGCGCGATATCCCTCCTGCCCCGTAATCGCCGCCAGCGTCCCATCGATACCGTCCAGCGAAGTGCCCGCCATCAAGCCTATTGCATAGCGCGGCGACTTCGTACGCAGGTGGGTTAGCCACTTCACACAGTCTGCGCCCATCTTATGGAACCTGCCCCTGTTTTGAGGCGTCTAATTGTGCACTGGAAAGCTCAACAGCCTGACGCTAAGGGGAGGCGCGGGCGGGGAATCCGCGCCTCCCTCTCGTGGTGGGGTGGTGAGGAAATACGCCCGGAAAGGAGTCAACGGGTTGCGATTTCCTCCCACTATATTATACCCCATTATACCCCACTTAATCTCGCCCGCCTGCGTCTCAGCACGCCCCACACGAACGCTCCAAGACAAACGAGAGGCAGATAATCGCCCAACCGACCCACAGCACCGCTCTCAGGCGCGAGAGGTCGCCCACATCGCGTGCGACCAGCCCCACGACGCCCACCGCCACCCCGTAAATCAAAAACGGCAGCAGCGCCCCCATTTCCGAAACCGCCACGCCGAACCCCATCGCAGTCATCCCCACAAGCCAGCCGTGAAGCAGTCCCAGCAGGGGTACGAGCAATCGTGGCAGAACCCATATCGCCGCAAAAAAGGGCGCCAGCGCCACAAAGCCCAGCGGCAGGTCGTAGGGCGGCAGCGAAACCCCCATTAGCAGCCCGCTCACCACCACATACCCAAGCGCACCGGCAACCTGTGTGGCACGCCTGCTTTGCATAAGCACTGCCATACAAAATTAAACTACGCCGTAAAAATCCGAGACTCCTGCCTCTGAGAGGCGATCCCTTACTCCAAGCTGTAGTATACTATCTGCATGAGCAAACAGTGCTTTGGACGCGGTTTGTGCTTCTATCTCTGGAGTGTCTTACTGAGTGTGGGGATTGCGTATTCACAGGGCTACTCGCTACGCTTCTACGGTAACGGCAGAGACGACATCGACCGCGTCAAAATCCGAGTCGACGATCCGAATAGTAACCTGCCTGGTCCACCTGCCGATGTCGGCGCGACGGATTTCACGATCGAGTTCTGGATAAAGGGCGCTCTGTCCGACAATCCGACTGACCCAGTTTCCTGCGGTGCAAATGTGAACTGGATTTATGGTAACATCATTATAGACCGCGATCGCTTCAATCAAGATCGCAAGTTCGGCATTTCGGTGGCAGGGGGACGGATTGTTTTTGGGGTCAGTGGCGACAATACGGGTGATCTCACGATTTGCGGCACCTCAAATGTGCTGGATGGGAACTGGCATCATATTGCAGTACAGCGTCGCCGCTCGGATGGATACCTCTGGCTTTATGTAGACGGTATGCTACAGGCTCAAGGCGACGGACCTGACGGCGACATCTCTTATCCGGACGACGGCGTGCCGTGCAATAACTGTTGTGGAAACTACGGTGGACAGTCATGCAACTTCAGCGATCCGTTTCTGGTAATCGGGGCGGAAAAGCATGACTACGACCGCAGTAGTTATCCTTCCTTCAGGGGCTACCTGGATGAGATACGCCTTTCCACAACATTACGCTACGACACCAACTTCACACCGCCCAATCAGCCTTTCACACCCGATGCACAGGCTGCAGCGCTCTATCACTTTGATGAAGGCAGCGGAACCCAGGTTCTCGATAGCTCAAACGCGCCTGGCGGTCCGAGCCACGGCGAGCTGCGGTATGGTGGTGACCCCCCAGGTCCAGTGTGGTCTACCGACACGCCGTTCCGACGAGCGGGTGATGTGGACGGCAACGGTTGCGTGGATGACGCTGACCTGCTTGTAGTGCTGTTTGCCTTTGGCGCGACAGGGTCGAACCCTGCTGATGTGAACAGTGACCAGATTGTGGATGATGCAGATCTGCTGATTGTGCTGTTCAACTTCGGTGGTGGATGCTCTCGCTAACACAGTAGGGTACACTGAAAGCGGAGGTGCAAGCCATGCGCGACATCAAGGAACAGGAGATTTCACTGCAAGTGGGTTCCGAGCGGGTGCGTGCCTATGCGGCATTTCCTGCCAGACCGCGCGGCGGCATGCTACTGATTCACGAGTGGTGGGGGCTGAACGACTGGATTAGAGAGCAGGCGCGTCGCTTCGCGCAGGAGAACTATCTGGCGCTGGCAGTAGATCTGTATCGGGGCAAAGTCGCCACCGAACCCGAAATGGCGCACGAGCTCTCGCGCGCCTTGCCCGAAGACCGCGCGATGCGCGACCTTAAAGCGGGTGTGGACTGGCTCACCCAGCGCTCCGAGCTGCGCGGCAAGAAGGTGGGCGTGATTGGCTGGTGTATGGGTGGCGGGCTGGCGCTGAGCCTCGCGCTGCAGGAGCCGCGCCTATCGGCATGCGTGATTTACTACGGGCGCCTGCTAACCGACGAGGCGAACCTGCGCAACCTGCGCTGTCCTGTGCTGGGGATTTTCGGCGACCAGGATCGGGGCATCCCTGTGGAGTCGGTGCGCCAGTTTGAGGCGACGCTCAAGAAGCTGGGCAAGCAGGTGGAGATTCACCTCTTTCAGGGCGCGGGGCATGCATTCGCCAACCTGAACAACCGCCGCGGCTATAATGCCCGCGCTGCCGACGAGGCGTGGCGCTTGACGCTGAGATTTCTGCAGCGGTGGATGGGGTAGCTACTCAGTCGCCCTGTTCCACCCCTCAGGCGGGTCGCGGCGCAAGCCGAGCCAGCACAGCCGCCCCAGCAAAATCGCGCCGAGCGCCATCCCTGCCATCACCCCGCGCGGCGGCAGCCCCAGTATTGAGGGAACCCTTTCTAACAGTTCCGCAGGCATAAAAGGCACCGCAATCAGCCCGAAAATGCCCGTCACCATCGTGAACGCCGACATCGTAATCAGAATCACATAGCCGAGTGCCAGCCCTCCCAGCAGCGCCAGCGCGCCCAGCACCTGAAGCGTCGCAAAAAACTTGAGGCTGAGCGGCATCTGCACGCCCTGAAACGCCTGAAACAGCGTGAGGCTCCCAATCCCCAGCCAGAGCAGGGCAATCAGGCGCGTGGCGGGTTTCATCTGGCTCCCTCCTGACTGGCAAGTCGCTGAGCGTGGCGGTCTAACCGCTGGAGCGTTTCCAGCACATCGGCTTCGGTGGCACGCGGGCTGAGCGTACACATGCGCAACGCCGTCCTGCCCTTCAACACAGTGGAGCTCACCAGCGCGAAGCCCTCTTCCAGCATCGCGTTCACCAGCGCCCGCTGGAGCGCATCGCACGCCTCTGGCTCCATGTACGGTGGCGCATAGCGGAACGCCACAATCCCCAGCTGCGCGGGCGAGACCACCTGCCAGTGGGGCATCGCCCGCAGGGTGCGCTCCGCTAACCGCGCCAGATGGAGGTTATGCTCCATCGCCTGACGGAACGCCTCCATCCCGAACACCTTGAGCGCCATCCACACCTTCAGCGCACGGAAACCCCGCGAAAGCTCCACCCCGTAGTCGCACAGGTCTACACCTCGCACGCCCGACTCTTTATCTTGCAGGTAGGGCGGCAGGATGTGAAACGCCTGACGCAGGTGGTCAAACTCGCGCACCAGAATACAGCCCGCCATCATCGGCTGGTAGAGCCACTTGTGGGGGTCTAACGCCAGCGAGTTCAGCCGATGGATGCCCTTCATCAGGCGCGCGCCCTCTTCGGTCAACACAGCAGGGGCGCCGTAGGCGCCATCGGCGTGCAACCAGAGTCGCTCTTCCTGACACACCTCAGCGAGCGCGTCCAGTTCGTCCACTGCGCCCGTGTTTGTGGTTCCCGCGTTCGCCACCACGCAGAAGGGCAGCCAGCCCGCTTCGCGGTCGCGCCGAATCTGCTCTTTGAGGCGCTCCACAGGCAGGCGGAACCGCGAATCGGATTCCAGCACGCATATCTGCTCTTCGCGGAAGCCCAAGATGCGCAGCGCCCGCGCCACACAGGAGTGCGTCTGGTCGGAGTAGTAGACTCGCCCGCGCTGGAGCGCTTCAGGATACTGCTGTCGCGCCGCCGCCAGCCCCACCAGATTCGCCACGGAGCCGCCGCTCACAAACAGCCCGCCCGCCGATTCAGGCAGCCCCACCATCTGGCGCAGCCAGTCTATCACCACGCGCTCCACCTGCGTCGCCCCCGCGCCCACCATCCATGTGCCCACAAAGATGTTCATCCCCGCCGCGAGCGTATCCGCCAGTACACCGACATAATTATTGGGCGCAGGCACAAACGCGAAGTAGCGCGGATGGTCTACCTTCACCACATGGGGCAGCACTTTCATGAGAAACTCTTCCAGCACCGCTTCAAACGGCTGGGGCGTGGTGGGCAGGGGTTCGTTCAGCAGGGCTTCCATCGCGTCGCGGGTGGGGCGCGTGCCAATCGGGCGCTCAGGCAGAGTCTGCCAGTAGTCTACGAGCGCATCGATGACCCGATAGCCGATACGGCGCATCGTTTCGGGGTCTAACTCCAGCGGTGGCATGCGGGTATTGTACCCGACGCTACAGAGCGCGCCGTGCCTTGCGCTTGATTCGCGCGAGCGCGTTATCTACGGCTTTGCGCGAGCAACCCAGCCGACGCGCAATCTCCTGATACGAAAGCCGCTGGAGCCAGAGGGTCAGCACCTGCGATTCCATCGCGCTCAGTCGGCTGGAAAGCAGGGCGTTCCACTCCTGCGCCTGCTCTCGCTCTATCAGGCGTTCCAGAGCCGAAGGGGCGGGGTCGGCGATGTTCTCCCAGTGCTGTTCCTCTTCCGAGTCGGGGCACGGGGGAAAAGTAGTCCACACGATTCGGTTGGCTTGTTTCAGCGCGCTCAGAATCTGCCTGCGGATGCACAGGCGTGCGAAGGTCGCAAACGATGCCTGGCGCTGGGGGTTATAGCGCTGAATGGCTTGCCATAAGCCAATCATGCCGATTTGGTACACATCTTCGGGTTCGCCGTCGGGCAGGTAGAAGCGCCGCGCGACATGTTGTACCAGCGGACGGTAGAGCTGGAGCAACCGTTCCGCCGCCTGCTCGTCGCCCTGCTGCGCCTGCGCAACTAACCCTACCACATCGGCGCTGTCGGAGCCGTAGACCATGCACGCTCACCGACTCTATTATAGCCCAATTTGCATGAGAAGCGAAAAGCG
>CAZQPV010000059.1:0-13897 GCA_964595265.1 uncultured Fimbriimonadales bacterium
CGCGGGGGGAGCCCGTACCGCTCCCACAGCACCAGTGTCCGACTCGACACGCCTGCCTTGTACGCAAGGGCGTCCACTGCAAGCCCCTGCTGGCGGCGCAATTCCCGAACCCTTGTTGTTTGCATAACCGATATACAGCGTTGGGAGCGGTGAAAACGGGTTGTGGGGGGAAATTTCGGAGGAATTTGGGGGGAATTTCCCCCAAATTCCTTGACGTCGCTTACCGCTTCCGCAGGTGGCGCAACGGGCTGTGCTGGGCATGCGCCTGCTTTAAGTCGGCTTCCACGAGGGAGAGGTATTGCCGGAGTACGCCGTAATCTGAGTGTCCCATGAGCTGCCTGAGCTGTTCGAGGTCTATCCCGTTCCGCAGGCTCCAAGTTGCGAATGTGCGCCGGAAGGCGTGTGCACCCAGGTGATAGGGCAGTCCCGCCCGCTTGCCAATCTTCTGAATCGCCTCTAGCAGTCCGTGCCGCGTGAGTGCGCCGTACAGCCCGTGCCAGAGCGGGTCAGCGTCCGTGAGCGGATACGGGCACGCACGCAGGTAGCGGGTCAATGCAAGGCGTACCTCAGCCGACAGGAACACCACGCGCTGCTTGCCGCCCTTCCCACGAATCAGCAAGCAGTTCTGCTGCGCGTCGCCCACTGTGAGCTTGTGGGCCTCGTGAATGCGCATGCCTGTGTCCAGCAGCAGGAGCACTAAGGCTCTATCGCGCAGGCGTAGCCAGTCCTTGCCGTCGCACGCTTTCAGAATCTGCTCCACTTCCTCGGGTGTCAGCGCGGGCTTCACCTTCTGGGGGGCTTTCGGTTTCTCCACTTTCGCGAAGGGGTTGTGTTCGGTCAGTCCCTCCCTCATGCACCAGTTCCAGAAGACTTGGGGGAACACATGGGAGTTGCGCAGGGTCTTGGGGGATACCCCCTGTGCGCGTCGGGAGAGCAGCCACCTGCGAATGTGCATGGGCTGCACGGCGTCCAGCGTGCTTACTCCTTGACGGGCGAGAAACTCCACGAAGGGCTGCAGGTAGTATCGGTAGCACGCAATCGTATTGCTGCTGCACCCTTTGGCGTCCAGAGCTTCGAGCCACAGCTCCAACGCCCACGGAATCTCATGAGGAGTCTCCTCTACTCGAAGTGCGATTCTAGAGTTCTCCTGCATAGTGCGCTCCTGTTCGGGCGCGTGTCAAGCGCAAGGTGTTGTGTCCCGTGTGCGATTGCGGTACAACATAAGTGGGGTTGGGAGAGCGCTAGAATCGCACTCTAGAGGTCGGGGGTTCGAGTCCCCTCCGCTCCACCAGCCTCCCCTTGAGGCAACAGCTCGGTAAGGCTTAGAGCCAGCGCGTCTGACGAATGCCCCATTCTAAAGCTCAGCGAGCATTACCCCAATCGCGAGGCGCGGCGCAGACGGGGGAATACCGCTGTCGCATAAAGCAGCACGCTGCCCAACTCCAGCATACGCCCTGCCCACAGAGCCATCTCCTGCTGCGCGATCATGCCGAGAATGCTCAGCCCCACTCCCAGATTCAGAGTACCAAGCGCGCCCCACACTTGCCATGCACGCTGACGCTGGTTCTCATCATCACGCGGCAGAATCCAGTAGCTTACGCCCATCGCCAGTTGAATGAGCCAGCCTATCAGCAGAATCTCCGCATGAATCGTACGCCACGCTCCCACAATCGCATAGAAAGCCAGCGCTTTGGCACTCAACATCCACGCGCCCAGCGAGAAGCCCAGCATCAGATGAATCAACGCACATCGCACCAGCCAGCAGCTCGGGCGAGGCATCTCACTTCTCCCTCACGCGCCCCCAGATAGTGAACACGAACACCAGGCTCGCGAGCCATTGCAAACCAGCACTTGCAAGGAGCAGCAAATCCCATATCGGTGCCGAAGACAGCGGCACCATCGGCTCCGCGACCACACGCAACACCAGACCGAGGTTCAAACCCCAGAAAACGACGGCGCTCGCGCGCTCGGAGCCGTAGGGCGCGGAGCGCGACAGTCGTGGAAACATCCAGTAGGCGACCCCAAAAATCATTTGCGTCGCCCAGCCTACCACCAGCAGGTGAAACACACTGGGTGCCGCGTTCGCCAGCCATGCAGAGGAGAGCGGCAGACGGGTCAGCAGATGCAACCCCAGTCCTGCTACCAGGTAGACCAGCGACATCCGCACCATCCATCGGCTCCAGCGCGGCATCGTTTACCCCTGAACCGACTTCAATCGTGCTAATAGCACCGCGCTTACCGTGTTGAGCAGAAAGAGCAGGACGGCAACCCCGTTCAGCGCCGCACCCCACTGACGCAAAATCGGGGTCCCACTAACATCGCCCACCATGCGTAAGAGCAGGGAACCGTGAAGCAGCAGGACATGCCCGTAGAAGTGCGCATGGTACGGAACTGCCCAGCCCGTCACCGAAGGAAAGATAATGGGCGCATGGGCGAACACCATCGTGAACACAAACCCCAGGAAAAACGCATGGAACAGGGCATCTGTCCAGAAACCGGGCGCCAGCCCTGGGGCTATCAGCGCGACAACGCCCGCCACACCCAGCCAGAGATACCCACCCAACAGCGTGCGTCCCACAAACCCTGTGAGACCGCGCCCTCGCATCGTGTAGCGTGCCGTATCAAAGCGCATGAGCCATCCCGCAATCGCCAGCAACCCGACACCGAAAAGCCACAGCCCCGCACGCGGCAGAATCGGGTGCAACAGTACGCCCCCACACAACGCCAGCAACCCAATCCCCTTCCACACGCGGCTGATCACGGTCGGCTTAAAAAGGCGATTCAGCTCCAGCCGTTCTGCCACAATGGTCAACAACAGAAACAGCACCCAGAAGAGCGCGCCCGTGTACCCCAGAGGACCGGAAACAAACCCGCCCAGATACCAGAAACTGTTGCCTGCAAGCCAGCAGAGCGCACCCAGCCCCATCAACGCATGGGGCAAAAAACGGTGCTGGCGGTAAAGAGTCCCGTACAGCACAACAAGCACGAGGCTGGCGCCGTTTATCAGCAGCCAGCCATAGAGCGGCGAAGGCATCAACACCAACGCCAGCGCCCCGCAACCACTGGCCACAGGCGCCAGATAACTCCAGCGCCAGCGCGTGGCAACTGCCCGCTCCAGGGCTATCAGCGTGCCGAAAAAGCCCCCCACCATCAGCATGCTATGGGCAAACGGAGGCGCGGCAATGGGCATCGTCAAGCCCAACCGCTGAAGTCCGGCAGCAATCCCAAATAAGAGCGCCAGCATGCCCAGCGCCAGCAGGGCAGGGCGGAATGAATCTTTCGGCGCGCTGACAAGCGACACTCCGCCCTCCTGCCTCTACATCCGGCGGAGCATCTGACGCAGCTCCGAGTGGACGCCCGCGTAGTTCATCGCCTCTTCGGGCGTGATGAGCTGCTTCTGCACATAGCGGAGCAAACACTGGTTCATGGTCATCATGCCCCAGTGTTCCCCTTCGCGAATGGCGTTGTAAATTTCACCAATATGCCCGTCTTCAATCATCTTCTCGACAGTGGGGGTGTTAATCATAATCTCCAGCGCGGCGATACGCCCCACGCCGCCCGCGCGCGGCACCAGCTTCTGGGCGATAATCCCGCGCAGGGTGTTCGCCAGACGCTGCAGGATATGCTTCTTGTCGGCAGGTGGGAACATGTTCACGATACGGTCCATCGTCTCATACGCGCTGGGCGTGTGAACAGTGGAGAACACGAGGTGCCCCGTCTCGGCTGCCTGCATACAGGCTTGCATGGTCTCCACATCGCGCATTTCACCAATCAGGATGACATCGGGGCTTTCGCGCACGACGGAGCGCATCGCGTCAATAAACGATTCGGTGTCGATGCCCACCTCGCGCTGGCTCACGATGCACATCTTATCTTCATGCACGAACTCGATCGGGTCCTCGATGGTCACGATATGCCCGCGTCGGGTGTTGTTGATGAGGTCAATCATTGCTGCCAGCGTGGTGGATTTTCCGGAACCGGTGGGTCCTGTCACCAGAATCAGCCCCTGTCGGTATTGGGTCAACCCTGCCAGCACGCGCGGGATGTCGGGTTCTTCGGGCCAGAGTTCTTCGAGTTTCCAGTGCTGGAGCGGAATAAGACGGAACACACCCGCAACTGTCTGGCGTTGCTGGTAGACATTGGCGCGGATACGGCACACATTCTCGACAGTGAACGCAAGGTCAATCGCTAAACGGTGTTCGAATTTGGCAATCTGTTCGTGCGACATGGGGCTGAAGCAGAGGTCGCGCGCTTGTGCCGCCGTCAGCGGCGCATATTCCTCTGGGAAGGGAGTGATTTTGCCGTGCAGGCGCATCACGGGGGGCGCCCCTGCTTTGATGAACACATCCGACGCGCGCATCTCAAACGCGCGCTTGAGCAGGTCGTTCAGGGTGTAGTCCAGCATCGTTTTAGCCTCCGATTTCGTGAGTTTGATTTGATTGGACGGTTTCCGATTCGCTTTGTCGCTTGAGAAGATACGACGCGCCCCAGAAGATTCCTGCCCCGATGAGTAGCGCCAGCGCAATCCACAGCACAATCGTCCATGTCGAGAGAAGGCGTGATTGCGTCGCTTCCGGTACAGGTGCCTCCTGCGGCTGTGGGCGCTTCGGCGGGATTTCCAGCAGGCTGGGATCGGGCGTGTGAACATAAATCATTGTGCGCCACAGCCGCGGCTCTACCTGGGTCCACATCGACAAGTGGGGGGTTTTGTATTCCGTGTAGCCTGCATAGTCGGTTTTGTGGGGCAGGGCGGTGTAGATATGAATCACAGGCATGTCGGCGAAGGTGCGCACGAGCGTGGTGAGGTCTACCGTGCCCTCCTTGAGGTTGACCAGTCCGCTGGTGGCAAAAGTCGCGACGGTGAAGAGCTCGTTGGGTTTGGCGTTGCGTTTAAGGCTGTCATCCCCTATCTCCAGGTGCGCGATCAACCGCTGACTGCGCTCCACGAACTGACGCACACGCTCCTGCACTTGGGCGTGAGGAATACGGCGGTCAAAGGTCCAGCTCACGAGGTTTGTGCCGTCGGGCTGCACATATACCAGCACGACCACATTCGGCGGGCGCGTCCAATCCTGCGCCCACGCCACAAACCCCACCCAGAGCCAGAGCCATACAGCCAGCCGTCGCATGCTTATTCCTCAAGCGTTCGGAAAAGTGGGTCTAACTCGGCGGCGTACTGGTGTTCAATCGCGGCGTAAGCCAGTTCCAGCCCCACAGTCCACAGGAGCATTACCGCTTCTTCGGGCGGCAGTTCCAGCACGCGGGCGAAGAAATCCTGAATGATTTCCTCATAAGAGCGGGCAGTCTCGGTCATCATTTCGTAGCATCCCGTTGCGTCGCGGGCGTTTTCGTAAGCTTCTTTCTGGAGCTGATCCAGAAACTCCCGCACATTCTCTGGCGTCGCGTTACGGAGGTTCTCCCCAAAGTGGCGACGCACGCGCTCACGAAACTCCGATAATCGCACTGTGATTCTTCCCCTGAGACTTAATTGTACCCCACTTTCAGCGTGGGTACGCCGCAGGCACGCCGCCATCCACGCAGAGAACCGCGCCTGTGGTTTTGGCGGAGCGGTCGGAGGCGAAAAACAGCACCGCCTCGGCGACATCTTCAGGGGTGATGTTGACCTTGAGCGTGGTGCGCTGGCGGTAGAATTCTTCCAGCGCTTCGGGGGGAACGCCGTAGGCGCGGGCGCGCTCTTCGCGCCACTGGCTGTCCCAGATTCGCGAACCTTGAAGCACAGCATCGGGCGCCACGCTGTTGACCCGTATCCCGAACGCGCCGCCCTCTTCGGCGAGGCATCGCGCCAGATGAAGCTCGCTCGCTTTGGCGGCGCTATAGGCAGCCGCCCCCTTGCCCGCTACCAGCGCGTTCTTGGAAGTGATGAACACCATGCTCCCCCCAATCCCCTGCTCCTGCCAGATTCGAAACGCCGCGCGCGCCACCAGAAAATAGCCGCGGGCAAGCACCGCAAAGAGTCGCTCCCAGTCGGCGAGCGCGGTTTCGGTAATCGGCGCGGAGTGGGCAATCCCCGCATTATTAACCACAATATCCAGCCCGCCCCAGCTCAGCACAACCTGTTCGAAAGCGCGCTGAACCTGCGCCTCGTCGGACACATCACACGGGATTGCCACCGCTTTGCCCTCGCCGTGGCGATCGGTAATCTCCCGCGCGGTGCTGGCGGCGCCTTCCGCGTCGAGATCCAGCAATGCCACATGTGCCCCTTCCTGTGCGAGCCGCAGCGCGCTCGCCCGCCCAATTCCCGATGCGCCCCCCGTAATCACTGCCACGCGCCCTGCGAGTTCCCTGTCGGGTGGGCGCAGGCGCAACTTATATAGTTCCAGCGGCCAGTATTCGATCCCGAACGCCTCTTCCGGGGTGAGCGACACAAACTGCCCCAGCGCCGTCGCGCCGCGCATCACCGCTATCGCGCGATGGTAGAGGGCGCGAGCAATCTGCGCCCGCCCCGCATCGCGCCCTGCGGTTATCATGCCCAGCCCCGAAATCAGCACCACGCGCGGCGCGGAATCAAACATCGTCTCGTCGCCGCGCCGATGCACCTCAAAGTACGCCTGATACGCCTCCCGATACTGTTGAACCGCCTCGGGAATCTGCGCTTTGAGCGCCTCCACAGAGCGTCCGTCCCACTCTATCCACAGGGGGTAGTGCTTCGTGTGAACGATGTGGTCGGGGCAAGCGGAGCCAATCAGCGCCACCTCGCGCGCGCTCTCACTGGCAACAAATGCCAGCACTTCGGGCGATTCGTCCACACATAAAACCTGATGCTGCCGCTTGCTGATGGCGCCCCGCAAAACGGGCAGGATTGCCTTCAATACCTCGCGGCGCGCTCTATGCTCCAGAGCGGGCACGCGCACCACGCCGAACACTTTGCGACCCCGCGCCTGGTCAGCAATATAATCCTCGGCTTGCTGTATCAGGCGGATGGTAGTCTCGTAGCACGCTTTGGCAGTTTCGCCCCAGCACACCAGTCCGTGCTTGCCCAGCACAATCCCTTCCAGCTGGGGGTTTTCGCGCACCTGTTGCCCCACCGCTTTGCCCAAAACAAAGCCGGGGCGCACATAGGGGATCCAGCCGACGCGCCTGCCGTAGAGGCGTTTCACATGGGTTTCGCCATCCGCGCAGGTCGCGAGGCTGATAATCGCATCGGGATGCGTGTGGTCTACATGGACGGAGGGCACGAAGGCGTGCATGAGGGTCTCGATAGAGGGTCGCGGCCCGCGCGGTGTGAACAGGCAATGCGTCAGGTACTCCACCATCTCCTCATCGGAGAGCGACTCGCGCTCAAAGAGGGGCAGCACATCTTCAAGGCGCAGCCCCGCAATGTCGTTCAGCGTGAGCGTGGCGAGGTCCGAGCCAGAGCCTTTGACCCACAGCACGCGCACCTGCCTGCCGCGAAAGTCGGTCTCGTCCGCCTTGACGGAGGTGTTGCCCCCGTAGATGTTGCACACCGTGCGGTCGGCTCCCAGCAAACGGGAGCGATAGAGCAGCTGCTCGCGCGGGCTGAGCGCCTCCGCGTCCGCATCGTTCCAGAGTGAGCGCGGCACAAAAGTTGCTGTTCGGGGCGACGGGCGCGATTCCTGCTGGGGTCCGCCGAAACCTCTGGGCGCAAAGCGCTCTTTCGGCTCAGAGGCTTGCCCCGAATTCTGGGAAACCGAAAAAACAGAGCCAGCCTGCGCTGGCTATATGGGTATCATGCCCAAAACCACGCGCAGAGATGCGCGTGCCACTGAAGCCGAAGCAGGTCGGCTCCGTATGATAGGCATGGCTTCAGCCATCGGCAAGAAAATACCCCCGTTTGCAGGGACGGGAGAGCTGACAGGGGCGGCTTCAGCCGACCTGCTCGCAGTGCTGTTCGCGTTTGGCCAGACGGGCAGCGGTCTGCCCGAAGACACCAACTGCGAGGGGGTTGTGGACGACGCCGACCTGCTGCAGGTGCTGTTCAACTTTGGGCAGGGATGCTGAAACCAGAATCGAAACCCCTCTTCGCACCCCCTCCCGTATCGGGAGGGGGTGTTTTTTTGCGAATCGGGCGTTATCCCTGTTGCTCGCTGGGGAGAGATTGTCGATTTTGAGAGGCGCCAGCATGCCGCCAGCAAAATCCCGTGCGACCTGGATTGAAATAAGTTTCAGACTCGCCAGCGCAGCAGACGAAGCGCGTTACTCACCACTGAAACCGAGCTCATGCTCATCGCCAGCGCGGCAATCATCGGGCTCAGGTAGCCCAGCGCCGCCAGCGGTATCCCCAGGGTGTTATACACAAACGCGAAAAACAGATTCTGCCGAATCACCCCGTAGACCGCCTGCGCAAGCCGAAGCGCGTTCAGCAGGGTGCGTAGATCGCGGTTCAGCAGCACCATGTCGGCGGTATCCATCGCAATCTGGGTACCCGTGGCAACGGCAATACTCAAATCTGCCTGAGCGAGCGCCGGCGCATCGTTGATTCCGTCGCCCACGAATGCCACCTTGCGCCCCTGCGACTGGAACTGCTTCACCAGATGCGCTTTATCGCTCGGCAGCTGACCCCCATACCAGCGGTGAATGCCCACCATGCGCGCGAACGACTCCACTGCCGCAGGCTGATCGCCCGAACACAACACCACCTCGATGCCCATCTGCTGAATCTGGCGAATCACTTCGGCGACGCCAGGCAGAAGCGTCTCGGTGAACTCAAAACCAGCGTAAATCGCGTCGTCCACCGCGAAAAACACCGTGCTTCTGGGCAGATTCTCCTGCTCGATCCCTGCTTCCCACAAGAACCGGGCGCTGCCGAGACGCAAAATATGCCCCTCCCAGAGCGCCGCCACACCCCCACCGGGCACTGTGCGCACTTCTTTTATCTCCGGGAAGTCGTGGACGCCCTGCTGGCGGGCATATTCCAGAATGGCTTCCGCCAGCGGGTGGCGCGTGGCTTGCTCCAGAGCGCAGGCAAAGCGCAACACCGCCATCGGGTCAACCTCCGGATGAGCGCTATGTACCGCCTTTACGCGCGGATGCCCCATCGTGAGCGTGCCCGTCTTGTCCAGAATCAGCACATCCACCTGACGCACGCGCTCTACGGCGTGAATCCCCTTCAGCAGCACGCCTGCCCGCGCCATGCGCGTGGAGCCTGTGAGCAGGGCAATCGGCACTGCCAGCCCCAGCGCACATGGGCACGCAATTACCAGCACGCTGACCGCAGGAATCAGCGCCTGCGCCACCGAGCGCGTCGCAAGCCACCAGCCGCCGAAAGCGAACAACGCTATCACCACCACCGCAGGCACGAAGATGCTGGCGATTTTGTCGGCGAGCCGCTGAATCTGCGCCTTTTCGGTTTGCGCCTGCTCCACAGCTCTGGCAATCTGCGCCAGCATGGTGGCTTCGCCAACCGCCTGCGCCTGAATGTGGAGGACGCCATCGGTGAGCAGGCTCCCGCTCAACACGGTGTCGCCCGCCACGCGCTCGCGCGGCAACGACTCGCCCGTGATGGTAGACTCGTCCACCCAGCCGCGCCCTTCCAGCACTACACCATCCACGGGAATGCGCTCGCCTGTGCGCACCATCAGGCGGTCGCCCACCTGCACCGCTGACAGCGGCGCCTGACGATAGGTCTCGCCATCCCAGCGCATCACGCTGTTGGGCAGCAGGCGATACAGCGACTCCAGCGCGGAGCGTGCGGAACCCAGCGCCCGCCCCTCCAGATAGCGCCCGAACAGCACCAGCGTGATAATCACCGCCGAAGTCTCAAAATAAAGATGGTGCGCGTGTCCCCCAATCAGCAAAGCGGTGCTGTAAGCATACGCCGCGAACGTGCCCAACAGCACCAGCACCTCCATGTTTGCAGAGCGCGCCTTGAGCGCCCCCCACGCCGCACGATAGAGCGGCGCCGCCACCCAGAACTGCACGGGGGTCGTGAGTGCCCATAGCAGCCAGCCTTGATAGCGCCATATATTCGGGAACACCATGCTCAACAGGAACACGGGCAGGGTCAGCGCCGCGCTCCACAGCAGGCGCTGGAGCGTGTAGGGGGTCTCATGCGTCGTGGGCGCGGTTGCGGGCG
This sequence comes from uncultured Fimbriimonadales bacterium, assembly GCA_964595265.1. GTDB lineage: Bacteria > Armatimonadota > Fimbriimonadia > Fimbriimonadales > GBS-DC > LDYB01. The sequence goes on from CAZQPV010000059.1 coordinate 10,055, forward strand.
CCTCCAGCTCGGCGGCATAGCCCGTTTTCTGTACCGCCTCAATCAACACTTCGGGCGCGACAGGCTCTGTGAGGGCGACCTCCGCCTCTTCAGTGGCGAGGTTCACCAGTGCGCTCTCCACACCGGGCACGCGCGTGAGCGCCTTCTCCACACGGCGCACACACGCGGCGCAGGTCATCCCCCGAATCTTCAGGCGCACTCTGGGCATAGCAGAAGTGTACCTGATTCGGAACCCTGCGAGGCGTCCTATGGGGTAGATGCAGACACCCAACATATGCCACCGCGTCTTTCATCGCACACCTCCTGTTGTTGGTTGACAAAATTGCCCACTGAAGGGTACACTTGAGAGGGCAGGAGGGAAGGTGTTCGGAAAATGCCACCTTATGCCTGACGGCTGAAGCCGTTCCTACAAAACGAAACCGACCTGCGTCGGTTCAAGTAGCACGCGCATCCTGCGCGTGGATAGGGACAGGATGCCCCTGCTACGGGGAGCCAGCGCAGGCTGGTTTCATCTATGAGGAACGGGTTCACCCGTCCTGCTCAAAGGCAATTTTTGAACAATTTCGGTCAGGAGGTGAGCGGTGTGCCTGCTTTGAAGACCAACTGGCGACAGGATACCTCGGATGAGCCGCTGATTTCGCTCTGGCTCGGCAAGGGCGAAGCGTTCGAGGAGATACGCCTTGAGATTTCGTTCCCTGCGCGGAAGGCGTCTCGGTTTTTCCCAGGTCGGCTGCGGTGGACGATGACTCCTGCAGGCGGGCAGGCGCGCGAGATAGCAGTTCATCCCGCTGAAAGCACGCCCGAAGTCATAGAAATAGAACCCAGGCAACTCGGCTTGAAGAAAAGTGTTCGCTTCAGAGTATCCTATTCTGGGCTTCGGGCGGGGATGTACACGCTCTTTGTGGACGCCCTTCCCAACGCTGTCCTCATCGAGAATCGCCCCGCGCGCGTACAGGGGGGTGCGTTATCGCTCTACTTACCGAACCCTGTGAAACCGCCTGAAGCGAAGGCAGGGCAGATCTTCCTGTGCCTGCCACGCGATGGGGAATTCCCATCCTCCTACCGCGACCTTCGCGGGAAACCTGTGGCAGGACAGAAGGTTGCCCTGCGAGTTTGGAGGCTGACGAAAGTGGAGCCTCGCCATCTGGAGTTTGCCATCGAGGGGCTGTCGGGGCGCGTGCGGTGCGAATGGGACGGAAGCCTTGAAAAGTTGCCCGCCCTGCCGCCGATAGTGGAAGAGCCTACCGTGCGGCAGCTGCGGGCAAAGTACGAAGGGCGTCAGGTCTGGGGCTACGGAGGAATCGGCGCCACTGCGCTCGCGCGGGAAACTCTGGAGCCTGTCGGGCTGGGATTCGATCGCCTCAAACCCGCGCGCCTGTTGCGCCTCTATCGCGTGTGGCTCCCGTGGGTCTGGCTCCCGCTGGGTTCGGCGACCTATATCGGCGGGCGAAACTATGGCTTCTACGCCCACCACCCCCTCGTGGTCAAGCTCCAGCCGATGGGGAAAGCAGTATCGGGTATGGGGTTTGACAGCCGGCACTTCTACTCCCTCCTTGAGTCGCCCCAGCGCCACACTCTGGGCTTTTATGCAGTCCATGCAGATGCATGGGACTTCGAACGCGCTTACAGTCTACAAAGCCCCTTTGAGCTCTCGAAGCGGTGGAGCGCCCGCGAGCGACGCGCGTGGCGCACAGGCGAACCCACAGAAGGCATCTCCCATGAAGTTCTCGCATGGATATGCGGCTGGCCCTGTATCTACGGCACAAAACAGGAGTTGAAGCGACTCGATAAATGGATTTACGAGAATGTGCCCTTCGAGGCGGAGTTCTTTTTCCGTAACGGGCGGCTGGTGCGGTGGAATATTCCCGACTTGCCGTGAACTGCTCGTTGCTGAATACAATCACAGGTATAATTGCATGCAATGGAACGGCGTGCAAGCGTGCGACTGGACACCGAAGTGCGCTTCCTTAAGGGGGTCGGCGACAAACGAGCGCAAATCCTCGCCAAACTGGAACTGTACACCCTGCAGGACCTACTCTATCACCTGCCCCGACGCTACGAAGACCGCTCCCAGTTTCGCCGAATTGCACATGCCCGACCTGGCGAGGCAGCGACTTTTGCCGGCAAACTCGTTACGGTAGACAACATCGCCCCGCGCAGGGGGCTGACCCTCACCAAAGCCTTTCTGGATGACGGCTCTGGCACGCTGGAGCTGGTCTGGTACAACCAGCCCTACCTCAAAGACAGGCTGCTCAAACTGCGCAACCGCCGAATCGTGGTCTACGGCGTCGTCAAGGACACGGGCTGGGGACTGCAGATGGAAACCCCCGAATGGGAAGACCTTGAAGAGAGCGACTCGATGGACGGGTTGCTGCACACCAACCGCATCGTGCCCATCTACCCGCTCACGGAGGGCGTCGGGCAGAAACAGATGCGCCAGATTCTCTGGAACGCGGTGCAGTACGCCGACCTCGTGCCCGAAATTTTGCCCCGTGAAGTGCGTGAGCGCGTGGGGCTAATGCCCGTCGCGGACGCGATTCGGCAGGTGCATTTCCCCGACCGCATGGATTTCATCACCCCTGCCCGCCAGCGACTGGTGTTCGAAGAGTTTTTCATAATGCAGCTGGGGATTGGCATCAAGCGCCAGCAGATAGCGCAGGAACGCGGAATCGCGATGCGCATCGACGAAGACCGCCTGATGGAAAAAATCCACCAGATGGTGCCCTTTGAACTGACCAGCGCCCAGAAGCGCGTGATTCGGGAAATCTGGGACGACATGCGCCGCCCCCACCCGATGAACCGCCTGCTTCAGGGCGATGTCGGGTCGGGCAAGACCATCGTGGCGGGCGCGGCGATTCTGGCAGCGGTGGACAATCAGTATCAGGCAGCCATTATGGCGCCCACCGAGATTCTCGCGGAACAGCACTATATGGTGTTGCACCGCCTGTTCCAGCCGCTGGGAATTACGGTGGAGCTGCTGGTGGGGCGTTTGACACCGCGTCAGCGGGCGCAGGCTTACGAGCGAATTGCCTCCGGGCGCGGGATGGTCGCCGTCGGCACGCACGCACTGATTCAGGAGGGCGTCAGCTTCGCGCGGCTGGGGCTGGCCATCGTTGACGAACAGCACCGGTTCGGCGTGCTGCAACGCGCCGCCCTGCGCGATAAGGGAATCGCCCCCCACCTGCTCGTGATGACCGCTACCCCCATCCCTCGCACGCTCACCCTCTCGCTCTACGGCGATCTCGATGTCTCCATCATCGACGAAATGCCGCCCGGACGCAAACCCGTCAAAACCTACTGGAAGTTCCCCGAAGACCGCCTCAAGGTCTACGAGGGCATCCGCAAGCTGGTGGCGCAGGGACGACAGGCATACATCATCTGCCCTCTGATTGAAGAATCGGAAAAACTGCAGGTGCGCGCGGCGGAAGACCTCTACGAACACCTGCGCAAAGATGTGTTCCCCGACCTGCGTGTGGGATTGCTTCATGGCAGGATGAAACCCGCCGAAAAAGAGGCGGTCATGGAAGCCTTTCGCACAGGCGAAATCGATGTGCTGGTCTCCACCACCGTGATTGAGGTGGGCGTGGATGTGCCAAACGCGGTAGCGATGGTTGTTGAGGACGCGGAACGCTTCGGACTGGCGCAGCTGCACCAGTTGCGCGGGCGCGTCGGACGCGGGGAACATCAATCCTACTGCGTGCTGATTGCCGACCCGAAAACCGAAGAGGGCAAGGCTCGCATGGAGATTATGACGCGCACGAACAACGGCTTCCTGATTGCCGAGGAAGACCTGCGCATTCGCGGTCCAGGCGAAATTTACGGCACGCGCCAGAGCGGGATGCC
>CAZQPV010000060.1:0-13868 GCA_964595265.1 uncultured Fimbriimonadales bacterium
CATGCTCATCGGGGGTGAATTGTACCCGTTAGGGGGCAGAAGTTACCTTTAGAGGAACAGGTTTTGGTCGCCTGTTTGAAAATGCGACGGCTGAAACCGTTCCCAATAAACAAAGCCAGCCTACACTGGCTCCTCGTAGCAGGGGCATCCTGCCCCTGTCCACGCGCAGGGATGCGCGTGCTACATAAGCCGACGCAGGTCGGCTTCGTTTTATAGGAACGGCTTCAGCAGCTCTGTTGCGAAGATGGCGAGGTTCCGAGAACAGGACGCGTGAACCGCGTCCCTACCTGCCTGCGTAGGGGCGCGGCGACCCCCTGTGTCGTAAGACAAAATGGGGATCCTTGCAACAGTGCAGCTTCAGCCGTCGGGGCATAGGCGTTCTCCGACATGCTTCAGGGACATGCGCCCCTGTGAGATCCTATCCCTCATGGCAGGAGTCGCCCCTCTCAGCGGGAAAAAAGCACCTATGTGGGGTCTTGTGGTGATGGCGCACCTGACAGCTCAGGATTTCGTGGAGTCGTTTGAGGGACGCTCGCTCCATCCGCGATGGGAGTGGCACGCGCCCGTGTCGGGGCCGACCTACACAGTGGCAAACGGGAGCCTGATAGTGTCGGTTCCCGCGCGGCGTGGGGGCTACAATCACTGGTCGGGGGTGGCGGATGCCCCCGTTTTACGCACACCCACCCCCTCGGGCAACTGGGCAATCGAGGCAACCCTGCAGCTGCTGGACGCTCCGCCCGAAGCCGAGTTCCATGTGGGGCTGGCGGTGGGATTCAGCGAGCGTCGGATGATTCTCTGGGGACCGTTCCAGAGCCGGCGGTTTGCGGGCAAGCCGTCGCCCGAGCTCTGGTTGGAGCGCACAGGCGAGGCGCGACTCGCCACCGCTCCGATGACCACCTCGCGCGTGAACCTGCGCATCGTGAAGCAGGGAGGGCGCTACACCTTCTTCACCCGACCCAATGAGAATTCCGAGTGGCAAGCGGTCAGCACGCTGTATAGCCTGATCCCGGAGCGCTTCGTGGGGATTGTGGGCAAAACCTTCGCCGAGGGCGATTCCAGAGCCATACGCTTCGCGGTGGAGCGTTTCGCGCTCCAGAGGCTGCCCGCGTCGCCTGCCCCACAGGAGGCGGTCATCCGAATCGATGCAAACGCGCCTGAAGCGACTGTCTCACCCCTGCTGTTCGGGCACTTCATCGAACATATGGGCTTGTGCATTCAGGGCGGCTTGTGGGCGGAACTGCTGACAAACCGCAAATTCGCTGGCGAGGTGGGAGCAGACGGCGCAATTGAAGGCTGGCAAAAAATCGGCGACGCCCGTCTGAAGGGGGAGTATCAGACCTTCTACACAGGTGGGCAGGCGCAACGGATTGAGGTGAAAGGCGCACGCGGCGGCGTAGGGCAGGGGGGCATTCCCGTGCAGAGCGGACGCGCTTATCAGGTGCGTGTAGTGGTCTACCCTGAAAGTGTTTTGACGGTGCTGGTAGGCTTCGGGAACGCCGAGCGGCGCTGGGAGGGTCTTCAGGTGGGGCAGTGGCATACGCTCACCGCTGAGCTGACCCCCACTCAGAGCGAGTCCGCGGGCGTGTTTCGCATCGAAGCCGAGGGGCAGGGTGCGCTGATAGCGGGCTGTGCCTCGCTGATGCCTGCCGACAACCTGCACGGCTGGCGGCGCGATGTGGTGGAGACTTTGCGAAAAATTCCCATTCCCATCTTGCGCTGGCCCGGCGGCAACTTCGTGTCGGGCTATGACTGGCGCGAGGGCGTCGGCGCCCGCGACCAGCGACCCCCGCGCTGGAACCGCGCCTGGGGCAACTGGGAGATGAACGATGTCGGCACCGACGAGTTCATTCAACTCTGCAGGCTGATTGACGCCGAACCCTACATTTGCGTGAACGCAGGCGAGGGCACGCCCCGCATGGCGCAAGAGTGGGTGGAATACTGCAACATGAGCGTGGACACGCCAATGGGGCGGCTCCGCGCCCAAAACGGACACCCCGAACCCTACCGTGTGCGCTACTGGGGCACAGGCAACGAGATGTACGGCGACTGGCAGCTGGGGCATCTGGATGCCGTCAAATACGCCCTCAAAGCAAACGAACTCGCCCGCGCCATGCGCGAGGGAGACCCCAGCATTCAACTGGTTGCTGTGGGCGTGGACGCCGACGAATGGGGACAGTGGAATCGTAAGGTGCTGCGGATTTCCGGGCGCCATCACGAGTATCTTTCGGTGCATTTCTATCAAGGATGCCCCCACCCCAAAGATAGCCCCGAAGCGTACGAGACGGTCGTGCTGGGCGCAAAGCGGGTGGAGTGGATTCTGCGCCGCACCGCCGAGATTATCCGCGAGGAGATGCCCGAAAACCCGCCCCTGATTGCGTTCGACGAGTGGAACACATGGTATCCCGAAGCGAACGCGGAAAGCCAGTATCGGCAGATTGCGCCACTTTACGACGGTATCTTCGCCGCAGGGGTGTTCCACGCACTGATTCGTAACGCCGAGCATGTGGGGATGGCGAACCTGGCGCAGCTGGTGAATGTGCTACCTGCGCTACTGGTGAACCCCACACAGGTGGTGGAGACCCCGACATGGCTGGCGTTCACAATGTATGCGCCCTATTTCACGGGGCAGCGGCTCAAAGTGAATCTCCCCGACTCGCTGGAGGGGTTGGTGGACGCGGTGGCTGTGCGCGTCGGCGATCGGGTTCACATCGCGCTCATCAACTACAGCCTCACCGAAACCGCGCACGTGCGACTGGAGATTGCGGGCGCGACGCCCCAGCAGGTGGAGCAGATTCGCCTGCACGCCGAGCCGTTCCACGCGATGAACACCTTCGAGCAGCCAAACCGGGTGCAGCTCCAGCGTGAACGCAAACGCTGGCAAACGGAGTGGGCACTGCCGCCGCATTCGGTAACGGTGGTGCTGGGGTGGTAAAGGCTGCTGCCTGTCGATTATCGTTTGCCGCTGCCAGCGATAGGCGGCGCCATCTCTGGTCCCCGTTGGAGTTCGCTTTCAGGAATCTGAATGCCAGGCTTATATTCAGGGTACGCGCTTGCAGGAATCTCCCCCGAAGCCGCGTTAGGCTGCCTGACGACGAAGAAGTAGAGTGTCGCCGCCGCAATCAACACTGTCAGCACTATCACGCTAATTGCTGTCGATTTCGGGATTTCCATAGCGCCCCCTCATCAATAGTAGTCGTCCAGATCCCAGAGGTAGCGCTCGGGATCGGTGATGAGCCCGGAGCATACAGGGCGCAGGTCGCATCCCTGTGCCAGCTGGCGGGGTGTAAGCGCCTTCGCGTGCCCATCTACGAAGGTGACCATCATCCGCTCTCTGCGGTGCCACGGCCATGCGCCGCCAAACTCCATCCATGTGTACCACCCCCGCGCGTTTTCCAGCATCCAGCAGGCAGGGTAGGCGTTGCGGCAAGCTTGTCCACGATACTGATACCAGCCCCATGCTCTTCCACTGGTACACTCCTCAACCACGATTCTGAAGGTATCTCCTGGACCGAGGGCACCTACCTGATTCCAGTATCGGCAGGGAGGCATCACAATCCAGTTGCCACCGCACAGGGGCTGACGCGTATTTGGGTCGCGCCACCAGAGGCTATCAACGAAAAGCACCGTGGAGGCGGGGTTCTTGATGCGCGAGTCGTTTGCAGGCGCATTGTACCAGCCGTTACGCCCCTGACTGGATTGTCCCACCATAATCGGGGAGAGATAAACATAGTTGTAGCCGAGATTCGTTTTGAGCGCCCAGCGATACTCGCGCGCACACTGGCGAGTCGGCGGGGTTTCGTTATCCTGGGGACAGGCGTCCAGAATCGCATCGGTGGCTTGCGGATCCGAGGGGCACCGGAGCATGTCCCAGCTCTTGCCTGTGTAAGGTAAAAGCAGCTGACCCATGATGCGATCCTGGCACTGCGCCTCTTCCGGATCGTTCGCAAACGACGCGAACCACTGGGTCAGCGGCTGAAAAGTGTCGTAATCGGACGAGTAGGCAATCACGGCGCGCGACATCTGGTAAAAGCGCGTTGAGCAGCTAATCTGACGCGCACTTTCACGCGCATGGGCAAACACGGGGAACAAAATCGCCGCCAAGATCGCAATAATCGCAATCACAACCAGCAACTCTATCAGCGTAAATCCGCGAATGGATCTCACTTTTATTCCCTCCAGCGTTTGTTATACCCCACATATCGTTCCAAAAAATAAAGCCCCTCCCCGATTTTGGAGAGGGGCTTTAGGTGAAACGGGTTAGCAACCCGTGCCGAAGTTAAACAGCACTTCAAGCAGGTCGGCGTCGTCCACCATGCCGTCGCAGTTGACATCCTCGGGCCCGCCCGAGCCGCCGAACGCGAACAACACGGCAAGCAGGTCGGCGTCGTCCACACAGCCGCTGCCGTCCACATCGCCGCCCCTGGGCTGGCAGCCAGCTGCCCAGAACGCCATCATGCCGCCCAGCACGCGCGGTGGATTGACGCACACGTTGAAGGTGTAGTCGTAGCACTCGGCAAGGGGATCGTGGTTGCTGTCAGTAGGGTTGTCGTCGTCCCACTGGAGCGAAGTAGAGCTACCAATGTTGCCCGCGTCTTGGGTGCTCCAGAGCATGGGCTGCGCCGTGGAGGCGTAAGTAACCTGCCCGGTGTTCGGGTCGAACGCGCTGGCGTAGATAACTGCCCAGCCACCGAGCAGTTCCGTGCCAGGGTCGCCGTCATCGGCAGGAGTCGCAGGCAGCTGAAGACCGCCAACCGTGCTCAGACATACAGCACTGTGGTAGTAGTCTGTTCCTGCAGGCAGATTGCCATAGTCCAGCACAACGCCATCTATGGGCTGATTGCCGTCGAAGATGTCGTGTACATCCTGGCACTCGGCGTCCATCTGCTCGAGCGTGAAAACCAAAATAATGCACGGCTCCGAGCCGGCAGGCGGATTCCAGAACCAGGCGTGCGTCAGTGAGGAAGCAGTCGCGCCGTTGTATTGCGGGTCCACCAGCGTCTCGATGTCATTCGCCCAGTAGGGGTTATGGTAGGTGGCGCCAAAGAACCAGCGCGAGCCAGGCTGGAAGTCAGATTGACAGTTAGCGCCGCCGATTGGGTTGCCGTTGCTGTCCGTACCGAAGTGGTCAAACACCAGCACTTCGTTAGGATCGCAGGGACCTGCGGGCGCGAAATCGCCCAGTTCAATCCACGGGGTGACAGGGACGATTCGCCCGTTCTCCCAGCGCACCTTCATCATGCGCTTGGGCATAACCATCTGACCAGGGGCAGCGACTTGAAGCTCGGCGTTTTTGGTACCGTCCGCATACGCGAATGTGGCGCACAGAATGGCGCCTGTGGCTGCTGCCAAAAGCAACTTACCTCGTATCATCATAGTTCCTCCTTTCGCCAGCGGCTTGGTTTTTGCGCTTCAATGACACCCCTTTTGCGCAAGCGCGAGGGGTTTGAGCCACCAGCATCTGTATTATACCCTACTTTTCGCAAAATGTTCAGTGGAAGCCGTCAACTCTCGATATCTTCATCGGGTATAATACACCCCATCACAGGACCCTTCTGACTCCAAAAACGGGAGTCCCGAACACGGTCCACAGGAGGGAAACGATGGAGCAGACACGGTACTATGAGACGATGGTGATTGTGCCAACCACTTTGAACGAGGAACAGGTGAACGCGCTGATAGAGCGTGCGCGCACGGTGTTGCAGAATCTTGGCGCCACTGTGGATGAGGCGCGCGTGTGGGATCAGCGCAAACTCGCCTACGAAATCAAACACCATAAAGAGGGGATCTACCTCCTCTTCCGCTATCACGGCGCGCCCCAGGCGGCAGAAGAGCTCAACCGCATCCTCAAAATCAACGAGGATGTGATTCGGTTCCGTACCTTCCGACTGGAGCCTGAGGAGGTAGCCCAGGTTTAAGGGAGGCTACGCACATGTATTTCAACCGAATCACACTGGTGGGGCGGCTGACCCGCGACCCTGAACTGCGCACAACACCCGAAGGCACTTCTGTCGTGCGCTTCGGGCTGGCGGTGAATCGGGGATCGCGCCCCGACGATGAGACCGACTTCTTTGATATTGTGGCTTTTGGAACCACAGCGGAAACCGTCGCCAACTACCTAACCAAAGGGCGTCTGGTGCTGGTGGAAGGGCGCGTGCAGACCCGTACCTACACGGCAAGCGATGGCTCTCAGCGCAAGGCATGGGATGTCATCGCGACTGTGGTGCGCTTTCTGGAGCCGCGCTCGGCTGTGGAAGCCGCCACGCCTGCGGCTGCAGCTGCGACTGCCGCCGAGCCCACCCCCGCAGAGAGTGGCGGCTACGACGACATCACGATGGAGGAACCCGAACCACCTGCGGCACGCACCTCTGCCCCGCGGAGTGCGACGCCACGCACACCCCAGCGCCCAGCGCGCACCAGCCCACCGCCACAGGAAGAAGAACCCGACTTTGACCTTGAGTTTGACCCCTCAGAGATTGAAGACTCGGACGACGACCCATTCCGATAAATAGAGGAGGCTTACCATGGAACTGGAGAAGCAGCTAATGGATGAAAGCACCGACTCCAAGCAGCGTGTTGTTCGTCGCCGTCGGCGCGTGTGTGCCTTTTGCCTGGAAAAGCGCCCGATAGACTACAAAAATGTCGCGCGGCTGAAACGCTACACTTCCCCTGAACGGGGCAAAATCTTGCCGCGGCGTCAGACAGGGCTGTGCGCCAAGTGCCAGCGCAAACTGGCGTTAGCGATTAAACGGGCGCGCGAACTGGCACTCCTGCCCTATGTGGCACAGTAAACGGCAATGGCACCTCTTCTGGATGATACGGGCTTACTGAGCAAAGCGGATCCGAAAGGCATGATGGTGCTCACACTGGACTTCCCTGCCCAGTGTGAGCGTGCCTATCAAATAGCGAGCCAGTTCGCTCTTCCCCAGCTGCCGCGCACGCCCCGTCTCGTGGTGGTGTGCGGCATGGGCGGGTCTGCAATCGGCGGCGATTATCTGCGCGCCCTGTTTGAGGCGTATGGGAACCTCCCTGTGCTGGTGGTGCGCGACTATCATCTGCCGCACTGTGTCGACGCCGAGAGCCTGGTGTTCGCCGTGAGCTATTCGGGCAACACCGAGGAGACACTCTCCTGCTATCGTGAAGCGCATGCACGCGGGGCGATGCTCATTACGCTCTCCAGCGGCGGGGAGCTGCAGGAACGCGCTTCCGCGGATGGCTACCCCCACCTGCAGGTTCCAGGCGGACAGCCGCCCCGCACGGCATTGGGCTACCTGTTTGTGCCCCTGATGCGTCTGTGCGAACGTTTGGGACTGCTGCCTGATCTGAGTCAGGAATACGCCCAGACCCAGAAGCGGCTGGTGCAAACGCGCGACCAGCTGGCGCCTTCTGTGCCCATAGAGCAAAACCCCGCGAAACAGCTGGCGCAGGCGCTTCACGGGCGCATCCCGCTGATTTACGGCTCATCGGGACCCCGCGCTACCGTCGCTCTGCGCTGGAAAGGGCAATTCAACGAAAACGCCAAACAACACGCCTTTGCCTACACCTTCCCGGAACTGAACCACAACGAAATTCTGGGCTGGGTGCTGGCGCATAAGCAGGCGCCGAACTGGAGCGTGGTGGTGCTGAGCGACCCCGACGATAGCCTCAAAATCCGCACGCGCATCGAGGTAACGCGCCGATTGGTGGGCGAACATGTCCCCTGGCATGAGATTAGCGCTCAGGGTGAAAGCCTGCTGGAGCGCCTGATGTATCTCACCTACTTCGGCGACTTCGTGAGCCTATATCTTGCCTACCTCAACGAAGTAGACCCCGAAGCCATCGACTATATCAACACGCTCAAAGCCGAACTGGCAAAAATCAATTAGGAGGAGGAACCTATGGCAGCACACCATGTATGCGGCGGCCTTCTGCTATCGGAAACCCACACTGATGCGGTAATGTATACTTACCGTGTCAAAAATGTCATGCAAATGGCGCGCACGAAATTTCAGGACGCTTGGATTGTAGACCTCTACGGCTACGGCAAGGCGCTGTTTTTAGATAAGAAGATTCAATCCGCTCTGCTGGACGAATACATGTTCCATGAGCCGATGGTCCAGCCCGGCATGTTCACGCACCCGAACCCTCAGCGCGTGCTGGTAGCAGGAGGCGGGGAGGGTGCTACCTTGCGCGAAGTCCTGCGCCATAACACGGTCAAAGAAGCGGTAATGGTCGATATCGACGACGAACTGGTAGCGTTCTGCAAGCAGTGGATGCCCGAATGGCATCAGGGCGCGTTTGACGACCCCCGCACCACGCTCATTCACGATGACGCCCGCAAGATTATTGCGCAGTACCGCAACCACTTCGATGTGATTGTCTCCGACCTGACCGACCCGCTGGAAGCAGGTCCTTCGCAGATGCTGTTCACGAAGGAGTTTTATCAACTGATTTACGACGCCCTGACTGACGACGGTGTGCTGACCGTTCAGTCGGGAGCAGGGGACCCCCTTTATCCGTACCTGTACGGCTGCATCGTGCGCACGCTTCAGGAAGTGTTCCCTGTGGTGCGTCCCTACTGGTGCTTCGTAGCGTCGTTTATGCTGCCGTGGGGTTTCGTGCTGGCATCCAAGAAGCATGACCCGCTGGCGCTCGCGGCGGAGACGATTGCCCAGCGCATCGAAGAACGCGGTGTCAAAGGGCTACGCTATTATGACCCCTTCACGCATTTCGGCATGTTCGCCATTCCGCCGTATTTGCGTGAGGTAATTGCCCAGGCGCGCGTGCTGACCGACGCAGAGCCGTTCCGCTGGGAAGCCTGAGGAGGGCGTTCAGTGTGGGGGCACAGGGCAGAGGCTACCTGCGTGTTGCGCTGTGCCTCCTGATGTTCTGTTGCTGGGGGGGCTTCGCATACCCCCAGCCTGCAGACGCAGAACTGATCCTGCAAGCGGGCAGATACAGCCTGACTCGGAACCCAGAAGGCGAATTGCACATTCAACTCAGCGACGGCGTGGAACTGATTTATCAGGAGCGTCGCCTGCTGACAGAATCGCTCCAGCTGGATACGGAGCGCAAAGTCGCGCTGAGCGAGTCGCCCTTTCTGTTGACTGCACCGGAAGGCACTCTGCGGGGGGAGCGATTGCGCTACGAGTATGAGCGCGGTTTCGGGCGGTTTGAAAACTTTCGAGCCGATGTGCTGAAAGTAATTATTCGGGGCGCGGTGCTGGAAGGCGACCTGAACCAGTTCACCGCTTACCAGATTTCAGCGACCACTTGCGAAAACACGGTTCCCGACTATGTGATTGAAGCGGAAAGCGTGCGCCTGACAGAGGGCGCACGCTTACGTCTGCGCAACGCCCGGCTGAAAATCCGCGGGCGCACGGTGTTGAGCCTACCATTTCTGACGGTGCGTGCGCGAGAGACGGCGCAACTGCTGGAGCTGCCCTCGCCTGTGTACCGCCGGCGCGATGGCTGGGGGGTACGCTCTCAGCTGGAACTGCCGATAGGTTCACGCACCGTCGCGACCGCCTCAGGTACAATCTATTTCAAAGCGCTCCCCGAAACGCGGCTCACCGTCGCCACCGCGCTGACCCGCGGCGCGCCCTATACCTCCGAACCTGAACTTCGCGCCCGTTTTGAAGCGAGCGCCCTTTATAACCTGCGCCTCACCCATGAACAGGAACAAGCGCGCCTCGTTGCCCGGACCCCCACAGTGCGCCTGGAGCAAAGCACCCATATCCGTCCCCTGTTCGCGCGGCAGCAGGACACCCGCCTCTCCCGCAGCGAGGCGGCGGTGGAAATCCCCTTTCAAATAAAGGGAGGGGCAGGCGTGTTGGCTTTCCGAATCGGCTCCCAGGCTGAGCGTGTGGGTAGCCGCCATGTCTCCCGAACGCGCCGTGCCATCACGGAACTGGAATGGCGTCAGGAACTTTTGGCTGGCGCTCGGTGGGAAGCGTGGTTGCAAATATGGGCGAGCCACACGCAGTATGGGTCTCAGGGGCACTATGCATGGCTACTTCCGAATGTCGTGCTTCGCTGGCGTCCCTCGCCCTCGTTCAGCCTCACGCTGGGCTACGGTTCTGCCCGTGTCGATGGAACCACTCCGTTCCTCACAGACCAGCTGGAGGGACGCAACGAGCTTATTGTGCGCGCAGAGGGAGTCTGGGGCAATCTGCGCGGCGGGGCACTGATGCGCTGGGATGTTCAAAGACAAGACCTGAACGACCTTCAACTGCAGGTGGGCTGGCGGATCCACTGCCTCGAGCCAACCCTGTTCTGGCGGCGCTCGCCCAGCACACTGCTGTTGGGGCTTAACCTGACTGCGTTTCTGCAGTAGAAGAGGGGGTATCCACAATCAGCGTTACGGGTCCATCGTTTTCAAGGCAGACCCGCATATGCGCGCCGTAGACTCCAGTCTGCACAGGAACCCCCTCCGCACGCAGATATTCGCAGAACCGCTCATAAAGCGCGCGCCCGTTTTCGAAAGGCGCCGATTCGGTAAAGCTGGGGCGTCGTCCCTTGCGGCAGTCGCCATAAAGCGTGAAGTTAGAGACCACCAGAAAACTGCCGCCCACTTCCGCTGTGGACAGGTTCAGCTTGCCCCCGGAATCTTCAAACAGGCGCAGGTGCGCAATCTTTTGCGCCAGCCATCGTGCGTCCGCTTCGGTATCGTTCACATGAACGCCCAGCAGCACCAGCACGCCTTTGCCGATTTCGGCAACACATTCCTCATTTACGAGGACCTTTGCGCTTCGAACGCGATTTATCACTCCTCTCATAGGTTTCCGCGCCTCCTCCCATCACACGCATCACCGACAATACATCCTCAATGGAGTGCAGGCGCTGCGAAAGCACCCGCAACTCTTGCGCCGAATGCACCTGCACCATCAGATTAATGATGGCAGTAAGAGTCGCAGGGTTTTGCCTGACGCTCACATTGGCGATGTTGATGTTGGCGCTCGCAGTAACGGTGGAAATTTCCGCCAGCACGCCAGGCTTATCAAGAGCCTCAATCCGCAGTGCGACAGGGTAGACTCGCTCCCCTGTGGCGTTCCACTCAATCGCCATAATCCGTGTAGGTTCCTGCTCTTCGAGGGCGCGCAGCTGAGGACACGAGGCGCGATGCACTACAATCCCTCGCCCGCGCGACACATAGCCACGCAATTCATCGCCCGGTAAAGGATAGCAGCACGACGCGCGTCGGGTGAGATACCCCTCGGCGTCTTCTATCTGCATCGCGCGTATTTCACGCACGGGGGATGGTACCGTCTCGGCAGGGGGCGCAGAAGAGGGGGGCGTTAGCGTGCGCAGGCGCTGCACGACCGCCTGCACGCTGGTAATCCCCTCGCCCAGGCTGGCAAGCAGGTCGTCTTCCGTGCGGAAATTCATCGCCTGTAGGATCGCAGGCAGATGCTCTTTGTAAAACGCCATCGGAATACGCAGACGGTTCAATTCTTGCTCCAGCCGGTCGCGCCCCAGGGCGATAAACTCGGCACGACGCTGTTCGCGGAAGTAGGCGCGTATTTTGGCACGGGCGCTGGAGGTGCGCACGAGGCTCAGCCACTCGTAACTGGGCTGGGGCGTGTTGCGGGTGAGAATCTCCACTACATCGCCCGTGCGCAGTTTGTATTCGTTGGGCACAAGGCGCCCATTCACGCGCGCCCCGTAATAACGCAAGCCAATCTCTGTGTGGATGCGGAACGCAAAATCAAGCGGCACCGAACCCTCCGGCAGGTCAATAATCTGCCCTTTCGGCGTGAACACGAACACCTGGTCGGAAGTGAGATCCCGAAATAGACTGGAGAGGAACTCCAGGTGGCTTTTGCGGTCGGTCAGGTCGCGCAGCTGGTCTTGCAGGTCGGGGAGCGCCATCGGCTTCTGGTCAGCGCGAAGATTCTCGCCCTCCTTGTAGCGCCAATGCGCCGCGATGCCATATTCCGCCACCTGATGCATCTGCCAGGTGCGGATCTGAATCTCTAAGGTGCGCTGGTTAGGTCCAATCACTTTGGTGTGGAGCGATTGATAGCCGTTGGGTTTGGGCGCTGCGATGTAGTCGTAGAACAGGGAAGGGATGGGTGTCCACATCTCATGCACCACGCCCAGCGCGAGATAGCACTCTTCCACGCTCTCGGTGATGATGCGCAGGGCAGTGAGGTCATAAATCTGGTTGAAGTCAATCTTCTGCTGGATCATCTTGTTATAGATGCTCCAGAGGTGTTTGGGGCGTCCCATCACTTCGGCACGGATGCCCCGTTCCCACAGGCGTTCCTTGAGCATGCGCACCAGCTCTTGCACTTCCTGCTGGCGCTCGGCGCGAGTGCGCGCTACCTTCTGGCTAATCTCGCGATATTCCTGAGGGAAGAGATACTTGAACGCCAGATCGTCCAGTTGCGATTTGATTTGCCAGATACCGAGTCGGTGCGCCAGTGGGGAATAAACCTGCAGGGTTTCGGTCGCGATTCGCACCTGCTTCTCTGGAGGCAGGCTATCCAGGGTCTGCATGTTGTGCAGGCGGTCAGCGAGTTTGATAATCATCACGCGCAGATCGTCGGAGACCGCCAGCAGCAGTTTACGCAGGTTTTCAGCCGTTTTGGTGATTTCGAAGTGGCGTCGGCGCGCCTCGCTGAAAATCTCAGCTTTGCTCTCCGAATGACGGAGCTTGGTAACCCCTTCCACCAGCTGGCGCACGGTCGGCCCAAACCGCGCCTCCAGCTCTTCAGGGGTGGTGGCGGTGTCCTCCAGCACATCGTGGAGCAGTCCTGCGAGTATCGTGTTCAGTCCCATCTTGAGGTCTGCGAGGATGTGCGCCACCGCCAGCGGGTGGGTGATGTAGGGTTGCCCATCCCGCCGATACTGCCCGTGGTGGCGCTCTTCGGCGAACAGATAAGCGCTCACGATGCGCGAGGTATCTGCAGAGGGCAGATAGTCGCGCACCTTCTCTATCAGAGCGTCCACCTGCTCGGGGAGCTCAAACTCCAGAAGGCTCTGCTGTTGCTCGTTCATAAAGGTTTTCTACGGAATTATACTGGCTAAATCATTCGGGGGTTCCATGTACCCTGCGCCACTGCAGGCATGAACTGTTCCAGCTCAGGGCAGGGAAGATCCACGGTCTGGCGGCGCTCGGCGCTGAGGTAGCCTGCCATCAGCAACTCCGTAATGCGCACCCCGTACTCCAGTGTGCAGAAGGGCGTCTCACCCTTGAGGAAGCATTCCGTGAAGTAGCGATTTTCCGCGATGTAGCCGTAGCTGTGGGCTTCGTCCGCTAAGTAGGGCATCAAACCCTGCTCGGCGTTCTGTTTCTCGACAATATCTTCGCCCGCCGCACCCTGCACATTCCGACTGAAAAAGATAGTGCCCTCGCCCGCAAGCGTGTTGATGGCTAACATATATTCAGGTCCCAGCACTTCAAAGGTGAGTCGCAGTCCGGGTCCCACAAAACACCATGAAGTGGTGGCTTCCACGAGAGCGAGGTTGCCGCTGGGGGTTTCAAAAACGACTCGGGCAGAGGCGTAGTCTTCGGCAGGGTAGTTAACATAATCTACTTCCATTTCGTGGGCGTAGGCGTCGCGGAGTTTCTGGGCGTATTCGGGGCGCGCCCACTTGAGACAGGCGATTTGTGCCGTTATGGAGCGCGGTTTGAGCGCGGTGAGGGGCAGGGAAGGGGGCGTCAGCACGAACCAGCCTGCCGCGACGCTATGGCACATCATATCGTTCAGCACGCCACCGCCCTGCAGGTCGCCCCGCCAGAACCAGGCGCGGTGAGGTCCACTATGCTCTTCAGCGCATCGCGCCAGGTATGGCTCGCCCGCAATCGAAGCCCCGCGTCGCCAGAGAAGCTCCTTGCCGCGTACCACCGACGGCGCAAAGAGCTGATTCTCCAGATACCCGTGGGG
>CAZQPV010000061.1:0-13724 GCA_964595265.1 uncultured Fimbriimonadales bacterium
CCTTCAGTATACCCCACGCTTGACGCGCTTTGCAAGTGGGTGGGTTAGTTTTTATTCGTTTTTCAAAAAATTCAAAAGCGAATCGGGTACTTTCTGAAGGTTCTTGGGTTGATGTTTCCTCTAAAAAGCCGCTTCTGGATCAAAGGCTTTCGCAAACATTCAGGTTCTGAAGGGGGCGGGACAACCCCACCCCCATCGTCAGACGGCTCACGCTTTGCGACGCTTGCGGAGCGCAACGAACACCAGTCCGCTGCCCAGTGCCAGCAGCGAAGCAGGCTCAGGAACGATGGTCACTGTGAAATCCTTGGCATAGATGCCAAGCGAGGGGAAGTCCACGAGTTGTTGAGTCTGCCAAGCAGTCCCATCCCAGTACAGACGCCACAACCCGGGAGTGTGCGTTGCATCTCCGTAGTATTCTGATCCCGTTACACCGAGCAGGATATCGCCCTGGTAGTTCTCCAGCTCGGGTATCTCCAGCAAACGCACCTTGTGCTCACCCCAGTCACTGATGTAGATGTAGCGCCCCGTAATCACAGTCGCGACTGCAGCGCGTATACCCAGTCGAGGATGTTCCAGAAAGACACCCGTGTTCGGATCGACCGTGTACATCCGTGAACCTGGGTGTGGTCCATAAGGTCCGCCACTAACGGACGGCTCTTCTCGAATCACCAATAAGTGCCCCGCATATGGGCCATACCGGAGGACATTCGGCAGGACGGTCATGCCACGTACCGTAGAGAACTCGGGCGCGGCGGGGTTATCAGGTTCGTGACCCACAAAGGTAAGGTTCCCCGAGCTATCCGCCCGATAGAGGTAGACCCCTCCTGTGTAGAGAGTTTTGCTGTAGGCAATCAACAAATCGTTGCCCAATGTGCCCACATGGTCCACATGGAGGGCGTTTACCCATATCGGAGCAGATGGTTCAGGCAAGCGCACAAACTCGCTTGACGAAGTTCCATCGGGTGTGTAGCGACGAATGGCTACAGGATAGTTTGTAGCTTCGTAGCGGAACGCGAATATTTCATCGCGTTGGAAGCCGTTCGGCAGGTCTCGCTGGACGCCCGTAGGAGCCACACGCCGCCAGCCCCCGCGTGTGCCTGGCAAATTGCCAAACGCGGAAACATTACTACTGGGCGGCGTTTGTGAATCGACATCGGGCGGGATGTTGTTCAGGTCAATTTGCCACAGGTCTCGGTGTGGATTTGTGGCGACTGGGCTGCCAGCAAGAGTATCTCCCACGATGTGGTGACGCCCGGGTTGATAGACAAGAGAATGCGGGTGCCAGACGCCCCCAACAGTCGTGACGGTAACCTGAGCAGAAACAACAGACAAGTTCACTGCTGCCATCACAGGCAGTACGCCGAACGCAATCCAAGCCTTGCGCACTGTAGGCTGCAACCAAAACATTCGCTCCATGGTCTTAACCTCCTAAAAGAGTCTCTGGAACTCTTATCAAGTTCCACCTTAATAGACTCAAAAACACTTCCTAACCGGACAACTCTGAAGGGTGTTTTTGATGCAAAATCTGACCCTGATAGGTGGAATCCACATGGGTGAACAGGAACTGTGCCCCGCAATCCGACGATCCACCACGAATACACACACCTCTGGTCAACCCCCAGAGGTCTGCAGTTGCGCCTGTAAAGTGCTTTTTTTTGAGGGGAGGTTCCATGAGTGCCCACCTGTTGTCAGTCAGGTCACTGCAAGAGGCGCTTCTCTGGCTTACAGTATAGTGGGCTATGTCCAACCCAGCTTCTTGTGCCGCTTCTAATGGTACTATCTCGGTTAGGGGATCTGAATGCTCATCCCCACAGCAGAAACCGAACCAGCCCGTGAAGTCCCCAGCCCAGGAGAGCCAGCAAAAGGAGCCATGTGACCAGTTGTGAGTGGAGCCAGAGCGAGCGCCGCCCCAGGAGCGCCATCAGACTGTTCAGCAGAAAGCCTGCGGAAACCGCCACAATCAGAATCCCGAACGGATTAGCACGCCACGCCAGCGCCAGATTGCCGTGAAGCGTTGCGCTCACGCTGGTCGTCAAACCGCAGGAGGGGCAGGGGCGACCTGTCAGGAAATAGATCGCGCACGGCGGTAGACCCAGTTGCTGATGCGTGCCGTGCCCGCTTGGGTCGGGCGTGAGATACAGCCCAACCCCCCAGAACGCCAGCACTGCAATCAGAATCAGCAGGTGTCCCAGACGCGCCACAGGCGCGACGGGCACTACTCGCACAAGCGGCTCCCGCTGTACGGGCGAGAATGAAGGTTTCATATTACTCCTCCCATAGTCGCCACACCAGGCTCCACACGGTGCGCTGGCGAATCACGCTCACACGCAGCTGGGTGTTCGGCGTCGGCGACCATGCCAGCCCGGCGTTCAGATGACGCCCCGTATGCTCCGCCAGCAAAAACATCGAGTTGTTCAGCGGTATCTCAAAGCCAATAAAAAAGCCGGGCATTCCCTGGATGCCAAAGCCGAGATGTACCCGCAAGTCGTGGTCCAGGGGGGTCTCGCCCAGTGCAGGCAGCCCGTAGGAAAGCGCCAGATAGTAGCCCCGTCCTTCAGGGGTTCGGTTGCCGAGGTCTGAAACGCCAATAGAAACGCCAGGAGCATAGCCAGGCAGCTCTGGCAAGAGGGTATATTGCGCTCCGTACAGATGAATCTTATCAAAGCCTGTGCGCTCGCCATAGAGTTCCAGCCGCTCCAGGGGGCGCCAGTGCAGGGATACGCGCTCCTGTTCGGGTGCGCGCGCCAGAAAGCCTGCCTCAAGGCGCAAGCGTTCGGGATAGATGGCGCGTCCTGTGGGAATCTCCAGCACGCGGTCGGCATAAAGCGGCAAACAACCCAGCAAACTCAGCCCAATCCACCACCGCATACCTCAAGTGTACCCGATACCCCCGTAATTGGACGGTAAAGATTTTGACCCCGCCTGCCCAAAATATCCCCAGCATACCACGACGGAGGGGACGATGGAACACTTCGACTGGAGAAAACTGGTAGGGCTGGAACCCGATAGTGAGCAGACCGCACCGGGCGCCGCCGATGTGGAGCTGCGAATCGCAGGCGAGGAGAAACCCATCGATGATGTGAGCATCGATGACCTGCTCCGCGAATGTGTGGAGCGCGGCGGCTCCGACCTGCACCTCACCGTGGGTCTGCCCCCAACGATCCGCCTGAACGGGCAGCTCACGCCCCTGCCCTACCAGCCTCTGACCGAACACGACACGCGCCGACTTGTGTACGAAGCGCTTAACGACACCCAGCTGGAACAGTTTGAGCGCCACCACGATATCGATTTCGCCTACTCCGTCAAAGATGTGGCGCGGTTCCGATTCAATGTCTACATGCAAAAGGGCGCCGTCGCCGCGGCGATGCGTGTCATCCCTTCCAAAATCCCCTCCATCGAGTCGCTCCGATTGCCATCGGTGATTTACGAGGTGGTCAAAAAGCACAGCGGGCTGGTACTCGTTACAGGACCCACTGGCTCGGGGAAATCCACCTCGCTGGCATGCATGATTGACCTGATTAACCAGAGCCGACCGTGCCATATTATCACTATTGAAGACCCGATTGAGTATGTGCATACACATAAGCGCGCGATGGTGAACCAGCGCGAGGTGCATGCCGACACGGAAAGCTTCCATAACGCCCTGCGCGCGGTGTTGCGTGAGGACCCCGATGTGATCCTAATTGGCGAGATGCGCGACCTGGAGACCATTCAGGCGGCGCTCACCCTCGCCGAGACAGGACACCTCGTGTTCGCCACACTCCACACCCGAAACGCCCCGCAAACAATTGACCGAATCATCGATGTGTTCCCCCCACACCAGCAGGAGCAGATTCGCGTGCTGTTAGCGAACACCATCGAGGCGGTCTTCGCCCAGCAGCTGATTCCCATGATTGGCGGTGGGCGCATCGCCGCGATTGAAGTGATGCTGGCAAACGCCGCCATCCGCAACCTGATTCGCGAGGGCAAAACACACCAGATTTACTCCATTATGGAGACCAACGCAGGGCAGGGCATGATTACCATGGATCGCGTGCTGGCAGATCTCCATCGGAACGGCTATATCAGCTTCGAGGAGGCGGTCAACCGCGCGATGGATAAAGAGAACTTCATGCAACTGCTCAAAAACGCCGCGTAGGAGGGTCATGCGCGATGCCTGTGTTCGGATATGAAGCGGTCGACAACAAGGGGCGCGTCCTGCGGGGTGCCCTGGAGGCAGATAGCGAACAGCTCCTGATTGCCAAACTGCACGAGCAGGGGCTGCATGTGGTGCGTGTGGAAGAGCAGAAGAGCCGCGCGAAGCTCTTTTCGGGCTTCAACAAGCCCAAAAAGCCCAAACTGCAGGCGATGGTGCTGTTCGCCCGTCAGTTCGCCACCATGATCGATGCAGGCATCCCCATCCTGCGCTGTCTGGATATTCTCTACACGCAGACCAAAGACCCTGCCCTCAAAAATGCCCTCGACGCCGTGCGCAAAGATGTCAAATCGGGCATGGCACTCAACGAAGCGATGGAAAAACACCCCACCGTGTTTTCCGATCTGTTCGTGAACATGATTCGCGCGGCGGAAGTGGCAGGGATTTTAGACCAGATTCTGGATCGGTTAGCTACCTTTCTGGAAAAAGACCTCGAGGTGCGCCAGAAAATCAAGTCGGCGATGATGTATCCTGTGATGGTGCTGGTGTTCTCGTTTCTGGTGTTGATTGCGATTTTTATGTTCGTGTTGCCGCGCTTCAAGGAGATTTTCGCGAGCATGAATGTGGAGATGCCCGCGATGACGCAGTTTATTTTCAGCGCCAGCGATTTCCTGATTGGCTATTGGTGGATGATCGGCGGCGTGATTGCAGGCGGGCTGTTCGTGATACGACGCTACATTCGCACGCCGAAGGGGCGCTATCAGTATGACTATCTGAAACTGAAGTTGCCGATTTTTGGGGAGCTGGTGTTGAAGCTGGCGATGGCACGCTTTGCGCGGACGCTGGGCACGCTGGTTGCCAGCGGCGTGCCGCTGATGCGCACGCTGGAGATTGTGGGGCAAACTTCGGGGAATGCGGTGCTGGCGACCGCCATCGAGGGCACGCGCGTCAGCATTCGCGAAGGGCAGCCCCTCAGCGCCCCCTTCGCCGCAACCAATCTGTTCCCGCAGATGGTCATCCATATGATGGACATCGGCGAAGAATCGGGGCGCCTCTCCGAAATGATGGTCAAAATCGCCGACTTCTACGAGCAGGAGGTGGACGCCACCATCAAGGGGCTGACCTCCATGATTGAACCCCTGCTGATTGTGTTTCTTGGCGGAATCGTCGGCTTCATCGCCATCTCGATTATGATGCCCATGTTCAAACTAATTAACGCGATTCAATAAACACACGGACGAAATCGGTTGGCTCAGGAGGAGCAACGATGATTAAACGGGACACGGAAGAGCTGGTTCGCGAATATTGTCGCACGCGCGACCTGGAGATTCGGGATATGATCACGCTTCAGCTATCGGGGCTGGTGGAGAGCGCCGCCCGAAAGTTCGTCGGCTCAGGGGAGCCGATTGAAGACCTCATTCAGGAAGGCTACCTCGGGCTACTGAACGCGCTGGATCTGTACGATCCTGATAAGGGCGTGAAGTTCACCACTTACGCCACGCACCTGATTATCGGGCAAATCAAGCACTACCTGCGCGATAAGGGCAAAATCATCAAAGAGCCAGCGTGGCTACAGGAGCTCAACAGCAAAATCAATCGGGTGATTAACGAACTCAGCGCCCAGTACGGACGCCCGCCCACCACGCAGGAGATTGCCCAGTTCCTCGGCATGACCACGAAAGCCGTAGAAGATGTGCTGATGACGCGCGAGGTGTTCAAAGTCAGCTCGCTCGATGTGCTGAGCTCCGACGATGAAGATGAGTGGAGCGGCTACGATATCGAGAAACTGGAATGCGAGCCGTGCCAGACCTTCAACCTGCCAATTGAGGAGCGTGTGGTGATCGAGAACGCGATGCGTCAGCTCAAACAGATAGAGCGCCAGGTGCTGGAGCTCTTTTTCAACGAGGGCTATAACCAGACTGAGATTGCGCATATGCTCAAAATCTCGTGCAACTATGTGTCGCACATTTTGCGCAACGCCACCCAGAAGCTGCGTCGCATCATCAGCGAAGAGGAATGGCTGGACCAGCAGCGGTTGCGGGCGCGGGGACTGGAGCGCGGCGACTTCGAGGCGCGAATTTTAGACCCCCAGACAGGACTGTATTCCTACGACTACCTGCAGGTGCGCCTGCGGGAAGAAGTGCAGCGCTCCGCGCGTTATCATAATGTGGTCGGGTTCGCCATCTTTGAGTTCGTTTCCGACCGCCAGACGCTCGATGCGCTGGGCGAGTTCGCGCTGGGCGAGCTGCTGCTGCAGGCAGCAGCAGTAGCGCGGGAAACCGTGCGCAAAGCCGATATCGTGGGGCGCTACGGGCGCGCCTCGCTGGGCGTGATTCTGCCCTACGCAGGGGAGCATACGCCCTCTATCGCCCAGCGCGTGTATGAGGCGCTCACCGAGTGGCTCCAGAGTGCGTTTCAGGAAAGCGTCAGTCGCCACTTCAGCCTGCACTACGGCTGGGCTTTCTATCCGGGCGACGGCAGGGAGTTTGAGAACCTGATCCAGCACGCCGAAGAACGACTCGCCGCCCATCGAGCCAGCGCGCAAGCGGCATAAATAGAAAAAGGCGCGAAGGGGGCAACTCCTTCGCGCCGCGACTCCAGAAACTCCCCTCGAAATCCATAATCTTTATCAATCGTCACGGATTTCCTGACGATGAAATAATCCAAACATCTGAACAGGCTGGACACAGGTGGACCTGTGCCTCAAGCAACTTTCAAAGGAGGTTTGTTGATGTTCACACGCTTTTTGCTGACTGCAGTGAGTGTTGCGGTGTTGCTGGGCGCTGCCGTTTCTGCCGAAGAGCAGCAGAACACCCCCACGCGTCCGCAAGTAACCAATGTGCGTGAGACCGCCCCGAAAGACCCCGAAACGACCGCGCCGCCCTTCCGGGTCATTATCCTCTATCATCAGGCGACCACACCGCCACAAACGGTTTCCCAGCTGGTGGAGGGAACGCAGCTCGTGATTAAAACCAAGTCTTCCGGAGTTAGGGAAAACCCGCGCACTGCCACAGAGCGCACGAGCGCGCCCGCCTCGAACCCGAACTGGCAAAACACCCCGATTGAGGAGTTCCTGCGCGGCGTGTTTGGACCCCAGCTGACCCCCGCACCGCAGGCGAACCCCAGCGAAAACGCACGCTGGATTGAGAAAAAGGACATTCGTCCCCTCACGCGCCCCGTGCGCACTGTCGGCGACCTGTTCCAGAACTCGCCTGTGCCGAATGTGGGATGGATTACCGTTTTCAACAACAAAGAGAGCGGGGGCGATTCGGGAGGCTGCCGCTTCCCCTGCTTCCGCTTGTGGATTTTCTGTGTGTGCATTTACCCTGACCCTGACCCGATACTGGACATCCTGAAGGGGTTGATTGGCTTGCGCGTTTCCAGCCCGACGGTGGTGATTGCCGTGGGTGTAACGCCTGAGAATCAGGAGACCGCGCGCGCCGTGTTGAAGCGCACGCTTGCCGATGAGCGCATCTGGGGCGATTCCGGGTGCGTGGCGGTGGGGTTCTGAGGTCTGTGAACAGAGTACCTCACCGGGTGTAGACATTTCGGGGCGTACTGGCAATCGAAAAGGGGCGTGGGAATGAGACCCACGCCCCTTTATCGTTAGCATCCGCTGCCGAAGGCGAACAGTACCATGAGCAGATCGGTGTCGTCCACAATCTCGTCGCCGTTCACATCCTCGGGCAGCCCCTGACCCGCGCTGCCGAAGGCGAACAGTACCATGAGCAGATCGGTGTCGTCCACGAAGCCGTCAGCGTTTACATCCGCCCGCAACGCTACGCCGAAGTCGAGGCGATAAGCGCGACCTTCCTGCACCTCTAACTCATAGTGTCCCGTCGCAGGCGTAACCGCGCGCCAGGCAGGCGGAATCGCCGCTGCCACCTCGTACCGTCCCGAGGGCAGCATCTCCACTTCATAGTGTCCCTGCGCGTCGGTGGTCGCGCTGGCAGTGTTGCCGCGCGTATCGCGTAGCACGACCGTCCACCCTGCCAGCCCGCTCTCGTTAGCGTCCTGCGAGCCGTTGCGGTTGCTGTCGCAGTAGAGCGTGCCCTGCAGGGCGCCGCGCGGGCACTCACACAGCGACGCAATCGTCAGGTCATACAGGATGGGACTGTCGCCGAACTCGCGGCACAGAGCAGAATCGCACTGCACACCCTGTCGGCGACGCGAGAAGACCACTTGCACCTGCAGGTAGCGCCCGCGCTGGCAGAACGCCTGCCCGTTCTGCACCTCTTGGTACTCGGGCCAGGTGCCCAGAGTGTTGGACGCGCGCACCCTGACTCTGAGCTCAGCATCCGGTGGCGCAAAGGCGTTCCAGTTCACCACGCCCCACTGGGTGTCGTCGCAGCCGCTGTCGTACACCACTGTCCAGCTCCCAGTCTGTTGCGTGATGCGCAGCAACGATCCCGTGAAGTCGGTGTAGTTGTAGACCGCCAGCTCACGGTGCGGGCAGGTATCGCTGTTGAGTGGAGCCATGGTGATGGGGTTAATCTGCGTCCAGCCAGAAGGCGGTGAGGCACCACCAGCTGCAACGATAGAGAAGGGCAGCCCCGAGTTCGGCGGGGCGACCGTCGCGGCGATCCCAGTGCCGCCATTGTGCGTCGTGTAGGTCTGAGTCTGCACAATCCAGGTGCTGGGATCGTTGAAGTCGGGAATGCACCACTTCACCACCTGACCGCTCGGGGTGGTTGCCGATGTCCAAACACACCCATTTGGGTCAACCGTGCAGCCACGCCAGAATCCGCCACGAGAGGTTTGGTTCGACAGAACCAGCGTATCCGTGGCGGGGTCGTAGCCAGCAATACGGCCGCTGTTATAATCCACAACCCACACACGGCACTGCTGATCGACGGCAATCCCGTAGGTAACGAAGCTCTGCCCTGTGCGAGCTGGGATGTTGACAACCCGCGTGAGCTGCGCAGGGAGCTTCATGCTGGTACAAGTGGATAATGCGCTCATACTCCTTTTTGAGCACTCGCAGGGCGCATATGTAGGCGTAAGTCGTTAAGGAAACGCCGGAATCGGGCTTGTAATGACGGCTTGCGTGCCAGACAGCCACGCCAGCAACCTGGAGGCACTCGTCGCGCCAGTAGTCGGAAGTGTACACCGATGGGCAAAAGTGCTGGCACGCATAACGCACCGCGGCGCGAGCTGCCTTCTGCAATTCCGGCATCAGATCGTCTAACCCGGTCTCCATTCGCATCCTCATGCTCTTTCTCTGATGCTACAAGAGCAGAAGGCAGGATTTTGTGCGCACAGGAACATGATACACCAGGTTCATTGAGAATCCTACTACTGTTGTCCACCTTGCCAGCGCCCTATCAGCGAACCCGTGCGGCGGCACACCTGCACATGCCAGCCAGGTTCGATCAGCACGGTGGCGTCGGGTTGTACCACCAGCGCGGGCGCGGGCACAACCTCGTCGGGCGCGAGCGCGTGGCGCGGAATCACGGGCGCTTCCAGCGTTTGCCCGTGCAGAATCAGCGTTGCTTTGCTGGGCAGATTCGGAGGGAGCCAGTCTGCAGGCGGTTCCCAGGTGGCGCCTGCAGGTTTGGGCTGGAGTGCAACCGCTCGCAAACGCATGTTCACCAGCTCCACAGCGTGCCCTGACAGGGTGAAGCCATAGCGCGTCTGATGGAGCCGTTCAAATTCCGCCTTTGTCTGCGAGAGCCGCGCCAGGTTCATCGGCACAGTGATCTCGTGCGATTGCCCCGTATAGCGCAGGTCGGCGTAGGGATGCAGTTCAAAGCTGCCGATTGGCACGCCCGCTTCGCGCATCACCGCCTCGCACTCCTCACGCAGGTCTATCAGCACGCGCTCCAGCGGTGGGTCAGCGCGGTCGGGCAGCTCGCGCAACACCGTGCGCGCCGCTTCGTGCAGAATCTCCATCCAGAGCAAGCCGTACGCCGACAGCACGCCCGGATAGGGGGGGACCAGCCACTGCGGAATCTGGAGCAGTCGCGTCAGCGCGCAGGCGTGCAGAGCGCCTGCACCGCCGAACACCACCAGCGTGAACTGCGCGGGGTCGTAACCTCTGCCTGCAGAGAGGGTGCGTAGCCCGCGTGCAATCCGGGCACGCGCCTGCTCCACAATCGCCTCCGCGGTTTCGGGGATGCTCAGTCCCAGCGCCTGCGCGAGTGGCTCTATCGCACGCCACGCACGCTCTGGCTCCAGCGCAATCTGACCGAACCCGAAAGTTTCAGGTCGCAGATGCCCCAGCACGAAGTGGGCGTCTGTAAGAGTTGGCTGCAGGCTCTTGCCGTAGACCGCGGGACCGGGGTCGGCGCCCGCGCTCTGAGGACCCACGCGCAGCCCCCCTGCAGGGTCCAGATACGCCAGCGAGCCGCCGCCCGCGCCCAGAGTGTGGATGTCAAGGCGCGGCATGCGCATGGGCATGCCGCCAATCTCGCCCAGTGTGGCGCGTAGCGGCTCGTGGTCTATCAGCGCCATATCCGAGGAGGTGCCGCCCACATCGAGGGTCAGCGCTCTGGGGATGCCTGCCTGTCGGGCGAGCGCCCACGCACCCATCACGCCCGCGGCGGGACCCGACAGCACCGTGCCGAGCGGATAGGCACGTGCGCGCGGCAGGCTTATCAGCCCCCCCGAAGAACCGCTCAGCAGAATCGGCTCCGCGCCAAGCGCCCCCGCCGAAGCTTGCAGCCGCTCCAGATAGCGCCCCATAATTGGGGTCAGCGTTGCGTTCAGAAAGGTCGTGCTGGCGCGTTCGTATTCGCGGAACTCAGGCGCCACCTCGCTGGAGATGGAAACCGCGAAATGGCGCTCCAGAATCGCCTTCAGGGCGCGCTCGTGGCTGGGATTCACATACGAAAACAGCAGGCATACCGCCACCGCTTCCACACCCGCCCGCTTCCATCGGCGAATCAGGCGCTCCAGCTCCTCCGTGTGAAGAGGGTACAGCACCGTGCCGTCGTAGGCGATGCGTTCAGCGACTTCGGCGCACAGGGCGCGCTCTGCAAGGCATGGGCGCGGTCGGGGGCAGAGGCTATATAGCTCCTGACGCTCCTGTCGCCCGATGTGGAGCATATCGCGGAAGCCGCGCGTGGTCAGGAACGCCGTGCGTGCGCCCTTCCCCTCCAGAATCGCGTTTGTGCCGACAGTTGTGCCGTGCAGCAGCCGAAACGGCGCGCCCTCGTTCAGCCAGGAGCGGATGCCGTGCAACACCGCCTGCTCTGGCGCGTCGGGCGTGGAGGCCACTTTCAGCAGGCGCAGACGCCCATCCTCCCAGAAGACGAAATCGGTGAAGGTGCCGCCCGTATCGACGCCTATCGTGCGCATCAGAGTGCCGTTAGCGCCGAGTCCAGATCGGCAATCAGGTCGTCGATATGCTCGATTCCTACTGAGAGACGCACGAGGTTCTCGGTGATGCCCAGCGCGGCGCGTTCTTCGGGCGTGAGGCTGCTGTGCGACATTCTGGGGGGATAGCCCACCAGCGACTCCACCCCGCCCAGGCTGCTGGCGAGTCGGAAGTAGCGCGTGCGCGTGCAGAATCGGTTCACGCCGGCTCGGTCGGTTTTCAGGTAGGCGGCAATCATTCCGCCGAAGCCGCGCATCAGGCGCTTCGCACGCTCATGGTGGGGATGGCTGGGCAGCCCCGGATACAGCACACGCTCCACTTTAGGGTGTTCCTCCAGAAAGCGTGCCACTGCCATGGTGTTGTCGCAGTGGGCGCGCATGCGCACGGCGAGCGTTTTCATGCCGCGCAGCAGCAGCCAGCTCTCGAACGGCGAGAGAATCCCGCCCCCCACCGCCTGCTGGTCCCAGAGCGGCTCGTGCAGGTCGTCGCGGTTGTAGACCAGCGCGCCGCCGATAATATCGCTGTGCCCGCCGAGATATTTCGTAACACTATGCACCACAATATCCACGCCCCACTGCAGGGGATTCTGCAGGTACGGCGTGGCGAAGGTGTTGTCAAATACGGTCAGCAGCCCGTGCGCTTTGGCAATCTCGACGAGCGCAGGCGTCTCCAGCACATAGGTGAGCGGATTGGTGGGCGATTCCAGCCAGAGCATGCGCGTGCTGGGCTGAATCGCATCGGCGACCTGCTGGGGGTCTAAGGCGTTCACATACGACACCTGAATGCCGCGCTGGGGGGCGATGCGGTTCATCAGCGAGACCGTGCCGCCGTACACATCGCGCGTGCAGACCACATGGTCGCCCGGCTTGAGCAGTCCCAAAACTGCCGTTTCGGCAGCCATGCCAGAGCCGAACAGCAGGGCGTAGCGCGCCCCTTCCAGCGTTGCGAGGCAGGTTTCTGCCGCCGCGCGCGTCGGGTTGGAAACGCGCGAATACTCATAGCCGTCGGTCTGCTCGATACCAGTGCGCACGAAGTTGGAAGTGGCGTAGATGGGCACAATCACGGCGCCGGTGACGGGGTCGGGTTGTTGTCCTGCGTGGATGGCTGCTGTTTCAAATCGCATTGCCTCCTCTCCTGTGGAAGGGAATTATACCTTTCCTGACCTTGCGTTGAAGACTTTTCAGCCAGACGGCTGAAGCTGCTCTGTCGCAAGGATTCGCATTCCACCTCGTGGCACGATTCATTTCGCCGCGTGGGGCGCGGCGACCGCGCCCCTACGCACCCTTATACGGATACGGTTCCGGCATCTTGTTTGGCTCGCGGGCACGGTTTCCGTGCCCCTACCCATGCCCGTACGGACGCGGCTCCCGCGTCCTGCTCGGCGAATCCCCGGTTCTTCGCGACAGAGGAGGTTCATCCGCTAAAGACACCAGGCTTTTGATTGTTCGTTTCTCAGTTATGGGATTTGTGCGACACGGGGGAAAAGCTGACGCACATTCTGCTCAGTCAGCTCGGCGAGCGCTTCGAGGGGCGTCTCCCACAGGGCGGCGACTTGCCCGGCAATCAGGGGGATGTAGGCGGGTTCGTTGCGTTTGCCGCGATAAGGGTGCGGCGCGAGGTAGGGGGCGTCGGTTTCCAGCACGATACACTCGCGGGGCGCTTCGCGCACAATCGTGCGGAGCGAGTCGGCGCTACGGAAAGTAACCACGCCGCCAATCCCCAGCCAGTAGCCCAGCTCCAGCCCCCGCCGCGCATGCGCCTCCGTGCCCGAAAAACAGTGCAGCACCCCACGCACAGAAGGATATGCCGTCAGCACCTCCAGCAAGGGGTCATACGCCTCACGACAGTGAATCACCACAGGCATCTGGAGCGTCTGGGCGAGGCGCATCTGGGCGTGGAACGCTTCATATTGCGCCTCGCGGGGGGCAAAATCGCGGTAAAAGTCGAGTCCGATTTCGCCAATGGCTACCACACGCGGGTGCTGAGCCAGCAGGGCGAGTTGCTGGTGGGTGGTGGAGTTCCACCGGGTGGCGTCGTGAGGGTGGATGCCGACGGTTGCGTAGAGGCTGGGGTGTTGCTCAGCAAGCTGGACCGCGCGCTGGCTGCTTTCGAGGTCGTAGCCGACCACCACGAAGCGCTGAACACCCCCCTGCTGAGCGCGCGCTACAACCGCCTCCCACTCGCTCAGGAGGTCGGGGTGATTCAGATGGCAGTGCGTGTCGGTCCAGAACATCGTTGTGATGGCGGAGAGGGTGGGATTCGAACCCACGA
>CAZQPV010000062.1:0-2173 GCA_964595265.1 uncultured Fimbriimonadales bacterium
AAACCGTCGCCCGCAACATTCTGGAACATCAGAAAAATCGGGGCACGCTCCCTGCGAGCCTCGTGCGCTGGGCAGAAGAGATGCTGAAGCCGCGGGTGAACTGGCGCGAGCAGCTCAAGCGAGTGGTGCGGGACGCTATCAGCGAGGGGTTCGGACAACGGCTGGACTACAGCCTGCGCCGCCCGAACCGCCGCATCAGCGTCTATCACCCGATTTACCTGCCCTCGCTGCAGGGCGAGTACCGCCCGCGCGTGGCGTGCGTGGTGGACACTTCGGGTTCCATCAGCGACCGCGAGTTGACGCAGGCACTAACGGAGGTGCGGGCAGTGCTGGAGCAGTTGCGGGTGCCCATCACGATTATCCCCTGCGACGCGGTGCCGTACGAGGCGATACAGGTGCTGCGCGGCTCCGACTGGCTGAAGGTGCGTGAAGGGTTGCGCGGGGGCGGGGGCACGGATACGGTGGCAGGGCTGCAGGCGGCGCTGGCGCTGGAGCCGAAGCCCGACGCGGTGATTGTGCTGACCGATGGACACACGCCGTTCCCGCAGGAGCGCCCGAAGGAGACGACGGTCATCTGGGCGTTGTGGAAGTATGGGGACAGCGAGCCGCCCCATCCGCCGATGCCCCCGTGGCGCCCGCGCGATGTGGTGGTGATACCGATTGGGTGAGGGGGAGCCTCACCCATACTTCGGATAGCAGCACTTCTTATATTTCTTCCCACTCCCGCAGGGGCAGGGGTCGTTGCGCCCGACCTTGCCCGATGCCTGGGGAACGGGTTCGCCCTCGTCGTTCAGGCGCTGGACGGCGGGGCGGGCGGCGGGCGAAGCGGTGGCGAGGTTCGGGCTGCCGTCGTGGATGCGCACCACCTGCTGCGGCTGCTGGGGCACGACCTGCGCGTGGAAGAGCGCCATCACCACATCGTTGCGGATGCCCGCCAGCGTTTCGGCGAACACCTTCGCCGCTTCCTGCTTGTAGGCGACCAGCGGGTCAATCTGTCCGTAGCCGCGCAAGCCGATTCCCTCACGCAGGTAGTCCATCGACGCCAGATGCTCCACCCAGCGGCGCGTGATAATCTGGAGCATGAAGTAGCGCTCCAGCTCGCGCATAATTTCGGGCGTGAGCTGCTCCTCGCGCCACTGATAGGCTTGCTCCGCCCACTCCAGAATCTGCTCCACCATCAGGTCGTGGTGGTTGAAGTGGAAGTCGTCGGGCTTGATATAAAACTCCAGCGGGAAGATGGTGTTGAGCCGCTGATAGAGCCCTTGCATATCCCACTCGGTGGGGGGCAGATTGCGCGGCGCGTACTCGTTGATGACTTCTTCCACCATCTCGCGGATAAACCTGAGTGCCTTCTCGCGCGTGTCGACGCCGAACAGGATTTCGCGCCGCATGCGATAGATGAGCTGGCGCTGGTTGTTCAGCACATCGTCGTATTGCAACACATACTTGCGCATCGAGAAGTTGTGGAGCTCCACACGCTTCTGGGCGTTCTCGATGGCTTTGGAGAGCATTTTGGCTTCGAGGGGTTCGTCTTCGGGCCAGCCTTTGAGGAGCGGGCTGTTGCGCAGGTTCTCGCCGAAGAGGCGCACCAGCTCGTCGTCCAGCGAGAGGAAGAACCGCGATTCGCCGGGGTCGCCTTGGCGTCCTGCGCGTCCGCGCAGCTGATTATCGATGCGTCGGCTTTCGTGGCGTTCCGTGCCCAGCACATAGAGTCCCCCGAGCTTGCGCACCTCTTCTGCGGCTTTGGAGCGTTCCTGTTCGGAGAGTGGCAAGGGCGGCGCGGCGCGCTCTTTGCCTCCGCGTCGGAAGGAGAGTAGTTCCGCCTCCTGCGCCTGCGCTTCGGCTTCTGCCTGCTCCGACTCGTTCTCATCGGTTTTGACGATGGAGCCGCCCAGCAGGATGTCCACGCCGCGCCCTGCCATGTTCGTGGCGATGGTCACCGCGCCCTTGCGTCCCGCTTCGGCAATAATGCGCGCCTCTTTCTCGTGATACTTCGCGTTCAGCACATTGTGGGGAATGCCATGCTCCATCGCCTCGATGAAATACTGGGCGTTCTCTTCGGGTAACTCCCAGTGTTCCAGGAACCACTTGACATGCGCGGGGTCGGTGGGGCTGGTGGGCAGGTTCAGCGCCCGCAGGATGGGCGTAATCTGGCGCATCGAGAGCGCGTTCA
>CAZQPV010000062.1:2273-5709 GCA_964595265.1 uncultured Fimbriimonadales bacterium
CTTCGCCTCCAGAGTTTTATACACTACATCGGGGTGATCGATGCGAATCATCGGGCGGTGCGTGGGGATGCACACCACATCCATACCATAGATTTTGCGGAACTCTTCCTCTTCGGTTTTGGCGGTTCCCGTCATACCCGCCAGTTTCTGATAGAGTCGGAAGTAGTTCTGGAAGGTCACGACAGCGATGGTCTGGCTCTCTTGCTTGATGGGCACGCCCTCTTTGGCTTCCAGTGCCTGGTGGATGCCGTCGCTGAAGCGGCGCCCGTGCATCAGGCGCCCCGTGAACTCGTCCACGATAATGATTTCGCCGTTGCGCACCACATAGTGGACATCTTTTTTGAAGTAGCCGTGCGCCTTGAGAGCGGCGTTGATGTAGGGCATCAACTCCACCTCTTCGGCGAGGTTGTTCACGCCCATCATCTGCTCCAGACGCTCGATGCC
The DNA here is from genome assembly GCA_964595265.1 of uncultured Fimbriimonadales bacterium. Lineage (GTDB taxonomy): Bacteria > Armatimonadota > Fimbriimonadia > Fimbriimonadales > GBS-DC > LDYB01. The sequence goes on from CAZQPV010000062.1 coordinate 2,718, forward strand.
TTCTTCGGTGAGAGTCACGGCGTGGTGTTTCTCATCCACCACATAGTCGCGTCCGGGCTGCAGCCGACGCACATACGAGTCGATTCGCTGATAGATGGAGAGGTCTTCCTGAATCTGCCCTGAAATGATATGGGGCGTTCGAGCCTCGTCAATTAGGATGCTGTCCACCTCGTCGATAATCGCGTAGTAGAGTTCGCGCTGCACGAGGTCGTCCACCGAGAAGACCATGTTATCGCGCAAGTAGTCAAAAGCGAACTCGTGGTTCGTGCCGTAGGTGATGTCGGCGGCGTAGGCTTCTTTGCGCGTGACCTCGCGCAGGTGCAGGTAGCGCGGGTCGGGGTGGACATAGCCTGGCTCATAGAGGTACGAGCCACCGCGTTCGTCGTGTTCCGCGCTCTGCCCCTGAATCACGCCGACGCTCAGCCCCAGCAGGTGATAGATGGGACCCATCCACACGGCGTCGCGGCGGGCAAGGTAATCGTTGACCGTGACCAGATGCACGCCTTTGCCCAGCAGCGCGTTCAGATAGAGGGGAAGCGTGGCGACGAGGGTTTTCCCTTCGCCGGTTTTCATCTCGGCGATGCGCCCCTGATGAAGCACAATCCCGCCCAACAACTGCACATCGAAGTGGCGCATGTTGAGCGTGCGGCGCGCCGCCTCGCGCACCACCGCGAACGCCTCTGGCAGAATATCGTCCAGCGTCTCGCCATCTTGAAGGCGCTTCTTGAATTCCTCTGTTTTCGCTCGCAGCTGTTCGTTGGTCAGTTTCTGAATTTCAGGTTCTAACGCATTGATTTTATGCACTACAGGCCAGAGCCGTTTGACTTCGCGCTCCGTCGGGTCCAGCAGTTTCTTAAGCCATTCGCGTACAATCATCATAACCTCCGTGTGGGAGTTGCCCCCTACAGGAGTCATGATACCTTAACGGGAGCATGGCACGGGCACTGCACTCAGGTTGCCGATTGCCCGATAATTCAAAGCAAGATGGAAAATTTGCGCATGCGACTGGCGGAGCTGGCGCTGGCGAACCTGCCGTGCGGGCGCTGGGAGCCGATTCGGGTGCTGGACCTGGGCTGCGAACGGGGCGAGAGCACGCGCGTTCTTCAGCATCATCTGCCCTATGCAACGGTTCACGGCACAGATGACACGCGCTGGTTGGGCTATGCACGACAGGTGATTGGGCAGGCGTTTTTGCCCCCAGGACTGGTACGCCCTGAATACGAGCTGGTGGTGGTGCTGGGCACAGACGAGACCGTTCACGAGCGTATCAGCGAGGCGCGACAGTTGACAACGCGCTGGGTGGTTGCCGTCGCCCCGCTAAGAGCGGTTCGGGAATCAGAGTGGCGCGCCTGGGGCTTTCAAGCGCATCGCGAGTTCGGAATCCTGCCTGAAGATGGAGTCTGGTGGGCGGGGATCTATGACCGTCAGCGGGCGATGGCGCCGTGTGAGCGTGTGCTGATTGCCGCTCCCGTGCGTCAGCACCCGGAGATTCTGCAGGCGTTTCTGGGCGCGCAGCGCCAACTGGACACAACGGGGCTGGAAGTCGCCTATCTGTTTGCAGATAACAACGACGACCCGCGCGCCACGCAGATTCTGGAAGCGTTCGCAGAAAGCGCGGAGCATTCCGTAACGCTCTGGCGCGCCGCCCCCAGCGAAGGCTACCAGCGCACAGAACACACCCATCACTGGGAAGTGGGCATCATATGGCGGCTCGCCGCGCTGAAAGACCGCATGCTCCGCTACGCCCTCGAAGCAGGCTATGACGTGCTCTGGATTCTGGACAGCGATCTGGTAGTCGCCCCGAACCATCTGAAGCACCTGATTGCACAGGACGCGCCGATTGTGGTCTCCGTGTTCTGGACGAACTGGCTCCCAAACGAACCGCCCCTGCCGAATGTGTGGCTGGCGCATCCCTATCAGTTTTATCGTCCTGTGCGAGAGCGAGAATTGCCAGAGGCAGAGGCACATCGGCGCGCCCTGTACTTTCTCGAATCGCTGGTGCGTGCGCCCGGCCTGTATCGGATTTACGGTGGCGGGGCATGCACGCTGATACGACGGGAGGCACTGGAGCGGGGCGTCTCGTTCGCCGAAGTTCAGGGCGTCCCGTACAAGGGAGAAGACCCCCACTTCTGCGTCCGCGCCGAATCGCTGGGAATCCCGATTTTCGCGGAGAGCCGCTTGCCGCCGCTTCATCTTTACCGCATGAGCGATCTGGAATGGGTGGAAGACTATTTCCAGCTGGTAGCGCATCTGGGAGACAGTGAGGCGCTCACAGAGGCGGTCTATCAGCGAGTGCTTCAGCGGTCGTCGCTCCAGCGAGCGGGGTGAGGTATAATCCCTGCCACGAGGAGTGAACGACGATGACGGTTCCGTTCCCTGAGAATCCTGAGGCATTCACCGAGCAGATTGCCGATTTGACCGAGCGCCACCTGAACCCCGGCTTAGCCAGAGTGTTACGCTTTGCGGGGCTGGGTGTGGAGTGGTATGCGGAAGGGTGCTATATTTACGACGCGCAGGGGCGAAAGTTTCTGGATTGTCTTGGCGGGTACGGCATGTTCGCGCTGGGGCATCGCCACCCGAAGGTGGTGGAGGCAGTCAAGCGCCAGCTGGATCAGATGCCCATGCCGAGCAAAATCATGTTCAACGCACCCCAGGCAAGGCTCGCTGAGAAGCTCGCCCAGATTCTGCCCGGAGACATGCAATACAGCTTCTTCTGCAACTCTGGCACGGAGGCGGTGGAGGGCGCCATCAAGCTGGCACGCAAAGCCACAGGGCGCGTGAAGATGATCAGCACCATCGGCAGCTATCACGGCAAGACGATGGGGAGCCTCTCCGCCAGCGGACGCGAGGTCTACCGCAAGCCGTTCGACCCCCTGCTGCCCGGTTTTGTGCATGTGCCGTTCGGCGACGCCGATGCGGTGGCGCAACATATGGACGACCAGACGGCAGGCGTGATTGTGGAGCCGATTCAGGGCGAGGGCGGTATCCGCAT
>CAZQPV010000062.1:5809-13670 GCA_964595265.1 uncultured Fimbriimonadales bacterium
GCGGACTTCGGCGAGCTGACTATCACTAACATGATTCAGCGCGGGGTGATCGCCGCCTACACGCTGAACAACCCGAAGGTGATTCGCATGGAACCGCCGCTGATTATGACCCGCGAACAGGCGGAGACCGCGCTGCAGATATTCGCCGAGTCGGTGGTCGCCGCGCGCGAGCTGGTGCAGATGGTGCTTAGCTGAGCGTGGCGCGATAGAGGGCGTTCGTTTCGGTCTCGGTCACGAACAGCCACTGTCGGCGCGCCCCGCCAAACTCCAGATTGGTCACACCCTTGCCCGGCAGGGTGTGGAGCGCAATCTCCCTGCCAGAGGAGTCTAACTGCACCACGCCGCGCCCGTAGTGCGCCACCCAAAGATTCCCCTTCCAATCAAACCGCATGCCATCGGGACCAACCGCGCCCTTTGCCAGCTCCGCGAATACTTCGGGCGTCCTGGAAGCAACTTTGCCGTTTTTCAGTGCCCAGCGCAGGATGCGATTACGGCGGGTCTCCGCCACATAGAGAAACCGTTCCTGCGGGTCTATTGCGATACCGTTTGGGAAATGCAGCCCCCTGGCAATTCGCTCCAGCGTGCCCTCTCTGTCCAGCCGATACACGGCGCCAATCGGCTCATCCCAACTATCGCGTGGGTCGGTAAAAAACAGGTTGCCCGCCCGGTCAAAGCAGAGGTCGTTGGGACCGCGCAGGGATTGATTCTGATAGCGTTCTACCACCACTTCCACGCGATTTGGGGCAGGCACTTTTAGAATCGCTTTGCGCTCATAATCAGCCACATAGAGCGTGCCATCTGGATGCAGGGTCGTGCCATTGCCTTTGCCGGGCAGTTCGGCGTACAGGATTCGTTGCTCCACCGTGCCCGAGGCGTCCAGCTTGAAATACTCCAGGCGGTTGTTATGGACATTCACCACAAACAGTCCTGTTTTGCCGTCCCAGGTCGGACCTTCGGGGAACGTCAATCCGTCTGCGATTCGAGTGAACTCCATAGCCCAATTATGGCACATGCATGGAGCAATCAAGGGCGCGAGAGAAGGGACAAAAGGTTTTGCAAAGAAATGGAAGCGGGTCTCGGCTCCCCTCAAGTGGGGAGCCGAGCGATTCGCTGCTTAGTTCGGGTTGCGGCAGTGGTTCGGCTGACCTGTGTAGCCCTGATTGGGCTGGACAGGCGCATAGTGGCATGGTTGCCCGGCGCGCGGGTGTCCTGTCGGGAACTGGCTGACCACGCCGCTCATACCATAGTAGATAAAGTTACCCATGGTTCGGAACGGGCTGTTGGGCTGCTCGACGGCATAGAGCGGACGAGTTTTGGTTGTCTGTTCCCGAACGAGCACCGTACCGCCCTGAATGGGGCGCGTTTTGGCGTTGCCCGAGTGCCCATCCACATAACCCACCGAGGCAACATTGTTGTGGCGCCCCTGAATGTAGCTGCCCAGACCGCCCGCGTTCCCTTGATGGTCGCCCAACACCCCGTCGTAAAGGACAGTGGTTTTAACTACATCGTCAATCATTGCCAGCTTCACGCTGTAGGGAAAGCCAGGCCAGGGGAAGTTAGGAAGCGGGAGGCTGCCGCGCTCGACAATCTCCCAGTTCGCGATGTAGGCAGTGGTCTTGAACGGGGAGGTCGCATTATTGGGGCACATCTCCAGGGGCAGGAACGCGGTGCGCACATCCCACGCCTCACGGTCGGAAGGGCATCCCGACAGGTCGGCGTTTTTAAGATAGGGATAGATGGCATGGTAGACCGTGAATGCACAGTACGCATTGTTCGGTCCCTGCGGAGCCATGTAGATGCTGAACGGGAATCCCTCGTCATAGTCCTGGACATATTGAAGCATGCCCAGTGTGATCTGCTTCGTGTTATTGACGCAGAAGGTCTGGCGCGCCTTCTCGCGTGCCTGGGCAAACACAGGGAACAGAATCGCCGCCAGAATGGCGATAATCGCGATAACGACCAACAGCTCAATCAGTGTAAAGCCGCGTCGCTTCATCGTCATACCTCCTCGACCGAGTTTCAGGTTTGCACCGTTCTCGAACGAACGGTTAATGAGTATTATACACCACTGACAGGCATCCTCCTGCCGACAAATTGTTAAACTGTCTGAATTTCGGGGAGGTTCCAGGCGAGGTATACTTAGGATGTGCAAGCGCGACCGCATGTGCAACAGATGCAACCTTACAGGGCGGGCAAGCCGCTGGAACAGCTCCAGCAGGAGCTGGGGCTGAGCGAGATTATCAGGCTTTCGGCGAACGAGAATCCGCTGGGGGCGTCGCCCCTCGTGGCACAGGCAATTCAGGCGCACCTCGGTCAGATTCACCTCTACCCTGACGGCGGCTGCCTAGCGCTTCGGGAAGCGCTTAGCCAGTTCTATGGGCTACCCACAGCCTACTTCCTGTGTGCCAACGGCTCCGATGAGATTATCCACCTGCTGGGAATCGCCTATCTGGAGCCGGGTGATGGCTTGATTATGGGCGATCCCTCGTTCGTGCGCTACGAGGCTTCGGCCCAGCTCAATCAGGCTATATTGCACAAAGTACCGCTCACACCTGAATTTCGATATGACCTGCCCGCGATGCTGGCGCGCGTCGATTCCCGAACGAAGCTCTTCTACCTCGCAAACCCGAACAATCCCACGGGCACGCTGGCGACCCGCACCGAGATAGACTGGTTGCTGGAGCGCTTACCTCCGCATGTGCTGCTGGTGCTGGACGAGGCTTATTATGAGTATGTGGATCACCCCGACTATCCGAACGGGCTGGACTATGTGCGCGCGGGGCGGAATGTGCTGGTGATGCGTACTTTCTCCAAAGCCTACGGGCTGGCAGGGTTGCGGCTTGGCTATGCCATCGCACGCCCTGAGATTTTAGACTCGCTGGAGCGCGTGCGGGAGCCATTCAATGTGAACCGCCTGGCGCAGGTCGCCGCAATAGCCGCCCTTCGGGATCAGGCGCATGTGGTACGCACACGGGCGCTCAATCGGGAAGGGCTGGACTATTTTCAAGCGGAGTGCGCACGGCTGGGGTTGCGTACCGTCCCCTCGTGGGCGAACTTTATCCTGATAGAGGTCGGCGCGAACGCCGAGCAGGTAGCGCAGGCACTTTTGCGCGAGCATGGCGTGCTGGTGCGCACGGGCGCCGTGTTTGGCTTGCCCACCTACCTGCGCGTGAACACGGGCACGATGGAGCAGAATCGGCGATTCATTCAGGCTCTGGAAAGCGTGCTTGCCGCCTCGCGCACCAGCGTCTGAATCGGCTCCACCTCAAACTCATGGGCTTCCAGCGCAATCAACAGCGCCCATGCGGTGTCCAGTGAAGTGAGGCAGGGGATGCCCTGTTCCACCGCCGCACGCCGAATCAGAAGTCCCTGCTGTTCTGCCTTATGGTCCGGGCTGGGCGTGTTGATGAGCAATTGAATGCGCTTTTCGGTAATGTAGGTCAGCAGGTCGGGTTTGCCCTGCCCGATTTTGGGCACGACCTGCACAGGCAAGCCTGCCTTTTGCAGGGCGCGCGCCGTGCCCAGCGTGGCGTAAAGCTTGAACCCCCTCTGGTGGAACGCTTCCGCCAATCGGACTCCTTCCGCCTTATCGGCGTCGGCTAAGGTGAGCAACACATTTCCTCTGCGAGGGGGCACCGTGCCGCTGGCGACCAGCGCTTTGTAGAGCGCGGGCGCATAGGCGCGATCCACTCCCATCACCTCGCCTGTAGAGCGCATTTCAGGACCCAGCGCCACTTCCACCTTCTTCAGTTTCAGCGAGGAGAACACGGGCGCTTTCACGGCGACCCAGCGCGGCGGGGGCGCCACGCCCGTCTCCTTCAGCGGCTCGCCCAGCTGCGCCCGCACCGCCAGCGCAACCATCGGAATCCCTGTGATTTTGGAGAGATAGGGCACGGTGCGGCTCGCGCGGGGGTTCACCTCAATCACATACACATTCCCATCCTGCACCACGAACTGGATGTTCATCAAGCCACAAACCTTGAGGGCGCGTCCCAGCCGCAGGGCGTAGTCTACAATCTGCGCCTGCTCCGAGTCGCTGAGGGTTTGCGGCGGCACGACCGTCATGCTGTCGCCCGAATGCACGCCCGCGCGCTCAATATGCTCCATAATCGCAGGAATCAGCACGCGCTCGCCGTCGCCAATCAGGTCTACCTCCGCCTCTTTGCCTTCAATATATTTATCCACCAGCACGGGCGCGTCGGGGAACGCCAGCACTGCCGATTGCCAGTAGGTTTCCAGCTCGGTATCGGAGCGCACGATCTGCATCGCGCGTCCCCCCAGCACATAGGAGGGGCGCACCAGCACGGGGTAGCCCACGGCGTGCGCCGTGGCCAGCGCGTCTTCCAGCGTCGTTACGGCGCGTCCCGGCGGGCGCGGGATGCCCAGCTCCTGCAACAGCGCATCGAACCGATAGCGGTCTTCCGCAATATCCACCGATTCGGGTGGCGTGCCCAGAATCGGCACACCGAACTCCTGCAGGCGCTTCACCAGATTAATTGCCGTCTGACCCCCAAACTGCACCATCACGCCCTCCACATTTCCCTCATACTCCAGCAGGTTCAGCACCTCTTCCAGCGTGATGGGGTCAAAATAGAGCGCGTTGGAGATGTCAAAGTCAGTGGAGACGGTTTCGGGGTTATTGTTGAGAATAATGGCGTAATACCCGCGCTCGCGTAAAGTTTTAACTGCATGCACAGCGGAGTAGTCGAACTCGATTCCCTGCCCGATTCGGATGGGACCAGACCCCAGCACCAGCACTTTGCGTGGAGCGTCGGCAGGGGGGCGATCGTTCTCGCCGTGATAGGTGGCGTAGAAGTAGGGGGTGTATGCCTCAAATTCGCCAGCACAGGTGTCCACCATCTTATAGGCAGGCAGGATGCCCCAGCGTTTGCGCGCCGCGCGCACCTCCTGCTCATGCAAGCCTGTAATCTGGGCCAAGAATCGGTCGGGGAACTGCCACTCTTTTGCCCTGCGCACCAGAGCGATAAGCGACTCGTCGTTGTTGCCCAGAAACGCCTCGCGCAGGGGCTTGCTCTGACGCATCAGCTCCTGTTCTAGCTCCACCACCTGACGAATTTTGTGCAAAAACCATGGATCTATTTTGCTGAGCGCGTGGACCTCTTCCACCAGCCAGCCGCGGCGGAACGCCTCGGCGATATAAAACAGGCGCAGGTCATTCGGCGTCTCAATGCGCGTTTCCAGCTCCATCGTGCTGAGTTTGGAAGCGCCCGGATAGCGCAAGTCGAAGACGCCAATCTCCAGCCCGCGCACGGCTTTCATGAGCGCGCCCTCGAAGGTGCGGTCTATTGCCATCACCTCGCCTGTGGCTTTCATCTGCGTGCCCAGCGTGCGGTCGCCTGTGGGGAACTTATCGAAGGGGAATCGGGGGATTTTCAGCACGCAGTAGTCCAGCGCGGGTTCGAAGGCGGCAGAGGTTTGCGTGATGGGGTTGCGGATTTCGTCCAGTCGCAGTCCAATCGCGATTTTGGCGGCGATGCGGGCAATCGGGTAGCCTGTAGCTTTGGAAGCCAGCGCGGAGGAGCGGCTCACGCGCGGGTTGACCTCGATCACATAGTAGTCTGCGCCGTTGGGGTTCAGCGCCAGCTGCACATTGCACCCGCCCTGAATGCCCAGCGCCCGAATAATTTTCAGCGACGCCGTGCGCAATAGCTGATACTCAAAATCGGACAGCGTTTGCGACGGGGCGACCACGATGGAGTCGCCTGTATGGACGCCCATCGGGTCTATGTTCTCCATGTTGCAGACGACAATCGCGTTATCGGCGCCGTCGCGCATCACTTCGTATTCAATCTCTTTCCAGCCCAGCAGCGAGCGTTCCACCAGAATCTGGTGGCGCATGGAGAGTTCCAGACCGCGCGCGCCGATTTCCATCAGCTCATCGGGGTTGTGGGCAATCCCGCCGCCTGTGCCCCCCAGGGTGTAGGCGGGGCGCACGATGCAGGGGTAGGGAGCGATTTCGGCGACTTTGCGCAGCTCGCCGAGGCTTTCTACAATCCACGATTCGGGCACAGGCTCGCCAATCTGGCGCATCAACTCGCGGAACCGCTCGCGGTCTTCCGCTGCCTGAATCGCGCTCAACGGCGTGCCCAGCAGGCGCACGCCGTACTTATCCAGAATGCCGCGCACCGCCAGCTCGGTCGCCAGATTCAGCCCGGTTTGCCCTCCCAGGGTGGGCAGCAGTCCGTCGGGGCGCTCCCGGGCAATCACACGCTCGGCGAACTCTACTGTGAGCGGCTCAATGTACACCCTGTCGGCCGTGTCGGGGTCGGTCATTATCGTGGCGGGGTTGGAGTTAATCAGCACAACTTCCAGACCTTCCTCTTTGAGGGAGCGGCATGCCTGCGTGCCTGAATAGTCAAATTCGGCGGCTTGCCCAATAATAATCGGACCAGAGCCGATAACCAGCACCTTCCTCAGTGAGCGATCGATTGGCATTGTTTCCTCCCTTGTCGCCTCACGGGGCGGACTTAAAGGGTCGCGGTATTATACCTCAACCGGGGGAGTTTTGGGGGGCGGCAGGGTGCGCATGAATAGAATCTCCTGCGGGGGCGCTTCCCCTCCGCAGGAGAGCGGTTGGTGCCTTTGCTATCTGACTTACATCGGCTCGGTTTGCTGTCCCCCTGTGACAGGCGCTTGCGGGGCACCCTGAGGTTGCTGACCAGGTGCAGAGGGCGCGACGGGGGGTATTGCAGGAGGCATCATCTGTTGACCAGGTGGCAAGCCAACTGGCTTCGGCTCCGGAGGGTTAATCAACCTCCACCCAATGAAGAGGATAACTGCGACAGCAATAACGATAATCGCAATTGCGACTGGTTTAGACACCTGTTGTTTCATCCTTCGCCTCCCTTAGAGTAAAGCGCGATGGGCGGTGAAAACGCCCACCGCGCCAGAGGAATGGGTTCAGATGTTGAACTCGTAGTCAGGTCGGAAGAGCCACGCGTTGCAGCCATCCCACCAGAAGTAGCCTGGGAAGCCGTTGGAGTCGTAGCCCGTGTAGGGGTCTACGCGCCAGTCGGTGTTGGCGGGTGCAAGTTGGGCTCCCAGACGGCGCCACTTCGCATGTCCGTCCGCCATCACGAACAGCGCGCCCTGATTGTGAATCCACATCGTGCCCGAGAGCGCGAACATCGCGCTGATCGGATAGGCGTTGCCCGGGTTGCCGTTGGTACAGCTGAAGTAGCGGCACGGGCGCGGGTCGTTGGGGTCGCATCGGAGAACCGGGTTCGACACAATCACGCCCAGCGACTTCGCCTTGCCGCGTCCCTCCCACAAGAGCGGCAGCTGGGACGGGCGCGCAATGCCCGCCATCGCGTAGCTATGCAGGAGTCCGTTCATCGTGTAGCTGACCCCTGCAGGTTGCTTCGGCGGGTTGGCATAGTCGCCCGCGGAGTCCAGAGGCCCGAAACGAACCTCAGGTCCAGAAGGGCAGCCGTACATGCCGTGATTCTTAATATAGGGATACACGGTGTTCGCCCAGTGAACGAGTGAGGAGAGACCGCGGAAGTGTCCTGTCTGTGCCCCCTGGGAACGGGACCAGTCGGGAGGCACCAGATGACCGAACTGCCAGATGTTGGCAGGCGCACCAGGAGTTTGCAGCCCGAAGCTCAGGGGGAAGGTCTCGTCATAATCGTTGATGTATTGCATGAAAGCGAGTCCCCACTGCTTCGAATGGGTCGTACAGGTTGTCTGGCGCGCCTTCTCACGCGCCTGTGCGAAGACCGGGAACAGAATCGCTGCCAGAATGGCGATAATCGCAATGACGACCAACAGCTCAATTAGCGTAAAGCCTCTGCCATACCTTCTCATAGCAGTACGCCTCCTCTATGATTGAGGGGGTCGT
>CAZQPV010000063.1:0-13371 GCA_964595265.1 uncultured Fimbriimonadales bacterium
CGCTTCCTGTGCAGATTGTGGACTACCCCCATCTGCGCTTTCGGGGCGTGCATCTGTTTCCCAGCACCGACCCCAACTTCCTGCCGAAACTGATTCAGAATGTGATTGCCCCGCTGAAGTTCAATCACCTGATGATTGAGTGCGGCTATGCGCAGTGGGAGGCGATTCGCCCCGCGTGGGTGGAGTTTTCCGCGCCAAAACCCCATTTGAAGCAAGCCGTAGAGACCGCCCGCGCTCACATGCTGGAACCCATCCCGCTGATTCAGTCGCTGGGGCATATGAGCTGGGTGTTCCGCAACGGCGCGTTTCAGGAGTTAGCGGAAGACCCCGACACGCCGTGGGCAATCGCGCCGCGCCGCCCCGAAGCGCGCGCCCTGCTGGAAAAAATCTACGACGAGGCGTTTGAGGTCTTCCAGCCCCGCGCGTTCCACATCGGCATGGATGAGGTTACCATGCGCGGCAGGTTCCCCTACAGCCCCGAAAGCAAAGGCGCGTCGGTCGCCGAGCTGTTTGCGGAGCAGACCCGCTGGGCATATGAAGCGCTCACCCGCCGCGGCGCCCAGAAGGTGATGATGTGGTCGGACATGCTGCTGGCGCCAGGCGAGGCGCACGACGGCGCGGCGAACGCCCCCAGCCCTGACGACGCCCGCTGGATGCGTGAACAACTCAGCCAGCTGCCCAACCTCACGCTCTGCGACTGGCACTACACCCCCACTCAGCCTGAAAACTACAAAAGCGTGCCCACCCTGCAAAGTGCAGGCTTCAAGGAGATTATTGCCACCACATGGTTCAACCCACAGAACATTTACACCTTTGCCCGCGCCGCGCGCGAACGCCGAATCGCGGGACTGTTGCAAAGCACATGGGCAGGCTACACGCTGAACGAGAACACCCTGCGTAAAACCGAATATCAGCAGTTTGTAGCCTACGCCTACGCAGGACTTTATGCGTGGGACACCGACCAGCCCGCGCCGAAAGATCTACCCTACGATATGGAGGCGGTGTTCGCGCGGCTCTATCGGCGCGAGCCTGTTTCCCTGCAGCCGAAGGCGGGCTTCCTTGTGGATCTGAGTGCACTGGGCAACTATCCCCTCAGCGACTGGCTGGGCACGCTCAGCGCGGAGCTGACTGGGAAGACACGCCTCAAGGGGCATCTCTTTGCGATTGCGCCGCGCGCCCTTATGCTGAACGGCTACCTCGCGCCTGTTCCCGACGCGCCTCGTGTCGTGCGCCTTACGATAGACCGTCCCGTGCGCGCGCTCTATTTCCTGCACACCTGCGCCTTCCCGACGGAGATAAACGCCGAGGTTGCCCGCTATCGTTTTGTATATGACGATGGCACCATCGCGGAACAGCCGCTGCTGTATGGCATTCACCTGCGGGCGTGGAACGAGAACGGCTTCGCATTTGAGGGCGTACCGCTCTGGAGCCAGCCGCTGGGCGACGGACGCTGGGCAAAGCTCCGGCTGATGGTCTGGCAGAACCCCCACCCCGAAAAACGCCTGCGCACAGTGGAGATTGTGGGCATAGACCCCGTCGCCAGCTTGATTCTGGTGGCGCTTTCGGGAGAATGAGGTCCACGCGGCTAAACCCTGCGCCAGCGAATGACGCGCGTTCCGTCGGGGTTCACCTCAAACGCGATTTCCCATACATGGCTTGCAGGCAGGGGGTACGGCAGGTTTTCCAGCCGCTCCGCCCACTCCATCACCACCACACCGCTGCGCTCCAGCAGCTCGTCCAGTCCCAGCGTTGCCAGCTCCTGCGGGGTTTCGAGGCGGTAGAGGTCCATGTGAAGCAGGGGTAGCCCTTTCAGCGCCTCAGGCTGGCGGATAGTGTATTCGTACACGAGCGCGAAGCTGGGGCTACGGATGGGTTCCGCCACGCCCAGCGCTTTTGCCAGCCCGCGCACGAAGGTCGTCTTGCCCGCGCCCAGCTCGCCCTTCAGCAGAATCAGCGTATCGGGCTGAAGCAACGGCACAAGCGCTCCTGCCACCTGCTCGGTCGCTTCGGGCGATTCAGTGCGCCATGCGCGCTCAGCGCTGGAGTCGGAATGCATGGGGCAACAGCTCCGCGAGCGTGTAAACCCCCACAAGGTGGTCAGGGGTGGCAATCCAGACGGGGCATTCGCTGGGGTTGGGAGCGAACTCGGCAAGCACCTGTCGGCATGCGCCGCAGGGGGTGCCGCCATCGGGCGTTACGACGGCGACTGCCACAATCGCGCGGGCGCCTTCCGCAACGGCGCGGAAGACCGCCGTGCGCTCGGCGCAGTTGCTCAGTCCGTAGCTGGCGTTTTCCACATTACACCCGCCGAATACGCGCCCGTCGTCGGTCAGCACTGCCGCGCCCACCGCATAACCCGAATAGGGCGCATAAGCGTGGCGGCGCGCCTCCCGCGCCAGCGCAATCAGCTGCTGGGCTTCAGGAGAGATATTCATGCCGTATCCTCCTGATTGCCTGCCGACTCGCCCGCGAGCTCCTCTTCAAACATCGCTTCCATCTCGTGGGGGTCTTCGTCCATCGCCGCGCTCATCTCGCGCATAAAGCGCCGCATGGTCGCGGGGTCTTCGGGGTCGCCCGAAAACTCCAGCGTGTCGGCGAGGTCGTCCAGCATCTGGTCTTCCGTGCGCAGGCGGGCAACCCGCGAGACCAGCCGCTTCGTCTCGCCGTACCCACAAAATGGGCAGGTCTGCGGGTCGTCCCGCTGAGCGATGCTCAGCAGCTTTACGAATCGCTTGCGGCAGGCTCCACAGCGATATTCGTAGAGCGGCATATTAGCCAATCACCTTCTGCAGGGTCTCTTTCAGCACTCTCGCCGAGTTTTGCAGGGCGTTGCGCTCTTCGTCGCTGACGCCGATTTCAATAATGCCAGCGACGCCGTTGCGCCCGACGCGCGTGGGCAGCGAGAAGCACACATCCTGAATGCCCAGCGCACCCATCTGCAGGGTGGATACGGGCAGAATCGCGTGCTGGTTCAGGGCAATCGCGTTCACCACCTGTGTGATGGAGACGCCGACGGCATAGCCTGCGCCGCCCTTGAGGCGAATCGCCTCCGCGCCTGCGTTGCGGGTCTGCTGGAAAATCTGCTCCATCGCCTCCTTGCTGTAGCCGGGGTAGTCTTTGAGCGGCACGCCCGCAATTGTGGCGCAGCTCCAGATGGGCACCATCGAGTCGCCGTGTTCGCCTAGAATCAGTGCGTCCACATCGGTCGCCGCGACATTGAAATACTCCGCCAGATAGGAGCGGAACCGACAGGTATCCAGCACCGTGCCCAGCCCGATTATGCGCTCTGGTGGCAGCCCCGACTCCCGAACCGCCAGGTAGGTCAGGATGTCTACAGGGTTGGAGACCACCAGAAAAATCACATTCGGATGCAAGCTCACCTGCCTGAGCTGGCTGAGAATGTCTCGGAACAGCCCGACATTGCGGTTGATCAGTTCCAGTCGGCTCTCGTCGGGGCGTCGGCGCAGGCCGGCGGTGATAATCACCATCTCGGCGCCTTCGAGGTCGGCGTAATCGCCCGCGCGGAACCGAATGGACTGCGAGAGCGCCGCGCCGTGTCGCAAATCCAGCGCTTCACCTTCCGCCGCCTCGCGATTGACATCTAACAACACGACTTCCGAAACCGCACCCATCAGCTGCAGGGCGTACGCGGCGTTCGAGCCGACACGCCCGCCACCACCAATAATGCCTACTTTCATTCTCTATACAACCTCCGCAGGGAAAAGTATACCCCCTGTTAGCGGGTATAATCTCGCTACAAGGAGAGAGGCGGATGGCAGCAATAGACTACATTCAGGCACGAGAAATTCTCGATTCCCGCGGCAATCCGACTGTGGAGGTGGAGGTTACATTAGATGACGGCAGTTTCGGCAGAGCCAGCGTGCCCTCCGGCGCCTCCACAGGCACTTACGAGGCGGTGGAACTGCGCGATAACGACCCCACCCGCTACCTTGGCAAAGGCGTGCGAAACGCCATAGAACATATCCATGAAACCATCGCGCCCGAAATCGAAGGGATGGATGCGCTGGATCAGCGCGCCATCGACGAAACGCTGATTAATCTGGACGGGAGCGAGAACAAATCCAATCTGGGCGCGAACGCGATTCTGGGGGTCTCGCTGGCGGTCGCGCACGCGGCAGCGAACCACCTGAGAATCCCGCTCTATCGCTACATCGGCGGGATTGACGCCCATGTGCTGCCCGTGCCCCTGATGAATGTGCTGAATGGGGGCAAACACGCCGAAGGGGGCGCCGATTTTCAGGAGTTTATGATTGTGCCCTACGGCGCTGAGAGCTTCAGCGACGCGCTCCGCTGGGGCACGGAAGTCTATCACCACCTGCGCAAAGTGCTTCACGAAAAAGGGCTGCCCATCACTGTCGGTGACGAGGGCGGCTTCGCCCCACCTGTGAAATCGGCGCGTGAAGCGCTCGAATTCCTTATGCATGCGATTGAATCCGCAGGCTACCGCCCAGGCGATGAGATCGGTCTCGCGCTCGATGTCGCCGCCAGCGAACTCTATCAGGGCGG
The DNA here is from genome assembly GCA_964595265.1 of uncultured Fimbriimonadales bacterium. Lineage (GTDB taxonomy): Bacteria > Armatimonadota > Fimbriimonadia > Fimbriimonadales > GBS-DC > LDYB01. The sequence goes on from CAZQPV010000063.1 coordinate 4,528, forward strand.
CTACTATGTGCTGCGCCGCGAAGACCGCGTGCTGGACAGCAGCCAGATGATCCAACTCTATGAAGACCTCTGCAGGCAGTTCCCGATAGTGTCTATTGAGGACGGACTTGCCGAGGACGACTGGGACGGCTGGCGCGCGATGACCGAAGCCATCGGGCACTCCATCCAGCTGGTGGGCGACGACCTGTTCGTAACAAACCCGCAGCGGCTGGGCGAGGGCATCCAGCGCGGCTGCGCAAACAGCATCCTGATCAAGCTCAATCAGATTGGCACCCTCACCGAAACGCTGGACACTATCCGCTATGCCCTGCGCAACGGCTATAGCACCATCATCTCCCACCGCTCAGGCGAAACCGAAGACACCACAATCGCCGACCTCGCCGTGGCGGTGAACGCTGGGCAAATTAAAACGGGCGCGCCTTGCCGCAGCGAGCGAGTCGCCAAATACAACCAGCTGTTAAGAATCGAAGAAGACCTCGATACCGCCGCGGTTTACGCAGGCAAGATGGCTTTCGGACTGTCATGAGACGCACCAAAATCATCGCGACGCTGGGACCTGCCGTCAACTCGCAGGAGAAAATTTTTGAGTTGATTGAGGCAGGTGCGAACCTCGTGCGTATCAATACCGCCCACGGCGATTGGGACACCCGACGCCAGTGGATTCAGTGGGTGCGCGAGGCGGAAGCGACCTTCAAAATCCCGGTCGGCGTGCTGCTGGACCTGGCGGGTCCCAAAATCCGTATCGGCGCTTTGCGCGAGCCGATGGAGCTGGAACCGCACCAGAGCGTCGTGTTTCGACTCGCCGAGACCCAGACCGATTCCGACATTCCGCTGCCGATTGCGGAGGTGTTCCGTGCGGCGCGCGCGGGCGACCGCCTGCTGGTGGACGACGGGAGCATCGAGCTCCAGATTACGCACGTGGAGCCAGATCTTATGGAGGCAACGGTGCTGGAAGGGGGCGAGCTGCGCTCCCAGCGTGGCATCACCCTGCCCAACCGTACGCTGACGCTCCCCTCTATGACCCCGAAAGACCGCGAGGACCTACTGCAGGGTATTGCAGCAGGGGTAGACTGGGTTGCGCTCTCGTTTGTGCGCTCCGTAACCGATGTGATGAACCTGCAGGCGCTCATCAAAGAGCATGGCGCCGACATCCCCGTGATTGCCAAAATCGAGCAACGCGCGGCGCTGGACGACCTCGAAGAGATTGTGCAGGTTGCGGACGGAATCATGGTGGCACGGGGCGACCTGGGCGTGCAGGTAGACCTTGCGGAGGTGCCAGGCATCCAGAAGCGCATCATCCGCCTGTGTAATCAGCATGCAAAACCCGTGATTACCGCCACCCAGATGCTGGAGAGCATGATCCACGAGGGGCGTCCCACTCGTGCAGAAGTAACCGATGTGGCAAACGCAGTGCTGGACGGAACCGACGCGGTGATGCTTTCGGGCGAGACGGCGGTCGGCGCGTTTCCGATTCAGGCGGTGCGCTGGATGGCGCGAATCGCCGAGAGCGCCGAATCGATGCTGGAGTTTCTAAGGCTGGACGAGCGTCCTGCGGAGCCATCGGGCAATACGACGGAGGCGGTCGCGCGCGCGGCGTGCGTCGTTGCCCAGATGGTGGGCGCCCGCGCCATCCTGACCCCCACCACCTCGGGAGGCACGCCCCGATGGGTCTCCCACTTCCGCCCGCGCCAGCCCATCCTCGCACTCACTGACAACGAAACCGTCTGGCGGCGACTCAGCCTGCTGTGGGGAGTCGCTCCCCTCCGCATCCCCCATGTCCACTCCACCGATGAGATGACCACGCAGGCGCTCATCGCCGCACGCCAGACCCGACTGGTGCGCGGCGGCGACCGCGTGGTGCTGACCGCCGGCGTGCCCGTCAATATCCCGGGCAACACCAACATGATTCAGGTGCTGACAATCGAACGCTGAGCATAGCGCTATGAAATTCGGGATATTCTGAGCCGGCATAAGGCTATTCTGCGGGAACGCTTTAAGGTGCAAAGCCTCGCAGTGTTCGGCTCTTACGCTCGTGGAGAGGCGACCCCACTGAGCGATGTGGATATCCTGGTGGAGTTTGAATGCCCCGTTGGATGGGAGATCGTCGACCTGCATGACTATCTGGAAGCAATTCTGGGAATCAAGGTGGATCTGACCACACCAAACGCCTTGAAGCGCAAGCCCTGGCTCTGGGAATCGGTTCAGGAGGACCTGACCTATGTCTAAGCGTAGCGTATTGCATTTTGTCAAAGACATACTGGACGCCATTGAGAAGGTTGAGCGGTATATTGAGGGGCAAACCTACGAGTCGTTCGCGGAAAACGATATGCTTCTGGATGCAACTGGGCGCAACTTAGAGATTATCGGAGAGGCAGCTCGGCACATTCCCCCGAACTGCGCGAGCAGTATTCTGCCGTGAATTGGCGTCGGGTTGTGGGCTTTCGAAATATTGTTATTCACACGTACTTTGATGTTGACCCACAAATTGTCTGGCATATTGCAACAAATGAGCTGAAGACCCTCAGGTCTGTTGTCGAGCAGATGCAAGCGGACCTGGAAACGGGGTAGTTAGCCTGCACTTGCCGCACCCCCCTCTCACGGGTATAATCCTGTTCGGGAGGACGCCGATGAAGGTTCTGGTGGCAGATAAGTTCGAACAGAGCGGTTTGGACGGTTTACGCGCGCTGGGCTGTGAGGTGATCTATGACCCCTCGCTGAAAGAGGAGAGCCTGATCGAGGCGCTGCGCCTGCACAACCCCGATATTCTGGTGGTGCGCTCCACGAAAGTCACCGCGCCGATGCTCGAAGCGGGCGATTTGAGCCTCGTGATTCGTGCTGGCGCGGGGGTTAACACCATCGATGTTGCCACCGCGTCGAAACGCGGGATTTATGTGGCGAACTGCCCTGGCAAAAACGCGATTGCGGTGGCGGAGCTGGCGTTTGGGCTGATTCTTTCGCTGGATCGGCGTATCCCCGATAATGTGCAGCAGTTGCGTGAGGGGCGCTGGAACAAAAAAGAGTTCAGCGAAGCGCGCGGCGTGGCAGGGCAAACGCTGGGGCTAATAGGGGTGGGCAATATCGGCAGGGAGATGATTCCTCGTGCCCGCGCGTTCGGCATGCGTGTGATCGCCTGGAGCCGCTCGCTGACTCCCGAAACCGCCGAGGCGCTCCAGATTGGCTATCGCGCTACCCCGCTGGATGTCGCCTCCGAAGCCGATATTGTGAGCGTGCATGTGGCGCTGACCCCCGAAACCCACCACCTCTGCGGGCGCGCCTTCTTCGAGGCGATGAAGCCGGGCGCCTACTTCATCAACACCGCCCGCGCCGAGGTGGTGGACGAAGAGGCATTACTCTGGGCGGTACGCGAGAAGGGTATCCGCGCCGGGCTGGATGTTTTCTCCAACGAACCTGCCGCCGCCGAAGGAACCTTTGACCACCCACTGGTACATCTGCCGAATGTGTATGGCACCCATCACATCGGCGCTTCCACCCGACAGGCGCAGGAAGCGATTGCCGAAGAGGTCGTGAACATCGTGCGTACCTACATGCAGACGGGTCAGGTGCCGAATGTGGTGAACCTCGCGAAGCGTACCCCAGCGCGATACCTGCTGGTGGTGCGCCATCTGGATCGGGTGGGCGTGCTGGCGCATGTGTTCGACTGCCTGCGCGAGGCGCAGATTAATGTGCAAGAGACCGAGAACATCATCTTTGAGGGCGCGGAGGCGGCGGTCGCACGCATCCAGCTCGATAGCGAGCCGACTGCCGAAGTGCTACGCACCATCCGCTCGAATCCGAACATCTTCTCGGCGGTTGTGATGCCGTTGTGAGGGAGGGTCCCATGTCAGATCGCCTTGCCATAGGGTTCGCGGTTCTTACCTTGCTGGTGTTGACAGCAGGGTTCTACCTCACCTATCAGGCACAGATGGAGATTGTTCGGCTGCTGAGAGAGACGCGCGACGAGATGCGCACCACGCGGGAACAGATTCAGCAGCTGGGGCAGGGGCTGCTTTCCCAGCCGCATGGCAGTTCCGATATTCGGGCTGGCTCTTCGCGATGATACCGCGCATCGAAACACTCTTGCGTCAGTGGGGTGGTCCGCTGTTCGGGGCGGATTCAGAGGCAGTGGAGTCAGCGGTTCAGGTATTCGCGCACTGGTATAGCCGATTAGAACCGCCTGTTCGACGCCAGCTAAGGGCGCTATTTGAGTTTGGGGAATGGCTTCCCATGACCGCGGGTTTACGGCGCCCGCTCAGCCGCTTGTCGGCTGAGGCGCTGGAGCGTTTGGGCGTCTGTGTGCGAGACCCGTATCGAGCGACCCTGATGCGCTTGCTCAAGGGGCTGTGCGGGATGGCGTATCTCTCCAGCGAGCCAATGGCGCGTGCGCTCGGCTACCCGCTATTGCCCCATGCCGAGCCAGAAGGCACGCCTCGCGCTCTTGTGGAGGTTCAAACCCCTGCAGGCAGCTTGACTGCCGAATACGATGTGGTGGTCGTGGGTTCGGGGGCTGGGGGCGCCACCCTGGCGCGTCGTCTGGCAGAACATGGCTACCGGGTGGGGATGGTGGAAGAAGGACCGCTCGCAACGCTTCAGGACACAACGCAGCCGCTTCTGGAGCGCGCCCGCCGTTTCTATCGGCAGAACGGCTTCACGATGGCGTTTGGGATGCCCCCGATCTTCCTGCCGATGGGGCGCACCGTCGGCGGCACAACGGTGATTAATTCGGGCACATGCTTCCGTACCCCTCGCTTTGTGCTGGAACGCTGGGAGCGCGAGTTCGGGCTTTCGGCGTTGGACCCCAACCTCACAGACGCCTACTTTGAGCAGATTGAAGCGGAGCTGCATGTGGCGCCTGTTGACGATACCGTGCTGGGGGGCAACGGAGCGGTGGTACGCCTGGGCGCGGAGCGTCTGGGGTGGCGTCATCATCCGCTTTTTCGCCCTCAGCAGGGTTGCAGGGGCACGGGTATTTGTGCCTTCATATGCCCGCGCCACGCAAAGTTAGATATGCGTCTGAGCATGCTACCCATTGCCCAGCAGTACGGCGCGGCGGTGTGGGCGCACTGTCGCGTAACGCGGGTTCTGATAGAGAACGGGCGCGCTGTTGGGGTGGAAGGCACGGTCCTGACCCCCGAAGGGCAACCCACACCTGCACGGTTCCAGTTCCGCGCTCGCCATGTGGTGTTGGCAGGAGGCGCCGTCGCCACCCCCGTTCTGCTGAAGCGTTCGGGGATACGCCACCCCCGGATCGGGCGCAACCTGCACCTCCATCCATCGGTAAGTGTCTTCGCGGAAATGCCCGAACCAGTGTATGGGTGGCGCGGTGTAATACAGTCTTACGGAGTTGTGGAATGGGTGTCGGAGGGCACGCTCATTGAAGCCACCTTCCCGCCCCTGTCGGTGGGCTATGCTCTTCATCCGCTCCCGTTCTGGGGCGCGGAACATCGCCGCCTGTTGGAGCGGTGTGCCCATCTCGCCGCCGTGGGGATTTTGACCGCCGACTTTGAAAGCGAAGGGCGTGTCTACTCCTCTTCGTTTTTCACCTACCACTTGAGCCGCCGCGACGCCCAGCGTGTACAGCAGGGGATGATACGGGCAGGGCAGCTTTTCTTCGCGGCAGGCGCTGAGGCAGTCTACTCCGACATCCCCGGCGCCGAATGCCTTCGCAAACCAGAAGAACTGGAGCGCTGGGCGGCGATAGACCCGCGCTACCTGAACCTGAGCGCCTACCACCCTGGCGGCACTTGCTGTATGGGAGCAGACCCTGCACGCTGCCCCGTGGATGTGTGGGGGCGCGTGCGGGGAGTCCAGAACCTCTGGGTTGCCGACGCCAGCCTTATTCCAACACCGACCGTCGTGAATCCGCAAATCACCATCATGATGCTGGCGCTCCATGTTGCCGACGCGCTCCACCGTACCATGTCCTGAGCCAGCAGGAAAACAGAGAGGAAAAGACAACTCGTTTTTCTATGCAAAAGGTTGCCCCATGGGTTCTGCGTGCGTTGGGAGTGGGGTTTGCAGTGTTCGGCGCTCTGTTCGCTTTCGCGCCCCAGGCGACCCTCGAATACTTCTCGCAGTGGGGCGTCGCCCTCGGATGGGAAGCGACCTCGCCTGAGTTAGGCGGCGTCTGGCGTGTGCTGGCAGTGGCATTTATGGTGATGGTAACCGTGCTGGCGTTCTGGGGTTCACTCCCGTCCCCTGCCCAGCCTGCTCTGTTGATGATGCTGGCTATCGGTAAAGCCAGCTCCTCGCTGGGCGCGCTCCTTTTCTACTGGATAGAGTCGCCCCAGTTCCTCTACCTGTTAAACTTCATCGTGGACGGCGCTCTCGCGCTGATTGTTCTGTGGTGCCGTCATGTGCTGAAAAAGGCGTCCCCATGAAACACTCGCCATTGCTGGGGGATTCTCTGTTCTGGAACCAGCCCCGCTGGCAGGGGCAGAGGGGTTTCTACGAGGTTTACTTTCTCAAGTTCAACCGTGTGGAGTCAGAGCAGGCATGGTGGCTCCGGTACACCCTCACCGTTTCGCAAAACGGCGCCGTGGAGGGCGCCGTGTGGGCGTTCTGGTTCGACGGATGTCAGCCCGCACAGAACAAAGCCTTGCGCGGTGTTTTCGCGCCTTCTGCGATTCGATGGGATTTCCCCCTCCAACTGGGCAAAGAGAATCGGCTGGAGCATCATCGCGCAAAAGGCTGGCTCGAATCGTCGCAGGGCTTTCTGCGCTGGGAACTGGAATGGGAACCGTCGCCCGAGGCAGTAGGGCTATTCCCTGCACGATGGATGTACGAGCGTGCCTTCCCCCGTACGAAATACCTCTCCCCGAACTGGAATGTGCGCCTTTCAGGTGTGATAGAACACGAAGGAGAGCGCGTTCTTCTGGAGCGCGTCCCTGCACAGCAAGCTCACCTGTGGGGGACGGGCTATGCCGAACGATGGGTCTGGGCACACTGCAACGCTTTTGAGAGCAGCCCCGATGTGGTCTTTGAGGGGCTGGAAGCACAGATACGACTCGGACGCTTTCGGTTACCCCCGTTGCGCATATTGTGCCTTTATGCGGAAGGACGCTGGTATATTCCCAGAGCCTCATGGAGACGGGACTCTCAGTCTGCAATAGGGCTGTGGTGTTTTCGCGGCGCCTCGCGTGGCTTTACTCTGGAAGGAACCGCCCAGGTGGCGGTGGAACGCATGCTGGGCGCCCGCTACCGTACCCCTTCAGGCGAAGAGCGATGGTGCCACAACTCCAAACTGGCGTCTCTACAGTTGCGTTTGATGGGAGAAGGGTCAGAAACCCGCTGGCAAACGCCCAGCGCCTGCGCGGCGGAGTGGGTGGAGCCATCGCCTGACCCGCGAGTGGGGGTGTGGGTGTGAAATACCCTGCATTTCCCTCGCCTCCCTGCCGAAAATAGACTCCAGTCATCATGCTGGGATTGGATATTGGCTCACGCGCGATTTATCTGGTGCGCTACGGGGATTCGGGCGTGCTGGCGTATGGGCAATGCCCCACACCACCTGACAGCGTGGTGGAGGGCACGGTCGTGGATGTGCGCCGTGTGGGCGACGCGATTCAACGCTTGATTCGGGCGATGCGCCTGCGCGAACGCGAGGTGGTGTTGACCGTCGGCGGGGCGCAGGTGATGACCAAGTGGGTGGTGGTGCCCGCGATGAGCATAGAAGAGCTGAACGCCGCCGCGCCTCTGGAAGCGCCGCGTCACCTACCTCCCGCGAAAGAGCCGATGCTCTATCGCTTCTGGGCGCCGCACGCAGAAGCCACCAGCACGCCAGCTGGAGACGGCGAATCAGCAGCGCAGATGCCCGCACGGTTGGTAGCCGTCCCCGAAGCGCTGGTTCGCTCTCGGTTGGACGCCGCCCTGATGGCAGGCTTGAACCCTGTCGGGATTGTGCCAGAACCCGACGCCATCACCTATGTGCTGACTCTGAACCATCGCCCCCAGAGCCTGCTGTGGCGCGGCAAAGCAACGGCGATAGTGGGCATCCGCTACGACTATTCCGAGATGACGATCGCCCGCGAAACCGCGCTGGAGTTCGCCCGCACGCTCCGGTTGAGGCTGAACGACGCGATAGAAACCCTCCAGCGGGCGTTCGGCGCATCCCACGAAGAGGCGGAAGCGCTGATGCTTCAGGCACAGCTGGACGAGGAGGGCACGCTTCATTTCGCCGAAGCGCTGGGATTGCCGCCCCTCTCGATGCTGGGATTTCTGCACAGCCTCACCTCCGAAATGCGACGCCTTGTGGATTTCCAGCGCTCCCGCTACCCCGAAGGGAGCTACTGGGGTCTGCTGGACAGCTTCCTGCTCACAGGCGAAGGCACGGCGCTCAAAGGGCTGGCGAACTACTGCGCCCGCAGCCTGGGGCTGACCTGCATTGCGGGCAATCTGTTTCGCGGCGTGCGCTGGGCGCTCCCCACAGAAGACCTGGACCCCGACGCAATGAACCGCTATACAGCCGCGCTGGGCGCCGTGATGAGCCTCAAAGGCGTACGCACACCCACCGATGAAGAGAGCCTCGCCGCCGCGGCATAGCGCCTTAACATTCTTTTAACATCCCGAACGGGTATCCTTATAAAGGGAACTTCGGTGGACGGCTCTACAGTAGAACTGTTCGACAAGAGCAAGGTGGATGTGGAGGCGCTGCCCGCGCGCATGGAAACGCGCCGGCTTAACCTCTACTACGGCGACTTCCACGCCCTCAAAGATGTCTCCATCGAAATCAAGAGCAACTGCATCACCGCGCTCATCGGTCCCTCCGGGTGTGGCAAAAGCACTTTCCTGCGCTGTCTCAATCGCATGAACGACCTGATTGAGGGCGTCAAAATTCAGGGCGAGGTGCTG
>CAZQPV010000064.1:0-8843 GCA_964595265.1 uncultured Fimbriimonadales bacterium
AGGGGGGCTTGGCTGTATGCTGGTGCTGGTGCTCGGAATCATTTCGGGCATCGACCCCGTGCTGTGTACGATCCGGGGGCTGATCGGAGGCATGGTCGGGTGGATTGCTGGCGCATTGTGGGCGTTCTGGATGAGCCAGCTCATGCCACCCGAACCGCCGCAGAACGAACCTGCCCCCGAACCTTCGTCGGAGCCATCCGACAGCGAAGCGGACGCCGCTTAGGCAACTGAGGGAGGCTGTTATGGACGCTTATCAACTTGCAGACGCATGGCGCAACTTCAAGGTCTACGGCGACATGGAAAGCCGTGAGCAGATTATTCGCCATTATGCGCATCTGATTAAACTCACAGTGGCGCGTGTTGTGCCCTACCCGCCTTCGGGTATGGAATGGGAGGACCTGTATAGCCACGGTGCCATCGGCTTGATTCGCGCGGTGGACACCTTTGACCCGACCCGGAATGTGAAGTTTGAGACCTACGCGATTGCGCTGATTCGAGGCGCCGTGCTGGAGGCGTTGCGCTCAGAAGACTGGGTGCCGCGCTCCGCGCGCGACAAGCTCCGTGCCCTGGAGCGTGCATGGGTGCAGCTGGAAGCCCAGCTGGGGCGCCCCCCCACGGAGGAGGAGACCGCTGAAGCGATGGGAATCTCGCTGGAAGAGTATCGCCAGCTCCTGATCGATTATGCCCGAACGAACCTCATCTCGCTCGATAGCTGCCTTGTGAACGGCGACGAGGACAACGAAAACGGCAACTCGCTTGCTGAGGTGTTGACCGCCTACGAAGACCCCTACGAGGAGCTGATGGAACGCGAGCAGGTGCGGGCGCTCCAGCAGGCAATTGAGAGCCTCTCGGAGCGCGAACAGCGAGTGATTCAGCTCTACTACTACGAAGGTCTCACCTTCAAAGAGATCGGTCAGGTGCTGGGCATTTCCGAGTCGCGGGTCTACCAGCTGCATACGCGTGCGATTGCACGGATGCGGGAGCAGCTGTGCAACACGCTGGGGATCCCCATCGAGTGAAGCAGGGGGTTGCCGCCTGGCGTCGAATCGTGGGCGTGTGATGCATGACGAGCGCACGGGAGGGCTGTCGCCCCTGCTGAATGTGGGCTTTTACAATTTCGTGCTGACGGACAAAGTGGTGGCGCTGGTGCGGAGCGATTCGGCGCCTATCAAGCGTCTGATTCAGCAGTTGCGTCGGGAGGGCACGCGCCTGATTGATGCGACTCAGGGGCGTCGCACGCGCTGTGTGGTGTTTCTCAGCAGCGGTCAGGTGGTGCTGTCGGCGCTTACGCAGGAGACTCTGGCGAAACGCTTACTCCGTGCGACCGCCGCACTGGAGGCGGCGGAAGAAGAGCTGGAATCGCTTGTCTCAGATGAGAGCGATGGGGTATAATTAAGCGCCGAGCGGGCATAGCTCAATGGTAGAGCTCCAGCCTTCCAAGCTGGCGGTGCGGGTTCGATTCCCGCTGCCCGCTCCAGATGGGAGTGCAACCTCCCCAGAAATCCCCTCTATTGCGACTCACGCTCCCATCGCCGCTGGCGAAAAGTCGTGGAGAGCCTCAGTCTTCTAAGCCGCCCTATCGGCTCCCGATGGCGCCCATCGGGTCAGCGCCGCGCGCAACACCTCCAGCGTGAGCGGCTTGCTGAGGTAATCGTCCATGCCCGCCTCGAGACACTGCTCCCGGTCGGATTGTGTCGCGTTCGCCGTGAGCGCAATCACCACCTGACGCTTGCTCGTACTATGCTCACGGGCGCGTAGCAAACGAGTCGCTGTCAAGCCATCCATGAGGGGCATCTGTACATCCATCAGCACCACATCAAACGAATCGCGCATGAGAATCTCCAACGCCTGTTGACCGTTTTCGGCAATGGTGATCTCACATCCCAGCTTCTGGAGCATGCGTACCGCTACCTTCTGATTGACGCTGTTATCTTCCACGAGCAGCTCTCTGAGTCCTTCCAGAGAGGTTAGCTCCGCAGCCGATGCGTTGGCTTCGGGGGTCTCCGCGCCCCCTTGAACAATCGGCAGAGACACCTCGAACCAGAAGCAACTGCCCTCTCCTGGCTGACTGGCGACCCCGATTCGTCCGTCCATCAGTTCCACCAGTCGCTTGCAGATTGCCAATCCCAGCCCTGTGCCGCCATAGCGGCGGGTGATGGAGTTATCTGCCTGCGTGAAGAAGTCGAAGATGCTCATCTGCTTATCGGGCGGAATGCCAATCCCTGTGTCCTGTACCTCGAAGCGGAGCCATACATGGTTCTGCGCAGGCGTTTGCGACTCAGCACGGCGGACCCGCACCACAATTTCGCCTTGCTCGGTGAACTTGATGGCGTTGCCGACGAAGTTCAGCAGGATCTGCCGCAGGCGGTGGGGGTCGCCCAGCACTCTGGCAGGCAAATCGGCTTCCAGTTGTGTGCGGAGCGTAAGCCCCTTTCTGCGTGCGGCGGGTCCCATGAGGGAAACGACTTCCTCTGCCAGGACTGCAGGCGTTAGCGGGAGCGTCTCCAGTACCATCTTGCCCGCTTCGATTTTGGAGAAGTCGAGGATGTCGTTGATCAATTCCAGGAGAGTCCTGGCGCTGAGGGTAAGGGTGTTGAGCAGGTCGCGTTGCTTGGCGGTCATTTCGGAGGTCGCCAGCAGGTCGGCGGTTGCAATCACGCCGTTCAGGGGCGTGCGAATCTCATGGCTCATTTTGGCGAGGAATTCCGAGCGCGCCTGTGCCAGTTGTTCCGCCGCATGGCGCAGCGCTTCCGATTGGCGATGCATCCGCATTGTGTTCCAGAGCATGACCAGCCCCAGCGCCAGCAAGACGACGCTCGCCCAGCTTGCCCAGATGAAGCGCCTGGTTTTCTGAGCGTGCTGGGCGCGTTCCGCCTCGGCAGCCTTCAGAATCAGCCGGTTCAGGTTCTGCCCCAGCTGGTTCATTTCGCTCAGGAAGGGGTTGGCGCCTAAAGTTTCCACATCGGCTCGCAGGGAACGCACGGCGAACCACTGGAGCGCTTGCCATGCCTCGCCGGCATGCCTGAGCTGTTCGCGCGCCTGGGGGGCATGCAGAGGCGGAACCGCAACTTCAGAGTGGTTCGTTTTGAACATACCGCCTTCTTGCAACAAAGCAAACAGGGTCTCAATTTGACGCGCGTGCGCGTCGGCTTGCTTCTTGGCACGCAGGGCGGTTTCCCAATCCTCCAGTATCAGCGCCGACAGTGCTTGAAGCAAGTGATACTGATAGGCGTGTGTATGGCTCTGCAACTCCTCGAACAGGGGAGTTTGCGTGGACAGATCATAGGTCAGCGAATGCCAGCAGATGAACCCCGTTAGCCCCACTGCCAGCAAAGCCACTGCTTGATTAGCATAAATCACCCATCGCCTCATTGCTGAAGCCCCTTACAGTTTGCCCGACGCGCTATCTGGAGCGCATGGCGAATATCGTCATAGAGCGTCTCGGGGGCAGGCACGAACGCTTGCAAGCGCGCTTCTTTCAAAATAGCAACGCCCTCGGGATTCTGAGGCATCTCCAGTAGAGCGCGCTGCACTGCCCGAAACTGCTCTGGCGCCATGCGACGGGAGGCAACCACAGGCACAATCCCCGAAGGCCCCAGCGAATGAATCACCCGCACACGCCGCGCATACTCGCTACCGCGGGCGCGCTCGTAATCCAGTACCAGGGAGTCCACCGCCGAGACATCCGCCTGCCCCGTCGCCACGGCGCGTATCGATTCCTCGTGCGAACCTGTGCGAATCACCTTGCCCAGAAAGCCTTTGTGCAATCCCTTGCGTATCAGGAACGCGCGGGGCAGATTAAAGCCAGAGTTGGAAAGTTCATCGTTGTAAGCCCATGTGCGCCCCCTGAGGTCTTCAATCCGCTGGTAGGGGCTGTCCACGCGCACGATGATATCGGAGTAGTAGACAGGTTTGCCCTGATAGCGCGGGTCTGCGGGCACGGGCGCTGCCATCAGGCGCATGGGCGGGTTGGGTTGCTCTTGCGCCAGCACATACGGCAAGCCGCACACGAAGCCCACTTCCACCGCGCCCGACTCCAGCATGCGGCTCACCGTGCGATACGAAAAGCCACTCACCAGCTCGCACGGATAGCCTGTTTGCTTCTCGATGTAGCGAATGAGTTTCTCATAGACGCCGACGCCCCCTCCGAAATAAACGCCGCTGTGAGCGCGAAACGAATCGGGCGCTCATCTCGCGCGTCATCCTGAATGGCATCGGGGACATACACCACTTCGCCAGGCGGCGTCCGATGATTAAGAGAAGATAAATAAGCAAAAATGTGTCGGACGGTTCTCTCCGACGGCTAAAGCCGTCGGGGCAGAAACGCCTTCTGGCTCTGCAGCTCGCTCAGCTTCCGAAATAGCCTCTCAGCCCCTTAACTGGCGCCTGCCTGTGAGCCTCACTCCCGCATGCAATAGTAGGCGTAGTCCAGCGACTCAAAAAATGGGATTTTCGGGCAGAAGATTCGCGGGTCTACCGTGCCGTTGCAGTCGCGGATACGCGGGCGCTCCTTGAGCGAACGATACCATTTCGCATGCCCATCAAAGAAGGCATAGTTCGCGCCGCCCGTATGCACGAACGAGGGGCAATCGCAATAATAAATCCCGCAGAACGCGCGATAGTGCCCATCGTTGAGCGTTTCCTGCTCATCTATGAGTACGGCAAACTGGGCGATTCGTTCCACCTCGGCTTCGGGGATGAATCCCGCGACGGAGTTGAGCGCGTAGCTGATTTTGAGCTCGTCCTTGCGCCGATGGGAGGGACACACATAAACCTGCGCGTTTTTGACATACGGATAGATAGCGCCCTGCGTGACGCCCGTCGCCGCCCATTGCGGATGCACGGGCGAGCTTTCGGGGTTGCCACAGTTCTGAATGACGGGGTAGTTCGGCACCCAGTGCCCCTCCGCACGTGGGGTGATACCGCGTTGCCACGGCGGACGCTCGTTGCCGTAAGCAACAAAGCCGCGGCACCCCTCACTCAAACCGGGGTTGACCCCATCGTAGTCGGCACGATACGCCACAAACGCCATTCCCAGCTGACGCAGATTAGAAAGACACTGCGTCTGGCGCGCCTTTTCCCGCGCCTGCGCGAACACCGGGAACAGAATTGCCGCCAGAATCGCGATAATCGCAATCACCACCAGCAGCTCTATAAGCGTAAAGCCCTCACGAAAACGCTTCATACGCCACCTCCTCTGGAGCGGTTTTAATAATACGACACTTTCGCAACAATTCCTGCTGTGTTTGTGTCGCACGGTTGCAAGGATGCCTGCTCCATTTTCGGGCACAGTCGGTTTTGTCGCGTTTCATGAAGCGCCTGTGCTTTGCAACAGAGCGGTCTATGCCGAATCGAGGGGCTTACGCAAAATGCAGTAGAGGTTATTGGTGAAATATTCGGTGAGAAACGGCACTTTCGCCATTATGGCGAAAGCACACAGGACCGGATGACGGCTGTTGTTGGGACGGAAAAACTCCACCTCAAACCCTGAGTTGTAGAGGATGGTTTTATAGTCGCGGAACGCCAGCATGTTCAGCCCCAGGTCGCGATAACTCTGCAGGGGACGCCCCACTCGCTGGCTGACCTTACGCAACACCCATCCCTGCGGCAGAATCAGGTGCGCCCACGGCAGGTTGACCCCAAAAATCTTCTTGACTGTATCATGGTCGCCGAAGGGACTGTTCCAGAGCGGACCAATCGCCGCGTAGAGCCGCCCGCCCGGTTTAAGCCGCTCTCGCATCGCCGTCAGCACCCCTGGCAGGTCCATCACATGCTCAAAAGTATCTTTGGAAGTCATCAGGTCGAACTCGTATTCGGGAAACTCGGCGATATCGATGAGGTGGAACTCCACGCGTCCCATCAGGTCGGGGTAGTTGATTTCCAGATTGCGCTTCGCGAACTCGATCAGGCGCGGATTCAGATCGATCCCCACCACGCGCGCGGCGCCCGCCTTCGCCATATCCACGCACAGGCTGCCGTGCCCGCAGCCGAGGTCCAGCACCTTTTTCCCCTTCAGGTCGGGCTGACCGCCCAGCCGATTCCAGAAGCGGGGGTTTTCCCACTTCCCACGCCCGAAATACTCTACATCGGCAGGATCGAGTTTCAGTTCATTCATCGCTCAGCACCAGGGGTTGCGCGTTCTCCAGCAAACCCGGGATATTTTCATAAAGATACCACATGTCGGGCAAGTAGTAGACCCGATAGCCCTGTCTCGCCAGCGATTGCAGGAAGTGTTCTCCTGCTCTGGGGTCTGTTCCGCTCACGCCGCGCCAGAACTGGCGTGGGAACCCCACAAGCCATGTGTCCGTGGCTTCCAGATACACATGTCCCCGGCGGGTTCTGAAAGGCGCTCCCTGGCGCTGGTAGCGCGTGAGGGTTAGCAGATAGGTAACATACAGTCGATGTCCCATCAGCACCATACTTCGTTCGGGAGGATTTTGAGTCAGCCTCCGGGCAATCCGCCACTCGC
Organism: uncultured Fimbriimonadales bacterium; assembly: GCA_964595265.1. Taxonomy (GTDB): domain Bacteria; phylum Armatimonadota; class Fimbriimonadia; order Fimbriimonadales; family GBS-DC; genus LDYB01. Next base: position 6,470 of record CAZQPV010000064.1, read on the forward strand.
GCTGGCGAAGTGTCAGCTCCTGTTGAATCTTGCCTGCGCCTACCCACCGAAAGTCCACTCCATCTCCATGGAACTGCACATAGGGGAGCGCAACAACCAGAAAGGAGACCGTCGCGATGACCACCCATGAAAGCGGGATGAGCGATCGAAACGAGGCTAACAGCTGATAGAGAAAAGGCACCATAATCAGCGCATATCCGGGCTTGTTCGGTTGAAGAACGATAATCAGCAACGAAAGCGCACACATCCAGAACGGAATATTCCATGGCTCCTGCCGCAGCAGGCGAATCAAATGCGGAAGTCCGCCCACCACATAAAGCAGACTCAGTATCATTCCTAATAGACCAAAGGCGCGATAAAGGTCATAGCCAATCCCCAGGATGCGCCACCAGAGCGACCCCTGCCACACGCCCCCCGCCAGGAAAGCCCATCCACCCGTGAGCCAGCGCATCGGCGCGAGCCAGAGCGCGACGGCGATAAGGAGGGCAACTCCCAGAAACAGTACCCCAGATTGCCACCGCTTTGAGCGCGCCCAGAGTGCCAGCGCAAACACAGGTAGCACCACGACGGTCTGGCTCACACGCGCCGCTACTGCGCTTCCGACCCACAAACCACTCCACAAAGGTTGATCGCGCACCAAAGCGTACCACCCCAGCACCAGCAGGGTATTGGAAAGCGTATATTCGGAGATGCTGGCGTTTTCCACCACCATCAGCGGGAAAAACGAGTAGGCTGTCAGCACCCAGAACCCATGGGGAATGTGAAGCGTCAGGAGCAAGCGTGCATACACCACACATGAGAGTCCATACACCACACTCCAGAACAAGTCCGCGATCCACCAGCCCAGCGGATAAAAGAGGGCGTTGATTATCTCGCTCAAGAAGTAGCCCGGGGGACGCGAGGGTGTATAAACTCCCTCGTGCCACAACTTCAACGCCGTGATGGCAACCCCAGGCGCATCGGAGTCGGTGGAGATCCCCGGGTGATCGGGGAAGATGCCTCCTATCAGGGGTAGGCGTGTTAGCAAAACCAGCAAGCACCACAGAAGCGCTCCCCGAAATGTGTATGCGACTGCGTAGACCCATCGGTCGCCGCGCGGCTCTAAGGACGGGTTTTGAGCCATGCCACTAACTCCGTCTGGGGAACGCGATGTTGCTCATGGGTGTGCAGGTCGCGCAGGGTGGCGGTGTGTTGCTGGAGTTCGTCCTCGCCGAGCAGCAGGGCATAGCGCGCCCCCGATCGGTCGGCGCGTTTCATCTGGGCTTTGGGGCTGCGCCCCTCCAGATCCAGGTCGCAGGCGATTCCCGCGTGGCGCAACTGCTGGGCTAAGAGCAAAACGGGCACGCGCGCCGAATCGCTCATCGCTACCAGATAGACCAGCGGCTGGGGCGGTTCTGGCAGGGGTACGCCCAGTTCTTGCATCACCAGCAGTGTGCGCTCGATACCGATGCCGACGCCCAGAGCAGGCGTGGGTGGTCCCCCGCACGATTCCACCAGCCCGTCGTAGCGTCCACCGCCACACAGCGCGTTCTGGGCGCCCAGCCCCTGAGCCACCACCTCAAAAGTGGTGCGCGTATAATAGTCCAGCCCGCGCACAAGCCGCACATCCCGCCGATAGGGCACATCCAGCGCCTTGAGCAGCGCCTGCAGCCGCTCAAAATGCCCACGGCACGCCTCACACAGATAGGGGTCTATCGGCGGCGCATTCTGGGTAAGGGCTTGACAGGTAGGCACTTTGCAGTCCAGAATGCGCAGGGGGTTTGTCTCCAGTCGAGCGCGACAGGTCTCACAGAGCGAATCGCGATGCGCCAGCCCGAACTGCCGAATGGCTTCCCGATACGCGGGGCGACATTCCGGACACCCAATCGTGTTGAGACGCAACTCCAGTTTCTCCTGCGGAATGCCCAGCCCCAGAAAGAAGTGCAGGATCATCGCCAGCAGTTCCGCGTCGGCAACCGGCTCCGCCGTGCCGATAATCTCGGCTCCAAACTGGTGCGCCTGACGGTAGCGCCCTTTCTGGGGGCGCTCATAGCGGAAAATGGGGGTAATGTAGTAGAGCTTCTGAACGCCGCCCTGCGCGTGCAGGCTATGCTCCAGATAGGCGCGTACCACGGGCGCCGTGCCCTCGGGCTTCAGCGTGAGCGAGCGCCCCCCACGATCCTCAAAAGTATACATCTCTTTGGACACAATATCGGTCGATTCGCCGACACTGCGCGTAAAGAGTTCGGTCTCCTCAAAAATGGGCGTGCGAATCTCCTTGTAGCCATACAGGTGGCACAGGTCGCGCCAGCGCGATTCCACATATTGCCACAGGTGGCTGGTGTCGGGCAAAATATCCTGCGTGCCGCGCGGAGCGGAATAGCGTGCGCCCATC
>CAZQPV010000064.1:8943-13283 GCA_964595265.1 uncultured Fimbriimonadales bacterium
CGTTGCCACTGCCAGTAGCCATAGCCGAAGCCGATCACCAGCATCAGCATCGAGACCATCAGCGCCCGCACCAGTTCGCGCCCTGTGATGCTGGTGGGTTCCGGGGCGCTCCGCAACCCAATGAGGGCGAGGATCCACACCAGCAGGTTAGATACCGCCGCCCCCAAACACCACCAGCATGGCGCCCCCTTCGCGTACAGGTTCAGCACAAACAGCTGCACATAGGTCAGATAAGCGAATGCCAGCACGCCCAGCGTGCTTAAGCCCGCAATCAGCTTGCCGTAGAGCCGCCACTGTTCCGGCTGTTGCAGGCGTGAGAGCGCCAGCGTGAGCAGAGCTGCGAAGTAGCCGAACCCCCACATCGCCGTCGGGAAGCCGAGAAACCGCGCATAGGGGGAACGCGCCACCTCGTCGCAGCCGCCCCCCGTGCAGGGAAGCGCGTACCCCGCCGAGTGCGAAACCCATAATAAACCCGAAATAATCAGTCCAAGTGTTGAGAAGAGAATAATTAGGCGGTTCACCATAGGTGCGCCCATAATGGCTTATCCCTCCGGGCTATAAGTGTACCCTATCCTGCCGATTCGGCTTGCGTGCGATAGTACGCGCAGAGGTCGGTCAAGGGGCAGGCTTCGCAGCGGGGGCGCGGCGCTTTGCACACCGCACGCCCGTGCCGTATCAGCGCCACATGGAACCGGTAGACCAGCGGTTCGGGCACTATCTGTTCCAGTGCGTCGTGGGCTTTCGCCTCGCCCAGCGATCTGGGAATCAGCCCCAACCGCCACGACACCCGGAACACATGGGTATCTACAGGAATCACGGGGCGTCCCAGCGAAAAGCACAGCACAATCGCAGCGCACTTGGGACCGATTCCGGGCAGGCTCAACAGAAATCGGCGCGCCTCATGGGTGGGCACCTCCGCCAGCCAGGTGAGGTCATAGGCGCCGCGCGCTTCATAAATGGCTTTCAGCACCGCCTGAATGCGCGGCGCTTTCTGGTTCGCCAGCCCGCCCGAACGGATGGCTTCCGCCACCTTCTCGGTCGGCGCTTCCACAATCGCCTGCCATGTGGGGAAGGCTTTTCGTAGCGATTCGTAGGCGCGAAACGAGTTCGCGTCGGAGGTGTGCTGCGAGAGGATGCAGTGAATCAGCTCTTCCAGCGGCTCGGCGCGGGGTTTCCATTCGGCGACACCATAAAGGGGTTCCAGACGCGCCAGAATCTCGCCCACCAGTTCTGCCTTCATCGGGGAGTGATTGTACCCTTCGGGCGCGGGGAGCACACCGCTCCCCACGCCCGTTGGAGGTGGGTGTTGGCTGTGGAGTGAGACGGCTAACTGGTTCGGGACTCAAGCCGACCCAGCCACGCAATAATGCCTGCCAGAAGCGCCGCCATCACAAGAACAGCCGCCAGATGCGGCACGCCCAGCACCTCATGCAGAGTCAGCTTGCCTAAGTCCATCGGCTTGATCAGCACCGGCTCCAGCGCGGGGTAAACCAGGATGAACACCAGCGCGCCCGTGAGTCCGCCCAGCACGGCGAGCAACCCCTCGCGTACGCCTCCGCCCAGCCCTACCAGCGCCGTGCCCGGACAATAGCCCGCAATCGCCATGCCAACGCCGAAGATTAGCCCACCCAACACCACGCCCCCCACATAGAGCGGCTTCACCTTCAGGTGGGCGTACTCCGGGAAGAAGGTTGCCAGAACCGCCGCGCCGACCATCCCGACCAAGATGGCGGTCAGCATGACCTTAAGCATCGTAAAATCTTTGAACGCCAGCCCGCGCATCACGATGCCACAGCGGCTGAACCCCGCACGATGGAGCGCAAAGCCAAACAGAACGCCTGTGAGAAGTCCCAGCATCTGTGTCGTTTCCATACGCTTATCCCTCCTGTCCCGATGGTTTACGAAGCATCCATATCGCGACCATCACGCCCGCCGCGAACGCCGCCATGCCGAACACGAACCCGCTGAGCGCCAGCTGGGCAATCCCGCTTAGCATGTGCCCACTGGTGCAGCCGCCTGCCAGTCGCGCCCCGAACAGAATCAGAAAGCCACCCACAAACGCCATCAGCCCGCGCGTCCATGGGGAACGGAAAGGCACAACATCCGGTTCACATGCGCCGCCTTCGCAGGTGGAGCGACCGCCCAGCATCCGCGAAAGCAGCGCGCCCAACGCCATCCCGAACACCAGCATCACTTCCCAGCCGATTTTCGCGCCAATCTTCTGCAGGTAGGGCTGCGACTCGGCAAAGCCGGGTATCACCTTATCCAGCAACCAGCCCACAAACTGGGGGTACGCAGTGGAAACCCCCAGCGGCTGCACGGTCGCCATCGCAAAAATCTGCACCAGCCCGATCATGCCTCCCCACAGGAGCCATGGCGGCAGAGTGCCTTTGCGCACGCGCGTTTCAACCGTCTCGCGAGAAACCCGATCGGCAATCATCGTGTTCTATCCTCCTGCTGCGATGTGTCCATAGTCATGAGAGGCGCCGAGGAGGCGAAAGGATTCATCGAACAAAAACAGCCGCCTGTAGCCTGCTGGGCTACAGGCGGTTCATGGCATGCCTTACGCTATCGCTATCGCGCAGGGCAAAAATAGGTCAGAGTGAACACGGTTCCTTCAGGCGGGACGGTTGTCTCCCAGCGCATAATGAAGAGCAGGTGCGGCGCTTCGGAACGCATCAGAGCGCGCACCGTTGCCCCCCAGGTACCTGAAGAAACTCCCCGTATACCTCATAGTGAATCACCCGCTTAATCGGCTGCGGATGCCGACTCTGCAGGCGAATCTGGATTGTCATCATCTCCAGCCGGAAATCATCTTGCCACCAGCCGCGGTCGCGGGTACTCACTAACCGGAGTTTCTGACGGATTTCCGTTTGGTCCGTTTCTCTGTCCTGAACTACGAGATAGGTGAGCTGGTCGTCGGGTTCCAGGCGCACTTCCACCGCGCCGCCTGCGGGCGTAAAAGGCAGAGTGTCCTGACCGATAACTGCCTTATCGCGCCGCACCAGCACAGAGCCAGAGGGAAGCGGGGATTGGGCTGGGTTGGCGATTCGGGCGGCTTTCCAGATGGCGCCTGCCAGCTCCGGGATTGTGTAGACCTGGCGTAACTGCGAGCTGGTTTCGAGGCGTGGGTTGCGCCCCCACTGCCAGCGCAGGGATTCGGGCACTCTCGCCGCGTATGTCCACAGGTAGACCGTCTCGTAGGGCACAGTGAAGGTTTCCACCGTGAACGAAGCGCTCTGCTGACGGCTCATGCTTTGAATGCGCGGCAGCTTGAACAGATGCACCACGCCCACGCCCTCCTCCAGAATCGGAAACACCCAGGTCGGGCGATTCTGGGATTGGGCGAGGTTCAACCCCATGCCAGAGGGTGCAGGGGTAGCCGCAGGGGCTGGAGCGATGCTTGGAGAGCCACCGAAACCACCAAAATCCCCAAAGCCCCCAAGCGGATACCCGAAATAGTCGGGGTAGTAGCGCTGGCGGTCATCGCCAAACCATGTCAGAATCTGCCAGTAGTCGGCGTTCAGGTTCATGGGGTCGTCCATCTGGCGCAGCAGGAAGTGGGGCGTGCCCACCGCCAGCAAAAGTTCGGCGTCGTTCATGTCCTCCAGCTGGTTTACCACCGTGCCACGCAGGGTCAGAGTCGCCTCCGCCCTGTTTGGGGGAATCAAGAAGCAGCTCATAGGCAGGCAACCAGCCAATGCCCTGCTCAATACACGCAATCCCGACGGTGATTTTCTGCCCCTTGCGAACCCCATCCAGCATAATCTCGATGTTGGTTTCGGGCAGGCTCACTTCGCGGGTGCGTTTGTCGTCGCCCAGAAAGCGTACCCGCGCCACCTGCGAAGGATGGAATGTTCCATTCCATCGGGCGTCTCCACGGCGAATTGAGCCGCCTGCGCCAGCGCGGAGGTCTCATCCTCACGGGTTCGAGGCAAGTAGGGATAGTCGCGCGGGGCGCCACGCCGACTCAGCGAGCGCACGAGTTCCGAGTCTAAAATCGGCTTCATCACCATCAGTTTGCCGCGGTAGGCGCGCTCTTCCGCAGGAAAAAGCGCAGGCGAGTAGCCATAATGCCGCGGATCGGGGTCTCGAATCGCGTTCAGCGTAACTTCCACCTGTGCGCCGCCATTGAGCAGCAGTTCCGCAAGGCTCTTCACGGTCTGGGTCTCTTTGCGCTCCACAGCATGAACGGAGATCACACGCACTTTCGGGTCGGTCGTGTAGCCCCACACCGCGCCGAAAATCGGTTTGACGGTGTTTTTCAGCACCACGCGGTCGCCTTCGGCAGTGAAGGTCGCTTCACGGAAGATCAGCGCGTAGCCGTTGCGGAACACCAC
>CAZQPV010000065.1:0-2351 GCA_964595265.1 uncultured Fimbriimonadales bacterium
CAGGCTCTCTTCGCCAACCACCACGATACTCATCCGTTCGGGGCGGAGATAGCGCGCGCACGCATGCTGAATCGCTTCGCGCGAGACCGTGCGCACCTGTTCAGGATACTGGTGCCAGTAGTCCACTGGCAAGCCGTGAATCGCAATCTGCATAAACAGATTCGCGATAGACCCCAGCGTTACCCAGCTGAGCATATGGCGTCCAACCAGATAGTTGCGCACAGCCTGCAGCTCGTCGGGGGGCACGGGTTCGTTCAGGAGCCTGTCTATCTCCGCCTGGATCTGGCGGATGGCGTCAGAAGTGTTTTCGGTGGCGGTTTGCGCGGAGGCAACAAACGCGCTAATGCGGCGATAGTAATCCAGATGCGCTCCCACGCTGTAGGCGTAGCCGTACTGTTCACGCACAGTGAGGAACAGGCGCGAACTGGCACCTGCACCCAGCACGCTGACGCCCAGCAGCAGCCCCCAGTAGTCAGGACTGTGGCGCGAGGGGCAGAGCGTGCCCATGTGAATCACGCTCTGAACCGAGTTCGGGCGCGGAACGAGGTGGACACCTGTCTCGGCAGGCTCTGCGTTAGGCGAGGGGAGTTTATCCTGATTCAAAGCTCCCTGCCACGCGCCCAATTGCGCCTCGAGCTGCTTGAGCATGCGCCTTGGCGAAAAGTCCCCGACAACAATCAGGGTGGCGCCCTGCGGACAATAATGCTGGCGATAGAATCGATGGAGATGTTCGGCGTTCCAGCGTTTCACAGCCTCCTCATCGGGCGCGAGGTAGTGGTAGGGGTGCGCTCCAAACAGCGCCTTACGGAATCGCTCTTCCGCAAGAAACTCTGGCTGAGTTCGTTGTAGCGCCAGCCGCTGGAGCGTGTTGGCGCGGTCTATCTCGATTTCGTTCTCTGGGAAGGCAGGGTTCAACAGCACATCGGCAATCAGTTCCAGCATCGGCTCGGTGAACGCCGCGAGGCAATGGGCATACATCGCGGCGGTTTCGGTATTCGCGGTGAAACTGAGGCTGCCGCCATAGCGTTCCGCTTCGTCGGCGATTTGCAGGCTGGTGCGACGGGGTGTGCCTGCCGTCATCAGGCGCGCGGTTGCTCCCGCAACTCCCAACCATTCGGGGTCGTCAAAAGCGCGCCCCCCTGTTGGCAAAACAAGCCGAAACTCCACGACAGGGGCGCGCTTATCGGGGAGTAGCCATGCGCTAACGCCGTTGGAAAGCGTGGTTACTTCAGGCAAAGGCAGATGGAGAGCGCCCATCGGGTGGTCGGGTGGGGGTGTGCGTCGGTTCATGCGGCACCTCCTTGCGATACGGCTGGCAAGACGGTCATCACCGTACGGTTGCGGGAAGTGGCGAGATAATGCTTCACCGCCTCACGCACCTGTTCTGGGGTGATGCGCATCAGGCGCTGAAGCATCGTGTTCACTTCGCCCGGGTCGCCTTCGAACAGGGCGCAGTAGGCGAGGCTCAGCGCACGCCCAAGCGGGCTTTGCATGCCATAGTAGAGGTTGTCGCTCCAGCGCTGCGCCAGAATCTGCGAGCGCACCCGCTCCAGCTCCGCCTCGGAGAGGCCTTCCTGCGCCATGCGCTCTATCTCCTCATAGATGAGCGCCTCCACCCGTTCGGGCGATACGGTGGGGTGATAGAGCGTGAAGATTCGAAACAGGCTGGGCGCAGGGCGCGCCTCCGCACCGCCAGAGACGCTCACCGCCACCGCCTCCTCCTTGACGAGTCGCTGGTAGAGGCGCGAGGCGCGTCCCCCCACCAGAATTTCGCCTGCGATCTGGAGGGCGTCGTTTTCCATCGTGTTGCGTCGGGGGATTTTCCACGCAATCGCGAGTGCGGGCACGCTGGCTAACGGGTCGTGAAACACCTCGCGTCGCTCCTCACGGTCAGGTTCGGAGCAGTCCACGGGCGGCGGCGCAGGTTGCGGCGGGATGTCCTCAAAATAGGTTCTGACCTCGCGCATCACGCGCCGCCCGTCGTAATCGCCTGCAATCACCAGCACAGCGTTATTCGGCGCGTAGTAGATTCTGAAGAATTCCTGCACATCCTCCAGCGTCGCGTTATCCAGGTCTTCCATCGAGCCGATAATCGAGTGCTGATTGGCGAAGTTGTCGTAGGCAATCTCGCGGAACCGTTCCATCGCCCGCGCGTAGGGTTGGTTATCCACAGAAAGGCGTCGCTCCTCTTTGACCACCGCACGCTGATTGTTCAAGTTTTCCTGAGAAACTGCCAAAGAGCGCATGCGATCTGCTTCCAGCCACAGTCCCAGCGGGAGCTTCGAAGCAGGCAGCAGCTCAAAGTAGGTTGTCAAATCGTACGAGGTGAAGCCGTTCAGCACGCCGCCGTT
>CAZQPV010000065.1:2451-9899 GCA_964595265.1 uncultured Fimbriimonadales bacterium
GCTCAAAGTAGGTTGTCAAATCGTACGAGGTGAAGCCGTTCAGCACGCCGCCGTTCGATTCCACATATTTGAAATGCATCTCGCGCGGCACATTCTCGGAACCCTGAAACATCATATGTTCAAATAGATGGGCGAACCCTGTTTTGCCGGGGCGCTCGTTGCACGAGCCGACTTTATACATCACCAGCACGGCGACCACCGGCGCCACCCTATGGGGCGACAGGATGACTCGGAGCCCGTTGCTCAGGGTGTGTTCGCGGTAAGGGATTGTTGCGTCGGGGATTCTCATCGTTGACCTCCTTATTCACGGTGTTTGAGTTGGGGACGCTCGTCGAAGTGGAGCGCGTTGGTTTCGCTGAAGACCTGGTTATGGAACTTTTTCAGCAGGGCTTCGGCTTCAGAGGCGAATCGGAAGGAGCCTGTTACTTCACCCTGCCAGACATCCTGAATCACCCAGTCGGGCACGGGCATATACACAATCGGCTCAGGCGCGGGGATACGCACGCAGAGGATTGCGGGACCGAGGCTCGGCTCCAGAAAGATGAACTCCAGAATGACGCTGTCGGGGCGATAATGGGTGGTGCCTGTTTGAACGGTTGCGCGGCGGAAGCACTCTTTGAGGGTTTGCTCGTCGTATTCCCCCACAGGCGGGGGCTGGCGCTGCTGGAGCGCCTCAAAAACAGCCTGCATCTGGCTTCGCACAAACTCGCGCAGAGTCATGGTTGCCTCCTGTAGCGCAAAAAGAGTTCGCTCCCTTCCAGATAGGCGGAGAGGAGCGTATACTGGGGCACACGCTCGCGTGGCAATCCTGCGCCGTCCACCATCGTGGGCAGGTGTGCGCCCCCTTTGATTTTCGGAGCGAGCGTGAGAAAGATTTCGTCCACCATATCGGCGTCGAAGAAGTAGAAGTTCAGCGTGCCGCCCCCTTCCACCAGCAGATAGCGCACTGCGTAATGTGTATGCAGGATATGGACGACCTGTGTGATATCCACGCGCGTTTCGCCGACCAGATGGAGCGTTGCGACCTTTTCCAGCGCCAGTTGGCGGTCAGGGGGTAGATGGGTGGGGGCAAAAATCAGGGCGCGTCCCGATTGGAAGAAGGAATGCTCGGTGGGCAGGTCGCCGCTGGTGGTGACCACCGCACGCAGGACATGTGCAGGGTAGTTCAGGTGCGAGTCCGCTCGCAGAGTGCCGCTACCAATCAGGATGGCGTCGGCGTGGCGCTCTAAGCGATGCATCAGTTTCTGGTCTACGGGGCTGCCCAGCCCCTTTGCGGATGAGCCGGGGTCTCCTAGAATCAGCTTCCCGTCCAGTGTGGTAACCGTGTTGGTGAAGATGTAGGGGCGATGGGGAGGCGGTGCAGGAAAGAGCACCTCCTCGTAAAGCGACTCCGGGTCGCCTTGCCAACCGGTTGCATCGAAGAGTCGGATCATAGAAACCCCCATTTTGACGAACAGCCCCCGACGCGAGCGCGTGGGGGCTTCGTTGTCGCAGCCTTCTGGCGTCCGTGCTTAGTGAGGCACGCGCCGTGCGCCCGCGTATCGTTTACTATAATACCCGCTATTCAGCGAGTCGATACGCACGCGCCCGCGCGCACTGGAAGCGTGGATGAACTTGCCGTTGCCGATGTAAATCCCTACATGGGAGATGCGATTGCCCCGTGTGCGGAAAAAGACCAGATCGCCCGGTTGCAGCTGGTTGCGGGGAACAGGTTTACCCACCCGCGCCTGTGCGGCGGAGTGGTGGGGTAGATTGACTCCTGCATGACGAAAGATGTAGCTTGTGAAGCCAGAGCAATCGAACCCACGCGAGGAGCTGCCGCCCCGTCGGTAAGGCGATCCCAGGTATGCCATCGCTTTTTGAAGGAGCTGACGTGTGCGCGCGTTATTTGCTTGCACATTCGGCACCTGCCGCTGCGGGAAGCGACGGTTTGTGGACGCTGTTTTGCGGGGGGTGCTGGTTGACGAGGTACGGGCGGCAGCCGAGCGAGGCGGCTGGGTCGGCGAGAGGTAGATGGATTTCACCCAGCCGATTCGTCCGTTAGTCAGCTGCACACGACTCCATTCACCTTGCCGTGCCAGAACCTTGACTTTCGTCCAGCGATCTACAATCGTGATGCGGGGCGAGTTTACGCTGGGCTTCTGGCGGATGTTGATGCGGTCTTTGTTGACTTCTGCCCAGCCTGTGGTGGGGGCAGAAGCGGTTCGCGTTTTGCCAGAAGCCGACTTCGCGCTGCCCTTGACAGGGATTTTAATGACCTGTCCAGGCTGAAGTGCGTGCGGATTGCGCAGGTTGTTGACCTTTAGCAGGTCGGGAAGTCGCAATCCGTGTCGGTGGGCAATAGTGTAGAGGCTATCGCCCTTTTGAACGGTATAGTTTATTGTCTGCTGCGCCGAGGCTGCGACAATCAGGCTCACGAGTAGGGCGCTCAGCCCTATACGCACTGTGTTACCCATAGCGTCCCTCCTTGGTGTGGTTTCTCGTGCCCTGCGACCTCGGTCGCAAAGCGTCCCCCAGTATACCCCATCGAGGGGAGGGATTTCAACCCTTCAGTCAGTGGAAAAATAATTTCCCCCCTGGGGTACTCTTAAGTCGGTGATGATATGGCAACCAGAACCCAGAGCGTGCCAGCAGAGATGAGCGTGGAGGAGTTTCTTAACTGGGAGCAGGAAGATATCCACGCTGAGCTGGTCGGCAACAAAGTGAGGATAAAGATGCCAGTCTCAAAAACGCATCAGGACTGCAATAGCTTTCTGGTGACAATTGTGAAGCACTGGGTGGAGCGGCACAGGTCTGGCGGTGTGGTGTATCATCCGCCCTTCGCTGTGAGGCTGACCTTGCCCGACGGCGAGCAGGAGGTGCGCGAACCCGACCTGATTGTCATCCTGCCCGAACATTTAGACCGCCTCCAGCGCACCTATTTTGACGGCGCGCCCGATCTGGTGGTGGAGATCGTCAGCAAAGAGAGTCGGAGTATCGATCGGGGCGAGAAGTTCTACTCCTACGAAGCGGCAGGCGTGCCCGAATACTGGATTATTGACCCGGAGCGCAAGCAGGCAGAGTTTGCGCAGATGGGCGAGGACGGCACCTATCAGATTGCATTTGCAGGTTCGGCAGGGGTCTACTCCAGCCGCGTGCTGGAGGGTTTCTGGCTTAAAGTGGAGTGGCTCTGGAGCCAGCCGCCGGTGTGGGATGTGCTGAAAGAGTGGGGCTGGGTTTGAGTGGGGGAGCAGGCGCTCACGCCTGCCCCCAGCTTGGACTAACACCCGCTGCCGAAGTTGAACAGCACCACGAGCAGGTCGGCATCATCCACCGCCCCGTCGCAGTTGGTGTCGACACGACCGAGATTGTTGCCTGTCTGCCCGAAGGCGAACAGCACAGCCAGCAGGTCGGCATCGTCCACACAGCCGTTGTTGTCCACATCGCCGTTATTCGCGATGCAGCAATCGGCGGGGTTGCCGCGTGTGGCGCCCTGAGCGCCCGTGAGGAAGACGGTGTAGATACCGCCTGCGAAGGTGCTACCGCTCCAGCTGTTCACGCGCGAGGTGGCTTCGGGTCCGTCGGAGCAGCGCACCGTGCCGAAGGGCGAGTTGTTCCAGATAAGACCGCCGCCGCAGCCCAGCGCGTCCCGATTGTAGCGGCTGATTGCCAGGTAGTAAACTCCAGCAGGACGCCCCGTCAGGCAGCCAGTGGAGTTATCGATCTGGGATTGAACGCCGCCTGCTGAATCGTCGTTGAACACCACGCCCTTGCCGTTCGAATCGAACAGCCAGAGCTGAGTGTCGAAGCCGGCGCCGCCGACGGTGGTCGCCACGAAGCTGGCGGGGTTCGCCAGATAGATGGCATACATGTCCACATCATTCGTGTCCAGCACGCCGTCCACCTGCACCAGCGCACCGCCTGGCGTCGACTGGGAGGTTTCGGGCAGGTCGCCCGCGTCGCTCTGCTCTAGTAGCACGCGCAGGGTGCATTGCGAACGACTCCAGCTGAAATCAGGGTTGGTGGGGCAATAGTTGAACTCTGCATTAATCACATGGTTGCCCACCGCGAAACTGTTCGGGATGGTGTAGTTGAGCTGCGCGACGCCCGAGGCGTTGGTGACTGCGCCGCCGACAAAATTGCCGTCCACATAGAAGTTAATCACCGCGTTTGCAATTGGGTTATTATTGTCGGCGCGGGTCAGCGTGGCGGAAAGGGTCACGGGGAACCCGCGGCGTTCGGTGGCGTCGGTGCAGACCAGATTGCTCCGTACCTTGCGCAGGGTAATCTCGTGGGCGGAGGTGTGCCATGTACCCGATCGTGCATGCTCGCCTGCCAGCCACACCGTGCGGAAGTCGCACGGGTCTAACTGAGAGGCGGAGTAGTCGCCCCAGCGATCCGCTGTGGAACTGCCCGCAACGCCCGAGCCAAACCGCAGCCCGATACCCGCCCCGATGTTGGCGTCGCCCTCCATCCAGGGATAGACGAGGAAGCTGACATAGTAGGGTGCGCCTGCATCGCCGTTCGAGGCATTCAACCCCAGCGCCATATCCTCATCGCGGGTGGCTTCGAGAGTCGGGAAGAAGGCGTCATACGCGGCGTTGAAGAGAAGTAGCCCGTCGCGCGGCGCGGTATTGTTAGAAACATCCAGACGGTAGTACTTGCAGCCCACCGACTGCCCCGAATTGACGCCCACATGGTGGCTGGTGTAGAGGTAAGGGTAGTTCAGGCGCGACTTGTCGGTGATGCGGCAGTCTACGGTCCACAGCACGCGCCCTCTGCCTGGCTCGCGCGCGTTGGGGGGCGGCGAGTAGGCGCCTACGCCGATATCTGCCTGACTCACCAGGTTGGGTGTGCCGGTACCCTGATGCCATGCAGTGGGGTTCTCGATGCGATACACACGCACATAGTTGCCGCCGCCGCCCGGAATATGCGCCCAGTAGTGCTGGCGCGGACCTACAAGCACCCGGTAGCCCTGCGCAGGGGCAATCGTGTCGGGCAGACTCCAGAAGTCGTACCACGCGGCGCCTTGCGCGTTGTAAATCTGGTTTTTCCAGAGAATGCGCACCTTCGCATAGCGGAAGCCGCCGCCCACTGTATACATGTTGCCTGCGAGATAGACCGCCTCGTTATCGTAGCCCAGATGCGGGAAGTCTACCCACTGATTTTGCTGGGTGCCCCCATCAAAGCGGGCGTCGAAGTTATAGATAGTCCAGTTGCCATTCGGGTTGGGGTCGTCGGAAATCATCAGCGTCCACCACGAGCCGCTCGCGCCTATAGGGGAGCCACGCGCTCGCAGATACAGAATGAGGTAGCGCCCGCTCCACGGGTCATACACACAGCGGGGATCGAACATAAAGTCGGTTGTGCCCAGATAGGTCTGGATGTCGACTCGAAATTGTTCGTTACCGTAGCGGTCGTAGATAGCCCAGTCATCGTTGGTGGCAACAACCACATGGTCAGGACCCACTGCCACATTGGTATCCGGTGGAGTGAGGTCGTTGGGACCAATCGCGTCGAACCAGCGGAAGGCATCCAGCGCCTGTGGGTAGAAGTCGCTGACGGAGAGTTCGAACACCTGCGCGGCGGTCGAATCGCCCGGCGTCAGGTCGCGCTCTACCTCATGCTTGGGCGCTTCCTTCTGGCGGAACGGCGCTTTGGGAAGGGGCTTTGCAGAAAATTGTTCGGTGGAAACCACCATCGGCACGACAAGTCCACTGGAGCCACCTTGAAAAGCAGGGTCGTGGGGGATGCCTTCAAATGCAGAAAGTGGCAGATCGATCAGGCGACGCTCACCGTCTGCGGAAAGCACCTCACCCTTCTGGTCAGCATACAGCAAGAGCCACCCTGAACTCAACAGGGTAGCCATCATCAGGGTACAGCTAAAGGTTCGTGACATGAAATCTCCTTTGCTGCGAAACATCAGCAGCAAAAGTAGTATACCCCATGTTGCCGCAAAAATGCGAATCGGCCTTATGGATGCCGGTTTTCGAATATTTCGAGCGCGCGCTTACGGCTTTTGTCCAGTTCCACCTGAGGGAGAGGATAGGTTTTTCCCAGCGCGACGCCCGCCGTCTCCAGCACCGAAGCGGGCGCTTCCCACGGGGCGTGGAGGTGTTCGGTGGGCAGGTTTCGCAGCTCGGGAACCCACTGGCGCACATAGTCGCCGTGGGGGTCAAACTTACGCCCTTGCAGAACAGGGTTGAAGATGCGGTAATAGGGCGCCGCGTCCGCGCCACAGCCTGCGGTCCACTGCCAGCCCAGCAGATTGCTCGCAGGGTCGGCGTCCACCAGCGTATCCCAGAACCACGCTTCCCCCAGTCGCCAGTGGTAGAGCAGGTTTTTGGTGAGCCACGAAGCGACAACCATGCGCACGCGGTTATGCATCCAGCCCGTGTGCCAGAGCTGGCGCATGCCCGCGTCCACCATCGGGATGCCCGTGCGTCCTTTATGCCATGCGCGCATTTCGGGGGTGATAGCGTCTTGCCATGGGAAGTTGCGAAATTCGGGACGGAGAGGTTCGGTCAGCGTGTGGGGATGATGATACAGCACATGGTAGGCGAACTCACGCCAGCCCAGCTCGCGCAGAAACGACTCCACGCCCTTGCTCCACGGGTCGTCTGCGACTTTGAGGGTGGCGTGCCATATCTGGCGCGGGCTGATCTCGCCGCTGGCAAGGTAGGGGGAGAGGCGGGAAGTGCCGTCCACATCGGGGCGGTCGCGCATGTCGGCGTAGGCATGGATTGCCTGCTGGAGAAAGGCGTGTAGCCGCTGGTGCGCGGCAGTTTCGCCAGGCTGCCATGTGGCGCGGATGCCCCCTGCCCAATCGGGAACGGGCAGCAGGGCGAGCGACTCCAGCGATACGCCTTCAGGGGGCGGCGATTCGGGGGGAATCAGGCGCTCTGGGGCGGGAAGTGGACTGGGAACCTGAACCGTTTGCAGAAACCGTTTCCAGAACGGCGTGAATACTGTGTAGGGCTGACCATTATCGGTGCGGAGCGTGTCGGGGT
The DNA here is from genome assembly GCA_964595265.1 of uncultured Fimbriimonadales bacterium. Lineage (GTDB taxonomy): Bacteria > Armatimonadota > Fimbriimonadia > Fimbriimonadales > GBS-DC > LDYB01. The sequence continues at coordinate 9,441 of CAZQPV010000065.1, forward strand.
CATGCATCAGGCGACTGGGGAAAGCACGCACCTCAATCCCACGCGCTTGGAAGGTACGCGCCACGCGCTCCTGGAGGGCACGCCCGATGGGGTCATAGCGGGTGTTCCAGTAGAGCGCGTCGGCGCATGTGGCGGTCAAAACCCTCTCCAGTACGGGCAGGCTCTCTGGGGCGCGGTACAGATAGAGGGTGTTGCCCCGCTGGCGGAGCGAGTCCTGCAGGCTTTGCAGGCTGTAGTGGAGCCACCACTTGCGTGCGCCGCCCCATGCGCGCTCGCCCAGCTCTTCGGGGGCGTAAATGAAAACGGGCACCACGCGCCCGCGTCGCGCCGCTTCCCACAGGGCAGGATTATCGTGAACACGCAAATCGTCCCAGAACCACACAACTGTCGTTGCCATCGCCTTAAAAGAAAAAGGAGGACGACAGGCAAAGGAGAGCAAAACCTGCCGCCCCCAAGAAG
>CAZQPV010000065.1:9999-13155 GCA_964595265.1 uncultured Fimbriimonadales bacterium
ATTTACAACCGCTGTATCTTTAAACTGGATGAGCATCTCAAACGCCTCTACGGGGGATGCCGTCATCTGGACATTCAGGGCATGATTCCCTACGAGGAGCTGAAGGCGCGCATCATCCAGACAGTGGAGGCGTCAAAAGCCGAGAACGGCTACATCCGGGTCTCGGTCTCGCGCGGCACGGGGATCGGGCTGAACCCGGAGAACATCAATCAGACGCCGAATGTCATGATTGCCGTCACGCGCCTGTCGCTCTATCCGCCCGAACTGTACGAGTCGGGACTGCGTGCTGTAACGGTGTCTACGCGCGTGATGACGCCCGACTCGCTGGACCCGCGCATCAAGTCCATCGGGCGGTATGTGAGCAACATTCAGGCGAAAATCGAGGCGAACCGTCAGGGGGCAGGCGAAGGCCTCATGTTGAATGCACAGGGATATGTTGCAGAAGCCACGGGGGATAATATTTTTGTGGTGCACGATGGCGTGCTCCGAACTCCTCATCCCTCATGTGGCATTTTGAAAGGGATAACACGCGACACGGTGATTGAGATTGCCCATGATCTGGGCGTTCCCGTGGAAGAGACATGGCTGACTCTGCATGATGTTTACACTGCCGACGAGGCGTTTCTAACGGGCACGGCGGCGGAGATTATCCCGATGGTCATGCTGGATCACCGTCCGATTGGCGACGGCACGCCGGGTGCGCTCACGCGCCGAATCATTCGGGAGTTCCACCAGCGCACGCGCGAGGTAGGCGTTCTGGTGGGGCGATAGCCGATGGGATGCGCCTACTGCTCCAGCCCGGTCTGGGCGAGTGTTCGGACGGGAATTGGCGGGCTGGAGTTATGTGAAGCCTGCTTCGGAGTGTGGGAGCGTCGTCGGGGCGGCGCTCCCCTGCAGAAGTGGATTCGTGCCATCAAGCCGCCTGCACGCTCCTACGCCGCCTGTCCCTACTGCGGCACCACACCCGACCAGATTCGCCAGACGGGACTCTATGGGTGCTGTTTCTGTTATGTGTTTTTACAGGGGCGTGTGTAATCCTCGGGTTTTCGTCATGTTCTCTCTCCCCTGTTTCACCTGCGGAATCGCAAGATGCAGGGGGCAGTGAGGCAGGGGAAACGCAATCGCTGGTGCCCGGGGTGGGACTCGAACCCACACGGGTTGCCCCAGAGGATTTTAAGTCCCCCGCGTCTACCGTTCCGCCACCCGGGCTGGGAAGCTAATTATACCCGTGCAGAGCGGGTACAATATGTGGGGTAAACCCGAGGTGGTGGGTTGAGCGACTGGACACGGTTTGCGGAGCATCTCTGGGCACGCGGACTCTGGATCGCCATCGATACGCTGCTGGTGGCGTTTCTGATTTACCGACTCCTGCTTCTCGCGAAAGGAACTCGTGCCTATCAGGTGCTGATCGGGTTGCTGGTCTTCTCGCTGGCGCTCTATGTCAGCGATGCGCTCCGTCTGGAAACCGTCCACTGGCTGCTGGATCGTGCCACAGCGCTGGGTCCCGTGGCGCTGGTGATTCTGTTTTTCCCTGAATTACGGCGCATGCTGGAGACGATTGGGCGCGTGGAGTTCTGGCGTGCCAGTCTGGGCGGCAGCGCCGAAGAACCCATGCGGCGCGCGATTAAGGAAGTCGTCACGGCGGTTTATCAGATGGCGCAGGAGCGCATCGGCGCGCTGATCGTGTGGGAACGGCAGGATACGGTCGCGGAAGGGCAGGGGATTGAGCTGCAAGCCGAGGTCTCCGCGCCCCTGCTACGCGCTATCTTCTATCCGGGGTCGCCTTTGCACGACGGCGCCGTGATTCTGCGCGGCGACCAGATTGTGGAGGCAGCGGTCTACTTCCCTGAAATCAGCCAGAACCCTGCCATCCCGCCCACAATGCACACGCGCCACCGCGCAGGGATCGGCATCAGCGAAACTTCCGACTGTATCGCGATTATCGTCTCGGAGGAAACGGGTGAGGTTACTGTCGCGATTGATGGCACATGGACGACGGGCATCGACGCCGAACACCTGGAGCGCCTGCTTTCGGACCTGCTGCTGGGTGAGACCCGCGCCCGCTGGATTGAGCGCGTAGGTGCCGCTGTGACCACCGTGCGCCGCCCCCGCCGTGAGCGCCCTGCTCGCGAAACCGCCCCCACCCGGGAGAACTGACGATGGCTTGGCGCGAAAATCTGGTGGAGAAAATCGGCTCGCTGGTCACTGCCATCCTGCTGGTGCTGTATGTGCAGTCCCAGCTACACCCGATTATTGAGCGCGTGTACGAGGTGCCGATTGAGCTGGTGAATGTGCCGAGCAACTACGAGGTCAGCCTGCTCACGGGCAACCGCCTGCGAATCACCGTGCGCGGTGTCAAGGAGCGTGTGGAAACCACCTCGGCAGACCGCATCCGCGCCACCATCGACCTGCGCGACGCCCAGCTGGGCGAAACCCAGCTCCCCGTGCGCCTACAATATCCTCCAGAGTGGGACACTCAACTGACGCTGATTCCCGAACGCCACCGAGTGCGCGTGCGCATCGAACAACGACTCGCACGCCAGATCCCTATCAAGGTGGTGCTTTCGGGCGAGCCAGAGCTCAAGGAGGTGCTGGCGGAGGCAATTCCAGAGCCGTCCAGCGTGCGCATCACGGGCGTGGCGTCGGTGGTGCGCCGCGTGCGCACCGTGCAGATTAACTTTGACCTCACCGGGCTGCAGGGCGACTTGGAAGTGGAGACCACCCCCGTGGTCTTAGACGGGAACGGCGCGCCGATACTGAATGTGCAGGTGAACCCCTCCACTGTGCGCTTACGCGTGCGCCTGATCCCCCAGCCGACTTCCAAGACCGTGCCCGTCAGCCCGCGACTGGGCGACTTGCCCCCGTTCCCGTACCGCGTGGTGTGGTTTTCGGTGGAACCTGTGTCGGTGCAGCTGCGCGGTAGCCCCGCACGGCTCGCCGAGATTAATGTGATAGAAACCCAGCCCATCTCGCTCAAAAACGCCACGCGAGACATACGCCTGCGCGTGCCGCTCCGGGTGCCCATCGGTGTGGAAATCGTCGGCGAGAAGGAGGTTACGGTGCAAGTGCGAATCCAGCGCGAGGCAACCCAGGAGGAACCCAGCACCCCCACAAACAAGGAGGGAGGACCCTGATGGCAACTGTTTACACCGATGC
>CAZQPV010000066.1:0-9946 GCA_964595265.1 uncultured Fimbriimonadales bacterium
CTGCTGAATCAGCCCACCCCGCCTCGGGAGGCGTTGCAATTGGCGGGAGAGGCATGGGCGTTGCTGGGCGAGTATGACGAGGCGCGCCCCTTGCTGGCGCGCGCCCTGCGACACGCTTTGAACCACCCCGAAACCGATTACGACACACTCCGCCAGCTGGCGAACCTGCTCGCCGAGATGGAGGGACTTGCTCTGCTCAGCTCCGCTGAGCGCGACCGCCTGATTGAACGCGCGGAACGCCAGCACGAGCGGGAAACCGCCCTGCGCTGGCTTCAGGCGCTCCTGCAAAATCCCGACCACCCCCAGCGCCCCGAAATTCTGCTGCAATACGCGCGCCTGCTGGAGCGCGCGGGGCAACTCCAGCAAGCCAAACAGGCGCTCCACGAACTGCAGGAGCGCTACCCCGACAGCCTGCAAGCAGACCTTGCACGGCTGCACAAGTGGGACTAACGCGCCATGCGGCGCCGCCGCATCACCACCGCCGCTAATCCCACACCAAGAGCAACCACACTCGCTGGCTCTGGTACCGTGGTGATGATGCGTATCTCGTCCAGCACATTTGTCGTGCGAAACCAGAAAGTGAGCGTGCGCATATCGCTGGAGATGTTAAACTTCTCCTCGTTCTGGGTGTCCAGCTCCAGCCCGCGATAGTTGTCGGACTGGCTATATTGCACTCCCGAAACTCCCAGCTCGTTATCAGAGAACCTCAGGCGTCGTCCTCGCACGATAACCCCGATAATATCGAAGGGGAAGGTGATGCTCCCTGTGAAGCTGATATCGGCGTCGTTTATGGTATCCGAGTGGAGCAGATACACATTCACAAGGGTATTTTGAGAAAGTGTAAACGTGCCGAGATCGCTCTCGTCATCATATAAGCCGCTCGATACCACATCGATAGTCACATCCCCAGGCACTACGAGGTTGATATGCTCCGTTAGGAGACGCACATGGGTGTTGCTGGTGAACTGGTTGTCCCGCAGGTCCGAGGGAAAAGTTCCAGTCCATATCTCTACATCGCCTGTCGCTGTTTGAGCGCATGCCCACGCGAGCAATAAGCATCCGGAACTCAGCAAAGTTAGTGTTTTCATTCGGATTACCTCCTATACTTTAGACTCAAATTTTCGGAAAAACCGGACAGCCCCGCGGCGAATTTGGGTACACTCGAAGCATATGGAGGCTATCACCCAGATTTTTCTGGTGATGATGGTGTGGGCGGTCGCTGCGGCGTGGATTTTTGCGCTCGTGAATCTGGCAATCCTAGGGGAGGTGCATCCGGGCGAGGCGCTGGCGGGGTCGCTGGTTGCCTTGCTCCTCGCGCTGGCGAGTGCCCGTCAGGCATTCCCGCATGCCGCCTGGGTCTCGCTGCTGACGCTGGGGGGAAGCGCAATCGGTTTACCCATTTTGCGAGCCTATCTGAACCGCCATGCCCACGCGCAGATGGACGCCGAGTTGGCGGAGCGCGCCTGCCTCGCTGTAGAATACGACCCCAAAAACTTCGGAGCGCTGGTGCAACTGGCGAACCTGTGCTATCAGCACGACCTGCTGGAGCTGGCGGTGCATTATATGCGTCAGGCGGTGCAGCAGGCGCCGATGTTTACCTACAACGAAAAACGCACACTCAGCCGCTGGGAAGATGAACTCCAGCAAATCCCCAGACGCGGCAGCTTCCCCTGCATGGTGTGCGGTGAAGAGAACCCGATCGGATCCCTGCGCTGTGAGCGGTGTCATCATTTTCTGATCCCTGCCTATATTCAGGGTGGGATTCTTCCGAAGCAACTGCTCCACAAAATTATGCACATCTGGGTGGTTACGGTCTCGGCGGTTGTGCTGAGCCTGGTCTGGATGGAGCATCTGATGGGCGCGTCGGCGCTCGGCGCGATAGGGCTGACCCTGCTCACGGCGTTGCTCCTGATTTTCTGGATCCTGCACCGAAAATGAGCCGACTCGTGACGCTGTTGCCGATTACGCGGTTAGATCGCTATATCCTGCGTGAGATGCTCGTGCCCCTGGGGATAGGCACGCTCGCCATCCTACTGATGCTCATTGGCAACCTGCTGTTCAACTACGCTCCGTGGTTTTTGAGCTACGGCGTGCCTGTGGTGGCGGTGGCGCAGATGGTCATGTATTACACGCCCTACCTGCTGGTGCTGAGTCTGCCAGTGGGCACGGCGGTCGGCACGGCGCTCACTGTGAATCGGCTCGCGCGCGACAGTGAGATCACGGTATTGCGCATGGCGGGGGTGAGCCTGCGCCGAATCTTTTTGCCGCTGCTGATAGCGGGGCTGGCGATGTCAGGGTTGAACTATTATCTCAACGAGCGCGTCGTGCCTCCCGCAATGCGCGAGTTCAATCGATTGCGCAATCGGGTGTTCTTGCTGGCGCCCGTGCCGAACCTCACCAGTAATGCCGTGCTGAAGGTACAAAACTATCTGATAGGCATCGGGATTGCCGAGCAGCGCGGTCAGCGCGTGGAGCTGGAAGATGTGATTATTCTGGAGCGTCGCGAGCGGGGCGCGTGGCTGGTCATCAAGGCGCCGCGCGGCTCCTATCAGGACGGCGTTTGGGAACTGCAAACCCCCGTGCTTCACTACTACACCGAAAATGACGAGGTGATCGAGGTCAAGCACGCGCCCAGACTGGTGATTAACCTGCAGGTGGCGTTGCAGGACTTTTTCAGCGCGCCCGAACCCGAAGAGCAGACCCGCGCCCAGCTGCGTGAACAGATCGAACGCAACCGCCAGATGGGTCTGAATAACCCCCGCCTCGTGGTGAGCTACCATCTGAAAGTGGCGATGCCGCTGGCGTGCTTTGTGCTGGCGCTGTGTAGCCCTGTGCTGAGCTTCTGGCTGGCGCGGGCGGGCAGCTTTGTGGGCGTGTTGCTCTCGATTGTGCTGGTGTTTGTGTTCTGGAACACTTTTCTGCTTTTTCGGCTTCTGGGCGATCAGGCGCTCTTGCCGCCGCTGGTTGCGGCATGGATGCCGAACCTGCTGTTCGGGCTGGGCGGTTTTGTGCTCATCTCCCGCGCCGAGTAGGCGAGTTCAGTCAAAGATGTCAAACAGGTCTTCCAGCCAGTCGCGCTTTTTGCGCCTGCGAGGTTTGTGGGGTTCGTCGTAGTCGTACTCTTCGCGGGAGTAGCGCTCCTGATAGGGTTCACGAGGCGCGTCGGGATACGCCACACGCCCTGAGGTCTCTTGAATGTGGCGCTCAATAATCTTGTCCAGTTCGCCCCGATCCAGCCACACACCTCGACAGTTCGGGCAGTAGTCAATCTCGATTCCCGCACGGTCGGCAATCTTCAACTCCACCTGACACACCGGGCATTTCATAGGGGAAAAGGATACCTCATGCAAGACAAATGGGGTATCGTTGGGCAAGTTCGGGTCGCCTGTAAAAAAGCTTCGGAATCTCGAGCGGATACATTGTCTCAGGATGTTCTGCAACATACTGCATCACCGCGCCCCGCCCCCTGCGCTCATTCTCCTGGGATGGACAGCAGAAAAGGTGCGGGTGTTGACGACACATTTCCGCCCAGTGCCACTGAACAGTTGCCTCTTGCATGCCCAGGCACTCGGCAATTTGCGCATTGCTAAGCCGACACAGCCAAGCCAGCTGAATAATACTGCGCTGGAGAGCGCTCAGATGTATCTGTGGCGCCGAAATCTGGAACAGGTCTCCCATGCGACTCTCAAGGGTTACCTGAGCGCGCTCAATTCCCAGCAAGTAGGGCGAGTGGCACCGTAATTGGGGATGGTAGTGCTGGGGTTCTTTATAGCACCTAAGGCCGAGCCGTTCATAGGCGTCCTTTTCCTTGTCGCCGTAGACTTCTTTCAAAAAGGATGCAAGGTAGTATCCCTGATGCAGGCGATAAAAACTTTGATACAGAACCTGGCGTAAGGTGAGACAGTCGGTGTATTCGTTATTCCAGCCGTAAAGCCCCACCAGATTAAGTCCATTGCCCCGATGAGCCAGCAGGATGGCATCCTGGGCAGGGCGCCTCGAACGCCGCAAGATACCATTCTGGTTGTACAGGGGAAAAAGAGAAGGAGAGATAAGGGCTGGTGAATCGATAATCGCTTGCCGGAGCTCATCGCTGATAAACAGACTCATCCCAAACGCGATTACCGCGCCTTCGTCCTCAATAACAGCACCCGCGGCATGCCCTCCCAAGAATAGTGGATGCCACGCTCTTTCACGCGGTTGCGCCAGAGGAATGTGCGAGTCCTGCACTATCTGCGTACACAGTGCCAGGTCATGCTGGGTTATAAAACGCACACGCATTGTGCTTCCCTCCTTGCATACTCTTGTTCTGAATTATAGCACATACTCGACTTGCAAGGCAGGCAAAAATGCGGGCTGATTCACAGTTTTAATGGGTTTTCCGTTTAATGCTACAGCTTACCTATTTTTCACAGAAAGCATGGCATTTATACTTGAATCGCTTTTGAGAAAATCATGAGCCTTTTGAACAATAATTGAGAGGGTGAGCAGAACCCTGCTCTGCCCAAAGGAGGTTCCACATGCTCACAGCAAACAGCACGAACTGTAAGTGTAGCAGGAGAGGGGGCACCGGTCGCCTCCCGGTAATTGGTGTGTTGCTGCTGATGCTATTCTCCCTGTTCAGCGTCTCTTATGCCCAGTTCATTATCGGACAAGTCCGCGTTGCTTCCGTGACCCCAGCTCCTGAATCCGATCAGGCCCCGACTGGATGTGTCCTCCAGCGGGTAATCGGGCAAACCGAGTACTGGTACATTCAGCAGAATCGGAGGTACACGGTTCGGCTCGAAGGGGTTGAATGCAACGGAGAGGAGATTCAGGTCGTACTTTATGACCCATTCCGTGATCCGAACGATCCAGAGGAGTGCTACCAGCCAATCTGCCTGACTGCGACCCGCGTTGACGAGGGCGTCTACGAGTTCATGGTGAGGTTTCCTCCAGATAACAGTCAGAAGGGCTACTACATCCGCTACTGTACCACCGATTGTAGCCCTGCAACGGGATTTGTGGCGCGTCGGAGCGATGGTGTGCACGCGCCTGCTCAACTACACCTTGCCTATTTCGACCCTTCCTGTGAATTCCTGCGCGAGGATAAGGACTGTCTGCCGCCAGCGTGCGTGAAGGCAAATGAAGATGTCGAGTTGCTATGCAACCCCGACCCCAACGATATCCCTGACCAATGCGACTGGAAGCGGGACACCTACCTTAACCCAGACACCTGTATCGTTAGGGTCCCAGAGTGTGTTCCTGACCCTGATACGGGGCTGCCATACCGCGAGATCGAACTTCCAGAGCGCGGTCCGTGCTGGCGCGCACGCGTGTTCACTTACCGCGCAATCAGGTGCGACGGCGAAGAGTGCGAAGTTTCTCGCATGTTTATCTGGCAGGAGGACCACGAGCCGCCCGTAATTCACAATGTTCCCGATAGCCCGATTGATTTGGGATGTCTCGAGGAACCGCCCAACCTGACCTGTGATGCGATTATCGCTCAGTATAACATTTTCGTAACGGATAACTGCGATCCCAGTGATGGTCAATACACCCAGCTGGAGTGCGAAGCGAGTGAAGTTCAGCAGGATGGCTGCCGTTACAGCCAGACCTTCACCTTCTGGGCGCGGGACAAGTGCGGTAATTACACTGAGCAAACCCTGACCTTCACCTGGCAGATTGACCCGACACCGCCTGTGATCAAGGGCGTGCCCGATGACCAGTATGTGGGGTGCTTTGCGGACGCGCACCCGACAGTGGAGTGCACAGGCTCGGTGATTCGGATTCTCAGCGGCGGCAAGGTCATCTACGAGTTCCCGATCAGCGTGTTTGACGACTGCGACCCGAATCTGCAGGTGGAGTGTCTGGTTGGGGAGCTGCGGTCGCTGGGCGATTGCCGGTATGCGCAGACGGTGACTGTTCGGGCGACCAACAAGTGTGGGTTGACGACAGAAGCGTCGGTGACCTTCAGTTGGCAGTACGACCCGACACCGCCTGTGGTCAATAATGTGCCCGAAAACTACAAGCTGCCGTGCAATACGCGCCCCAACTGCGACCTGGTGATAGCCCTCTTCAACATCGAGGCAAAGGACAACTGCGACGAGAATCCGACGCTGTACTGCGAGGCAGGTCCTGTCGAGCAGATTGGTTCCTGCGAGTTCCGCCAGACCTTCACCTTCTGGGCGGTGGACGACTGTGGCAATCGTTCGGCGGACTATGTCACGGTCCTGCTCTGGAAGGAGGACACTGTACCGCCCGTGCTGCACAATGTGCCTGAGGGCGGCGACCTCGGCTGCAATCCGACCGACCTGCCAGAGTGCGACCCGAATGTAACAGCGACGGACAACTGCACCGAGAATGTGGAAGTGATCTGCACGCCCAGTCCGATTATCACCATCGGCTGCCTGCGGCTCCAATACTTCACCTACACCGCCGCCGATGAGTGTGGCAACGCGACGAGCCAGATGGTACTCTACTGGTGGATTGTCGATACGACGCCGCCCACCGTCCGATGCCCCGACAACATCACGGTGCAGCTCCAGCCCGGTGATTGCTTCACCGAGGTGGTCTACCGGGCGAAAGCCCATGACGACTGCGACCCGACCGTCCGCGAGGCTGTGTGCGCCCCGCCTTCGGGCACTTTCTTCGAGATGGGTGAACACACAGTGACCTGCTCCGCAACGGATCGGTGCGGCAACACGGGTACCTGCTCATTTACCGTGACGGTCTACGGCTACATCTGCGGCGTCAAGTTCGAAGACCAGAACGGGAACCGCACGCGCGATCCAGGCGAGCCAGGTCTGGAAGGCTGGACAATAATCCTCCTTGCAAGCGACGGCGTTACCGTCCTGCAGACGGTTCAGACAGGTCCCGACGGGAGCTTCTGCTTCTTCGGACTCCTGCCTGGCACCCACTATGTCGCGGAGGAGAGTCGGGACGGCTGGGTACGCACGACACCGCCTGATACTCAGTATCCACGCGAGGTGCGTCTCCCGCGCGATTGCGGTAAGCTAGTTCTGTTTGGAAATCGCCGGACGCGTTGAGCGCTGACAGGCGAGTATACAGTCAAGGGGGCGCCAGAGGCGCCCCCTCTTTTGTTTACTTTCTCACGGTTACAGGCGTCGAGATGCCCATATTGCCTGCAGAGTCGTAGGCTTTGCACTGGAGCGTGTAGGTGCCCGGAGCCAGGTCGCGCGTGTTCCAGTAGAGGGTGAAAGGCGGAATTGTGGTGAGCGTAACGCGCTGACCGTTCACATAGAGCTCCACCCGGGCGACGCGATAGTTATCGCGCGCTTCCACCAAAACCGCCACCGTGCCGCTCACCTGCGCCCCTTTCGTGGGTGAGAGAATGCGTATTGTGGGCGGGATGGTATCGGCATCGTTGCTTACAGTAACGGGAATCGAGACGGTTCGACGATTGCCCTCTCAGTCTATTGCGACCGCGCTCAGGGTATGGACCCCATTCGGTACACGGAGAGTGTCCCATCGGAAGGTGAAAGGGGGACGCTCACGCGCCTCAAAAAGCTGGTTGTCGATATAGACCTGCAGCTCCTTGATTCCCACATTATCGCTGGCGTTCAGGGTGATATTGACGATGCCCGAGACGGTCGTGTTCGGCGTGGGAGAAGCAAAGGCGAGCGTGGGGGGAATGGAATCGCGGGCGAGCCCACGCGCCCGAACTACTGCCCGATAGGCGTTCACGCGACCCCAGCCAGAGTGCACATCCCACCCGGGCGCGTCAATATCGTCCGCCATGCTTTCCAGAATCCGCTCCACCTGCTGGGGAGTCAGGCGTGGATTCGCGCTATAAATCAAACCCGCAACGCCGCCCACGACCGCTGCGGCAGGGCAGGTGCCTGTGAGAGTGCCATAGCCCCCTGTGCGGAGAGTGCATCCGATACTCACACCCGGTGCAACCAGATCCAGAAAAGTCCCTCGCGAAACGAAGCTGGGGACCTGATCCTGCTGATCCGTCGCCCCGACAACCAAAACATAGGGGTTATCCGAGTAGGAAGCCACCCCTCCTGAGTTGCCAGAAGGCATAATAACAATCCCACCACGCTCCATAAAGTATCGCGCGGCGTCGCGAACCGATTGCGACAGATACATTTCGTAGCTGCATACGGCGACCTTTGCGCGCCGGTTTGCTGCCCACACGAGCGCCCGCACCGCATTGCCTAATCCTCCGTTGCCTGCATTATCGGAGATGCGCAGTGGCATCAGTCTGCAATTTGTGCCCACCGAAGCGATCCCGATGCCATTGTTGGTATTTGCCACGATAATCCCTGCTATGGAAGTGCCATGACCGTATACATCTACCGGATTGGTGCTGTTATCATAAAAATTCCAGCCTGGTACCAGCTTCCCTTCAAGGTCGGGATGGGGGTTCACGCCTGTGTCCAGAAGGGCGATAATCACATTCGGGCTTCCCAGTGTGTGGAGCCACGCCGCAGGCATCCCGATACGCCAGAGATACCATGCGCCTGTGTTCCCAGGCTGACTCGAAGGGTCGTTCGGGATAAAAACCTGTGGCTTGAAATAAACATCCGGCTCGGCATATTCCACCCCAGGCAGCTGCGCCAGCATCCATGCATACAGTTCGGTGTACCCCGGCAGAGGTGTTTCCAGGTCCAGAGTTTCCACCTCGGCAATCGTGTCCTTGACGGACATCTCGAACGCCATCGCAATCAGCTCGGGGTACCGATCAGGAAAATCGCTTTGAAACTTTACCAGAAGGCGTCCGCTGAAAACGGGTTCCGATTCCTTCTGTCCGTACACAAGCGAACAGGCAAGTAGCGAAATGGCGATAAGGCTTGCAAAGAGATGTTTTATGTTTCGCATGGTCTCCCTCCCCAATTCGGATGTGCCATACCCCCGCAGACCCCGTGCCAGCAATTCACAGGGTTTAAAGGCGAGGCATTTTGAGTCATTGTGAGCCTTCCTTCCTGAGGCGGCTGCAGAAAAGTTGCTGGGTAATGGCTTTAGCGGCTTCTTCGGAAGGATTAGAAGAGGGAGAGCAATCCATCTGTCCTACGTACGCAGTTCGCAGGCTCATAGTCTGCAGATTGTACCGAAGGGAGTGCCAGCAGCCTGGAATTAATGCGAGAGAAAGCGAGGCACTTCGAGTATACTGGAGTCGTCTTAAAGCCGTGGAGGAGACTATGAGGATTGGACGGATGCTGATAGGGCTTTTCCTATGCTGGAATCTGGCGGTGGCGCAAAACCAGCCCACCGTCGGCGAGGCGGTGCGACTCGCTCAGCAGGGCAAAACACAGGAAGCTATCGAAATGTTCGAAGCGCTTGTGCAGCGCGATCCGGAAAACAAAACCGTACTTAATTGGCTTGGCTACCTGTATCTGAAGACAGGGAAATATGAAGAAGCGGTGCCAGTGCTGGAAAAGGCGGTCAAAGCCGCGCCTAAAAATCCCGAAGCGTGGAACAATCTCGGCAACGCCTACCTGCACACCGGGCAGATTGAGAAAGCGATAGACGCCTACAAGCAGGTTATCGCGATGAAGCCCGACTACGCCGACGCCCACTATAATCTCGGCAACCTGTATACAAAGCTCAAACAGTACCAGCAGGCGGTGAGCCACTTCCAGAAGGCAATCCAGCTCAACCCGCGCGACGCGAACGCACATAATAATCTCGGCTACGCCTACCAGATGATGAAGTTACCCAGTCGCGCCTTGCCTGCCTACAAGCGCGCCGTGGAACTGGACCCAAATAACATCACCTTCCGCTACAACTATGCGCTGGTGAACGCCGAGCTGGGCAACTGGCGCGAGGTCGCCAGCACGCTGGAACCCATCATGCCCAAAATGCCAAATGAAGACGCAGGCTGGCTGAAGCTGGCGGAAGCCTACACGCGTCTCAAAAACCCTGCGAAAGCCATCGAGGTGCTCCAGAAAGGCATCGCCAGCAACCCCGATAACCCCGACCTGCACTACAACCTCGGTGTGCT
>CAZQPV010000066.1:10046-13141 GCA_964595265.1 uncultured Fimbriimonadales bacterium
AGGGCGCGGAAGCCCAGTACCGCGCGGTGCTGCAGCAGAACCCGCAATCGGATGTCGCGTGGAACAATCTTGGTCTTGTGTTGATGCGTACCAATCGTGTGAACGAAGCCATCCGGGCGCTGGAGCGCGCTGTAGCACTCAATCCGAAGTCGCCTGTCTATCTCAACAATCTGGGCGCCGCCTATGAACGCGCAGGTCAACGCCAAAAAGCCCGCACGATGTACGAGCAAGCGCTGCGCCACGACCCGAACTTCGCGGACGCACGCCAGAACCTGGAACGCATCTCCCGTCGCTGATGGCGCAGATTCTGATTCTGTACAACGCCAAACGCCCTGAGGCGGTGCGCCTCGCAAACGAAACGGCGCAGTGGCTTCAGGGCGAATCGTTTAAGGTGGCAGTTGCCGACCAGCTCACGGCGATGAACTGGCAGGCACTGCCATACCCTGAGACTCAGCTGGTGATTACGCTGGGAGGCGACGGCACACTGCTGACAGGCGCGCTGCTGAGCGCCCCTGCAGGCGTGCCGCTGCTGGGGGTGCATCTGGGGCGGTTCGGCTTTATTGCGCAGGTGGAACCTCATGAACTGCGCGCCGCGATTGAGCGCTGGCGTTCCGGCGAGTTTGTGGTGCAGGAGCGCCTGATGGTGCAAGCACGAATCGGCGACATGGGGCAGATGGTGTACGCGCTGAACGAGATTGCACTCGTGCGGCAGCCCTTAGCCCCAATGTTGAACTTCACCATCCGCCTGAACGACCTGCTCCTGACCACTTACCCCGCCGATGGCTCGCTGGTGTCCACGCCCACGGGATCTACGGCGTATGCGCTCTCGGTGGGCGCGCCGGTGGTGCATCCGCAGATGGAGGCGCTGATTCTCGCCCCGATTTCGCCCCACACGCTGGGCGCCCGCCCGCTGGTGCTGCCGCCCAGCACGCGAATCGCGATTACAGTAGAGTGCGAGGCGACCGACGGGCAGGGCGAGGCGCTCATGTCCGCCGATGGGCGGCGCCATCAGCCCGTCGCGCTGGGGCAGACGGTGTTCATCACCGAAGCGCCCTTCCGCACGAAGCTGCTCTCGTTCCACGAGGGCGAGTTTTTTGAGAAGCTGCGCGACCGCCTGCTGTGGGGCGCGCGCGTCAACGAGTAGCCAGCGCGCGAATCGCCTCCACGCTGTGGGGGTTCTCCAGCGCGCTCAAATCCCCCGTCGGCTCGCCCAGATACGCCGCGCGAATCACCCGGCGCATAATCTTCGCGTTGCGCGTTTTGGGCAGTTCGGGCACGGCGTAGACCGCTTTTGGCATCAGTGGCTTGCCCATGCGCTCCGCCACAAGGTTGCGCAACGCCTCCGCCAGCGATTCGGTGAACTCCGTGCCAGGGCGTAGCACTACGAACGCCACTGCCGCCTGCCCTTTCAACTCATCGGGCACGCCAATCACGCCCGCTTCCACTACCGCGGGATGCTCCACCAGCACGCTCTCAATCTCGGCGGGCCCGACGCGCTTGCCTGCAATCTTCAGCGTGTCGTCCGCGCGCCCCAGAATGTACCAGAAGCCCTCCTCATCAATCAGGCTCAGGTCGCCGTGATACCAGAGGTTCTCGAATCGGCTCCAGTAGGTTTCCAGATAGCGCTCGCGGTCGCGCCAGAAGCCCCGTGTCATGCCCGGGTTCACATTCCGCACGACGAGCAAGCCAATCTCGCCGCGCACGGGTTCGCCCTGTTCGTTCAGCACATCGGCGTCAATTCCTGGCACGACGGTGTTGAAACTGCACGGCTTGAGCGGGCGCAGTACCGTGCAGCCCAGAATCCCGCCCGAAATCTCCGTGCCGCCGGAGTAGTTGATGATGGGCGCGCGGTTTTTGCCCACATGCGCCAGCGTCCACAGCCACGGTTCGGGGTTCCACGGCTCGCCAGTGGAGCCGAGCAGGCGCAGGGTGGGCATTGGGTGGCGGTCGGCGTACTCTGCCGATTCACGCATTAGCGCCCGAATCAGCGTCGGCGTGATCCCAAGCACGGTAATGCCGTGCCGCTCCACCATGTCCCACACGCGGTCAGGAGCGGGGTAGTCGGGCGATCCGTCGTACATAAACACCGTCGCGCCCAGAATCAGCCCACCCATAATCAGCCACGGTCCCATCATCCAGCCGATGTCGGTGAGCCAGCTGATGGTGTCCGACGGCTTGAGGTCGAACAGGTGATACATATCCTGCGCCGCCTTGATGGGGAAGCCCGCATGCACATGAAGCGCCGCCTTAGGCTTGCCTGTTGTGCCCGAAGTGTAAATCATCATGCAGGGCGTCTCGCTGTCAAACGCGGGCGCAGTGAACGCCCCTGCCTGCAGGAGATCGGTATAACGGACTTCGCGAGCGGGGTCGAGGCGCATATCGCGCCCGGCGCGCTCCACCACAATCACGCGCTTCACCTGCGGCAGCGACTCCAGCGCCGCGAGCGCGGTCTCCTTCATCGGCACAACCTTACCGCGGCGGGGGAACCCATCGGCGATGAAGAGCCACTCCGCATCGGCGTCCTGCATGCGCGAGAGGATGGGTTCCGGACCGAACCCTGAAAACAGCGGGAGCGCAATCGCGCCGATTCGCGACACTGCCAGCAGCGCAATCGCCGTTTCGGGGATAAAGGGCAGAAACAGCCCCACGCGGTCGCCCGGCTGGACGCCCAGCGCCTGCAGCCCCCGCGCAAGCGCGTTCACCTCGTCCAGCAGCTGCGCATAGGTATAGGTGCGGATTGTGCCCTCTTCGCCTTCCCAGCGCAGGGCGAGCGCCTCGCCGCGCCCTGCCTGCACATGGCGCTCCAGCGCGTTATAAGTCCAGTTCAGCCGCCCGCCGACGAACCACTGCGCGAACGGCTTGCCCTCGCTTAGGTCTACCGCGCGCTCGTAGGGCGTGTGCCAGTGGAAACCGATGTCGTCAAAAAACGCTTTCCAGAACCAGTCGGGGTCTTCCACCGAGCGCTGCAGGAACGCCTCGTAAGAGGGAATCTGGTAGCGTCGCATCTGTGCCGTGATGTTGGCTTGCGCAATAACCCCCTCATCGGGTTGCCACGCAATCGGCAGCTGAAACTCCTGCATCGTTGCGAACCTCCT
>CAZQPV010000067.1:0-12928 GCA_964595265.1 uncultured Fimbriimonadales bacterium
ACACGCTCTATGTACGCACCACCGATATGTTCGGGCAAACTTTTATAGACAAACGCCTCTTCCGGGTGGAGTAGGTACAATTCCTGCACTATGGAGTTGCCAAAAGCCTACTTCGAACGGATTCGAGCGCAGATTCAGGAGCTGGAGCGTCGTTCGCTTCAGGCAATTGAGCAGGCGGCGGAGCGTTGCGCGGAATGCTTGCAAAAAGGGGGCGTCATCCATGTGTATGACACGGGGCATCTCGTCTCGCGCGAGCTGATTAACCGCGCGGGCGGGCTGGCGGCGTTCACCCCCTTCCACTTTGACCTCTCGGTGAACAACCCGAACCCCTACCGCGAGGCGCAGGGTGTTTCGGGGCAGACGCGCCCGGAAACCGTGCGTGCCATCGTCTCCGCCGCGCTGGATCGGAGCCGCATCCTGCCCGGCGATGTGCTGATTATCGGCAGCGTATCGGGCAAGACCCCCTTCCCTGTGGAGCTGGCGATTCAGGCGCGCGAGCGCGGCGTGTTCGTGATTGCCCTCACCGCACTAAACTACTCCTCAAAACTGCAGTCGGAACATGAGTCGGGCAAACGCCTTTATGAGGTCGCCGACCTCGTAATCGATAACGCCGCCCCCTACGGCGATGGCATGATGCAGATAGAGGGGCTGGAAGTGCCCTTCTGCCCTGCTTCGGGGATTGGCGCGGCGGTCGCGCTCTGGGCGGTCGTCGCGGGGATTATCGAGCGCATGGTGCGCGCGGGGTATACTCCCACCGTGCTGGCAAGCATCAACCGCCCCGACGGGCAGGAACGCTACAAGCAGAGCATCGAAGAATACAAGCAAAAGGGGTATTGAGAATGAAAACGCCGAAAACGGTTCTGTTCGTGTGTGTGGGCAACTCATGTCGGAGCCAGATGGCAGAGGGCTTCGGTAACCATTACGGCGAAGGGCGCGTGGTCGCTTTTAGCGCGGGCACGATGCCCGCAGGCTATGTGCATCCGAACGCGATTGCCGTGATGGCGGAAAAGGGCATCGATATCTCGTGCCAGTCGTCCAAAAGCATTACGGAGTTCGATGTCAGCCAGTTTGACGCTGTGGTGAGCCTCTGTGAAGCCGATACCGACAGTCTCTGCCCTGCAGTGTATATGGGCATTAAGAAGCAGTGGAACATCCCCGACCCTGTGGGCGAGCCGCTGGACGCGTTTCGGCGCGTGCGCGATACGATTGAGATGCGCGTCAAGGCCCTCATCAACCGCCTGCTGAGCGAAGACGATGGCTGCTAAGCGCATCGTGATTGCCAGCCACAACCGCTCCAAGTCGAAAGAGATTGCGATGCTGCTGGAACAGGGGCTGGCGGATCTGGGCGTGGAGATTGCCCTGCTTGCCGATTACCCCAGCGCCCCCCAACCCGATGAGACTGCGAACACCTATGTGGGGAACGCGATTATCAAGGCACGGGCGTGTGCCGAGTTCACAGGCAAAATCTCACTGGCGGACGACGCCGGGCTGGAGATCGACGCTCTGAACGGGCAGCCCGGGCGCCTCTCACGCCGATTCGCAGGAGAAGCGACCCCTTTCCCCGTCAAAATGAGCATTTTGCTGAATATGTTGAGCGCTGTACCCGACGAGCGCCGCACGGCGCGCTTCCGATGTGCGATTGCCATCGCGACGCCTGCGGGCGACCTCTACACTTTCGAGGATACCCTGGAAGGGCGTATTGCCCAGGCGCCGCGGGGACAGGCGGGCTTCGGCTATGACCCCATCTTTTATGTGCCTGAGCTTGGCTGTACGCTCGCCGAGCTGCCCTCTGAGTTCAAAAACCGCATCAGCCACCGTGCCCGCGTGATGCGTCAGGCGATGCCCACCCTGCGCGCCCTCTTCCAGCAGCAGGAGTAGCGCACCAAGCCGAGAAATTGCCCTTCAGGAGGCTTACTGCGATGGACATTCTCAAAGGCTACGAGGGCGCTGGTCCGCTGGCGCGGCTCATTTTCCGCCGTGAAGGGCGCACCCGGCGCGTTTCCAGCTGGGACCGCGCAGGCGGTAACCGCGATTTTATCACCATCCCCGCAGGCGCCACGGCAACGCTTGCCGATCTGCAGGGTGCAGGCTGCATCCGACACATCTGGATGACCGTCGGCTGCCGCGACCTGCTCTACCTGCGCAAGGTGGTACTTCGAATGTACTGGGACGGCGAATCAGAACCCAGCGTGCTGAGTCCACTGGGCGACTTCTTCGGACTGGGGCACGGCATCGCCCGCTCCTTTATGTCGCTCCCACTAACAACCGTAACCCACACCGATAACGAGGGCAACTACGGTGGCGGCGTCGCGCTCAACTGCTATTTCCCGATGCCCTTCTCGCAGTCGGCACGCATCGAAGTCATAAACGAATGCGAAGTAGAAATCGGCTCATTTTACTACTACATCGACTACGAAACCTATGAAAACCCGCTTCCCGACAATGTGCTGCGGTTCCACGCGCAATATCGGCAGGAATACCCCACCCGCGGCACGCAGGGCAACCTCTTCGAACAGCGCCGCAACTACTGGGAACTGCTGGACACCCCTAATCTGAGCGACGAGGAGAACTACCTCATTCTGGAGGCGGAAGGCGCGGGACACTATGTGGGCTGCGTGCTGTCGGTGGACAACATTGACCCCCTGCCCGTGATTCGCAAGCTGGGCAGTCAGGAGCAAGTGATTAAGGAATACACCTGGTGGGGCGAGGGCGACGATATGATTTTCATCGATGGCGAGCCGTGGCCCCCTTCCCTGCACGGCACAGGCTCCGAAGACTATCTCTCGCAGGCGTGGGGCATGCATCCGCGAGCCTACCTTTACGCCGGCGCTTCCATTCCCGAGCATGACCCCAAATTCCCCGACCGCCATCAGTGTACCTCGTACCGATTTCATATTGAAGACCCGATCCTGTTCAGCCGTTCGATTCGGGTGAGTATTGAGCATGGGCACGCGAATCTGCAGGAGAACGACTATTCGAGCGTGGCGTACTGGTATCAGACGGAGCCGCATAAGCCGTTTCCGCCGCTTCCGCCTGTGAGCGAGCGCCTTCCGCGCAACAAGCGCTCTTCGGGATGAGTACCCTCTGGATTTTTCCAGTTGCGCTGGGGGCAGGCGCCTTTGGCGCGATGCTGGGGCTGGGCGGCGGCATTATTCTTGTGCCCGCCCTGACCCTGCTGATGGATGTACCCATCAAGCAGGCGGTGGCGGCGAGTTTGGTGGCAGTGGCAGCCACCTCATGCGCAGGCGCGCCCGCCTACCTGCAAGCGGGACTGGTGGACTGGCGGCTGGCAGTGCGCTTGCTGATCCCCACAGTGCTGGGCGCCACTGCAGGCGGTTTGCTGGCGGGTGTCATTCCCGAAAAATGGGTTGCAGGGTTGTTTATTCTGCTGATTCTCTATGTGCTGGGGCAGATGCTCTGGGCAGCACGCCATCCCACTCAGACAGAGATGCCCAGCAACCCCTGTCGCACCCTGTGGAACCCACACCAGCGCAATCTTGCGACGGCGCTTTCCATGCTGGGCGGTATCATTTCAGCGATGCTGGGCGTCGGCGGCGGGCTGATTCAGGTGCCCCTGATTCACACGATTCTCAAAGCGCCCCTGCGATGCGCGATTGGTACCAGCACTTTCCTGATTGGCGCGACTGCCTCAGTCAGTGCCTTGCTCTATCTTGTGCAGGGTAAGCTGCTCCCCGATATTGTGGTGCCCGCTGTGCTGGGGATTCTGCTGGGAGCGCGCGCTGGCGTGCGACTCGCGAAGTTTATGCCTGCCAGTGCGCTTCGCCTGCTCTTCGCCGCGGTCATGCTCTATACGATTATCCGACTCTACCTGAAATGGTTTACAGGTTTGGGAACTTAGCGCCCTGTGAAGCGTCTAATCTAAGGTACTATAAAGGCAGGAGGATCATAAAATGAGCAACCGAAACGCATGGGGCGTACTTGGAGCCAGTTTGTTGCTCGTCATTCCGCTCACCCTCACAGGTTGCGGAGGCGGCGGAGGCAGCAGCGGCAACGGTGGCGGCACAGGTAGCACAGTGTCTCTTACCATCACAGGCGCCGGGTGGGTCGCGTTTCAGGACGGCAAAGACGGCGCTTGGCGCACGCTCCCCTCTGCCAGCGGCTCCGTGCCAGTAAGCGACGCCGCAGGACGCTACTCGGTAGCCTGGGTCTGTCCGGGCGATAAAACCACCGTTTATGTGGTTCACACCACGCGCGCTGAAGCCCCAAGCCTCGCGGCAACCTGCGGTCCCGCAACGCCGCC
Source organism: uncultured Fimbriimonadales bacterium (assembly GCA_964595265.1). Classification (GTDB taxonomy): domain Bacteria; phylum Armatimonadota; class Fimbriimonadia; order Fimbriimonadales; family GBS-DC; genus LDYB01. The sequence goes on from CAZQPV010000067.1 coordinate 4,262, forward strand.
AGCACAGGTGAATGTTACTGTCAGTGTCAACGGCTTGAACGGAGGGAGCGCCCTTACTGGAATCGGGGAGGTCGCGTTTGTGAATAGTGAGACCAAACCCGTGCCCGCAGGCAGCTACGATGTCATCTCTGTGCGCAGCAGCGGCGGCGTGCCAAACCGGCTGTGGTTTCACCCTAACCAGTCCTTCACCCGGGACACCACCTATACTGTAGACTTCAACGCAAGCGATAGCCCCCTGCGCCGTGTGGTCGACATTAATGCAGGCACTGCCACCGTCAGCGGCGCCGACCCCAGCGAACAGGTAACAGGACAGCTTTTCTATGTTTCAGGTACACGCTCCACCCTGATATCGATTGGCACGGTTCTGGGCGAGGGAACCCTGATGCATTATCCTATCTTCCCTTCGGGCGTAGCGTCTGCGGGCACGCTGTTCCGACTGAACGCAATCGGCACCGGTCGCGGCGTCGTGCTGGTGCAGTCGAGCTTCGGGGACACGGTGAACCTGACCCTACCTGTGTCTTTTACCTCCGCTTCGTTCACCTCGAGTAGTACGGGTTCGGTTACCGTGACAGTAGACGGCTTGAGCTACGCGGAAACTCCAGACGCCTACTCGCTGAGCCTCTCTCAGGGCAACCTGCGCTGGAATGTGCTGTTCACGCAGGCATGGCTCGGAACCGACACCACCTACACCACACCAGACCTCACGAACCTTTCTGGCTGGAATAACAGCTGGAACTTCACGCGCGGCACCCAGGTGGACGGCGAGTGTACCGTGCTGGTTTCCGACGCTCCTGTGCGCGCGATTCTCGACTACTTTGCAGGGCGTCCCATCAGCGCCACCGGGCAGATTCGCTTTGCTATACGCAGTCAGAGCTTCGTTCCGTAATCAGACTGCAAGCCCTCCCGAAAAAGAGAGGGCTTGTGTTTTAGCGAAACCGCCAGAGAAGATTGGCGCCGCGCTCCTGCGCCAGAATCGACGCCGCCGAGTAGGGCTTCACATGCCCATCGCCAAAAATGAGCATCGCCAGTCCCCGATTATCACCTGTCGCATGATGGCGTGCGTAAAGCGGCTTCAGTTGGGAAGGGGGCAGGTGATTGAGTTCCCGCACGAGGTCGCGGTCTGCCACCAGCGGCGTGCCCAGGCGGGGGTCTATTGGGTTCGGCTGACCCACATAGGGGTCAAACACATAGCCTCGATACTTTTCGCTGGTCGGACCACTGGCGGTATCTCCGAACAGGGGCGTGCGGGCGGGTTCCTCCATCTGAGGGAGGGTGGCAGGCGCGGCAAAACCCTCTATCTGCAGTGGGTCATAGGCAGTCGCCGCCGTGTAACCGATGGAGCCAATCCCGCGCGTGGACCAGTCCGTCGGGAACCCCGTGCGCGACGCGCTGGGACAGGTGAAGATGTTCGTATCCTTTACATAGGGTTGAATCAGCCGCGTCCAGATGCGTTCCGGCACGATTGTAGGTACCGCATAGTTCGTGGAAGGTGGGAACGCTTCCTCATAGTCCTGAACATAGTTCATCACCGCGATTGCTAGCTGGCGCGCGTTGGAAGCGCATGCTACCATGCGGGCACGCTCGCGCGCCTGAGCAAACACGGGAAACAGAATCGCCGCCAGAATGGCGATGATCGCTATCACCACCAGCAGCTCGATCAGGGTGAAACCTTTTCGGTATCGCATAGGCATATTATAGCCTATTGGGTCAACAATTCGGCAATCTGAATGGCGTTCAGCGCGGCGCCCTTAAGCAACTGATCGCCACAGGCAAACAGCGCAACGCCGTTAGGGGTACTCACATCGTAGCGAATACGCCCCACCAGCACCTCGTCGCGCCCCGACGCCTCAAGCGGCATGGGGAAGTGGTTACGCTCGCGGTCGTCCACCAGTCGCACGCCAGGAAAGTCGCGGTACGCCGCGTAAATCTGCTCCAGTGAGGGGCGCTCCGCCAGCTCGGCAACGATGCTCTCGCTGTGTGCCCGCAACACAGGCACCCGCACGCAGGTGGGCATTACCTGAATTTCAGGGTCGCCCCAGATTTTGCGCGTTTCCAGAATCATCTTGCGCTCTTCCTCGTTATAGCCGTCTTCCCCGATCGGCGAGTTGTGCGAGAAGAGGTTAAACGCATAGGGGTGAGGCAGCACCTGGGGCGTGAACGGCTCACCCTGCAGACACGCGCGCGTGGAGTCCAGCAGCTCCTGCATCGCCTGCGACCCCGCCCCGCTGGCTGACTGGTAGGTGGAGACCACAATCCGTCGGATAGGCGACAGGCGACGCAGCGGCTCCAGCGCCATCAACATAATAATCGTGGAGCAGTTGGGGTTGGCAATAATCCCCCGATGGTGGCGCAACGCCTCCGGATTGATTTCGGGGATGACCAGCGGCACATCTGGCTCCATCCGAAAGGCGGAGGAATTGTCTATCACGAGGGCGCCCGCCTGCACTGCAAGCGGCGCGAACGCGCGACTGCGCGACGCGCCCGCCGAGAAGAAGGCAATCTCCACTCCGCGAAACGCCTCCGCTGTCAGCGCCTGCACAGGAACCGACTCGCCCGCAAAATTCAGGCGTTTCCCCACGGAACGCTCCGACGCCAACAGGGTCAGCTCGCGCACGGGGAACCGCCGCGCCTCCAGCAGGCGCAGCAGTTCCGTGCCCACCGCCCCTGTCGCCCCCACAATCGCGACATGATAACCGCTCATTGTGCGCTAATCCACAAACACATGCTCCCAGAGTTCATCGAGGGGCGGGTCGGGGCTTTCATCTGCAAAGCGCGCCGCCTCCTCCACAACAGCCCGCACTTCGCGGTCTACTGCATCCAGCTCTTCCTGCGTGGCGATGCCGTTTTCCAGCAGGTATTTCGCCAGCGTGGGGATGGGGTCGCGCTTGCGCCACTCCTCCACCTCCTCGCGCGTGCGATAGGAGCCGGGGTCGGTGATGTCCGCCGCGCCGTGCCCCACGAAGCGGTAGGTAATCGCCTCCACGAAATACGGCTCTTTATGGGTGCGCACATGGTCAATGATGCGCCGTGCATGCTGGCGCACCTCCAGCACATCCATCGCATCGATGGTCTCGCTGGGGAAGCCGTACACCGAAGCGCGCTTAGCAAGATTCGTCACGGCAGAGTGCAGCTCCACAGGCGTGCCCATCGCGTACCTGTTGTTCTCCACAATATAAATCACGGGCAGTTTCCACAGCCCCGCCATGTTGAGCGATTCGTGCAGGAGGCCTGCGTTCATCGCGCCGTCGCCGAAGAAGCACAGCACGATGCGGTCGCTACCCTCATACTTCGCGGCGAAAGCGACACCCGTGGCGATTCCAATCACATCGCCCACAATCGCGTAGCCGCCAAGAAAGTTCTTCTCCTTATCGTACAGGTGCATCGAGCCGCCCTTGCCACGGCACAAGCCTGTAACCTTGCCGTACAGCTCCGCCATGACCGCCCTGGGGTCGCTACCCAGCGCCAGCACATAGCCGTGGTCGCGATAGTGCCCCAGCACGCGGTCGTCGGGGTTCAGTTGCGAAATAAATCCGACGGCAAGCGCCTCTTCGCCGATATAAAGGTGCAGATAGCCCCCGATTTTGTCCTGACGATAGGCTTTGTCGCAATGCTCTTCAAATCGGCGTATCAGCAGCATCTGGCGGTAGAGTTCGATCAGTTCCGCCCGCTCTGCGTCGGGTATGCGCGCCGCTTTTCGGGTTCGGTTTGTCTTGGTACTCACTGGAACCTCCTTAGAGTGGGTTTAAGGCTCCGCGCCGGTGCGGGCGCTTAGATTGTACCCGATTAATCCCACCGGCGTGTGGTCATCCATTCAATCAGCGTCAGTGCGGCAGGGTAAAACTCCTCGCTGTTGAGCCGAATTTGATCCGGCGGCAACAGAAAGCCGTACTGCCCCGTATCCCGCAGCTCATAGGCATACGAGAGCGCGCCCCGCACGCCATAAACCCAGTCGCACATATTGCCGCTGGCAGGGTAGATGGTGGTGTAAATCGGTCCTGCCGTGTAAAACATCCCATGCACGCTCAGGATCTGCTCTTGCATCGCCAGCCCGATGCGCTCAAAGGTGGGATGATGATAGCAAAGCGCATCGGTATAGCCCCACGGCCACAGGATGAGCTGCGAATAGCTGTGAATATCCACATGGGCGCGCAGGGTGGGCAGGCTCAGCAGCCAGCGACTCAGCGTGTAGGTCTCCGGTTCTGAAAAGGGCGCAGGACCGCGATAGGTCTCCGAACTGCGCTGCCCGCTGGAACCCGAACCGCCCCACTGGAAGCCCCAGTTGCGATTGAGGTCCACGCCGTAAATCGGCTGCCCCCAGCTATTCGTGCCCAGATAGCGCCTATTCTTGCGCCAGAGGCGGTTCGTTGTCCATGTATAAAGATACCCATCAGGGTTCACCACAGGCACCACATAGACTTCTGTGCGCTGGAGCCAGTTCGTAACACGGGCGTCTACCCCGTAGTTCGCAACGAGGGCATAGGCGAGGTAGAGCGCTACCGAGACGGTAATCCATTCGCGTGCGTGCTGGCATGCGTTGAACACCACCTGCGGACGGTCGCGATAGACTCGCGCCCGCTGGGGGTCGCGCGTGATTCGGAGCGCGTAAATCGGGCGCCCCTCCACCGAAACCCCCACCTGAAGCATCTGCACCAGGCGCGGGTTCTGCTCCGCCAGCGCCCGCATCGCCGCGTACACCTCGTCCAAAGTGAGATAGCGACTGAATAAATCGCCCTGCGGCTGGAAGTCCGAACGCTGGCGCTCGATCAGCGCCTGCACATCCGCTATCAGGGTCTGCCATGTGAACCCCGCTTTCTGGAGCGCCGCCCGCTCTTCGGGGGAGGCACACACATCGATTGTGCGCCCCTTGAGCGAACACGACCACACATCCCGAACCAGTGCTTGAATCTGCTCAAACTGCTTGAGATGTGTTACGGTGATGCGCAGAACCTGATACCCTGTGTAGTCAGTGGTCTGGCTCCAGCCGCCCACAAGCAAAAAGCCCACCAGAATCCAGAGAATCACGCGCATGCCTTTATTATAGCCAATTCATCCTTACCAGCCCTGACTCAGCCGAATGAGCCAGATTTGCCCCGTATGATAGCTGGCGTGCTGGGCAGTGCGAATCAGCGCCTCGTGCCCGTCAATCGGGTCGCCAATCGGGCTGACGACGGGTCTGGCTAACAGCTCGGCGCTGGGGTTTTCTATCAGGGGGCGGAACCGCTCAAAAGTGAACTGGAGCGCCTTTTGCACGCCCTCGCAGGTGCAAGCATCCTGCGGAAACGGGAACGGCGCGGTGTTCAAAAACGAGTCGGTGGCGCACCGCAACAGACACGCCTCAAACTCGTTTTGTGGGGCGTATCCACCCAGATGATGCACCCAGTAGAACTCCACGCCCGCCACATGATAGAGATACTCCGCAATCGTATGCAGGTGGGGCATCAGGCGGAAGTTGAGTTTTTTATCGTCCAGCCCCTCCAGCGCCTGCGTTAGCCGCTTGCGCGTAAAATGCCATACCTGCGCTATTTCCCACATGCTTTTGAGATTCGGCAGTCTCACAGGGTTTTCCTGCTCACCACCACCGCATCACCTGCTCCAGGTAGCGCAGACACAGCTCCGTCAGGTGCATCGTGATTCCCGTCATGGCGGGCAGGCTGAGCGCGAGCGCCACAATCCCAACGGCAATCTTTGCAGGCATGCCAATCAGCCACACAGGCACCTGGGGCACCGCCCGCGAGAGCGCCGCCATCGCCGAATCCACCACAAACAGCACCCCCGCCGCAGGCGCCGCCATCTGCAAGCAGAGCCACAACACCTGCGTGCCCAGCCCAATTGCGAGCGCAAGTCCCCCTTCCGCCAGCGATTGAAACGAAGGATAGCCCCCACTCACCTCAAAGCTGCGTGCCAGCGCCATCAGCAACAGATGATGCCCATCCACCAGCGCGAACAGCGTGAGCGCCAGCAGGTAGTGAAACTGCGCCAGCAAACTGGTCGGGAAGGTACTCAGCGGGTTCAGCAGCTGCATCATGCTGAAGCCCATCATCTGATCCAGCAATTCGCCCGCCATTACCGCCGCGCCCATTAGCAGGTTGACCCCATAGCCCATGACGATGCCCATCACCACCTCACCCAGCAGGCGCGTTATCAGGGGGAGCCAGTCGCCTGGGGGCGCGCCTATCGCAGGCTGCACCACGGGCGCCAGACCCAGCGCCAGCATCCCTGATAGCCCCACCCGCACCGGCACGGGCACCGTGCGACTGCCAAACACAGGCGCCAGCGCCACCAGACCCGACGCCCGCGCAAACACCACCAACACGCTCCAGAACCAGTTCGTATCAAGGCTCATAGCGCTATTGCGGCGGCAGATGGGAAAACACGCGCACGGTAAACTCCACCATCTGGCTCAGCATCCAGCTCCCTGCGATAATCAACACAATCCCAACGGCAATCATCTTGGGGATAAACTGGAGCGTCATCTCCTGAATCTGCGTTACAGCCTGAAACACGCTCACCAGCAAGCCCACAATCAGCGCCGTGATGAGAATCGGCATCGACACCTGCAAACCGACCCATAGGGCCTGACGCCCCAGTTCCAGCACCTCTGCGTGGCTCATACACCTGTAATTTTCGGGAGGAGAGGGGGCTATCTGGAGGCGTGCGTTGTGCAGGCGGCTCAGGTGCCCAAACTTCGGATCAATGCACGCCCATCCAGAAGCGTGAGAATGCCGAAACGGCTGACCATCTCCTGCGCTTCGGGCGTAATGCCCTCGCCTGCCAGCGCGGGGTAAGCGTCCACCCCACAGCGACGCAAGATCGCCGCCCGTTCCCGCGCCCGCTCCACATCGTCCCCAAACAGCATCCACGAAATCTCCACCGCCAGATAGATGGGCGCTTTCGTTTCAGGATGCTTCGCGGAAAGCAGAAGGTCTATCACGCTCAGCTCGTCCCATTCCGCTTCAGAAAGTCCGCACCCCTGTTCACGCAGGTCAGCGAGGAACAAGGCAAGGTCTACCACTCTGGGACGGTTCACATAGCGCCCGAACAGGGCGGGGCCGCGGAGACGAAGCCGACCTCCGTCGGCTTATGTAGCACGCGCATCCTGCGCGTGGACAGGGGCAAGATGCCCCTGCTACGACCAGCCAGCGCAGGCTGGCTTTGTTTCTCAGGAACGGCTTCCGCTGCTCTGTCGCAAAGATCAGGGGGTTCAGGAAATAGGACGCGGGAACCGCGTCCCTACCCGCATGCGCAGGGGCGCGGCGACCGCGCCCCACGCGGCGAAATCTGCTGTGCCCTTAGGGGAATGAACATCCTTGCAACAAAGCAGCTGAAACCGTTCCTACAAGACGAAGCCGACCTCCGTCGGCTTATGTAGCACGCGCATCCTGCGCGTGGACAGGGGCAAGATGCCCCTGCTACGACCAGCCAGCGCAGGCTGGCTTTGTTTCTCAGGAACGGCTTCCGCTGCTCTGTCGCAAGGATAGGGGCATGAGCGCTCCGAGACCCCCTCCTGCAGGTTCCCCCTGCTCCGCCAAGGGGAACCGAACCCTGCCTCGCGTGGGGGCTTCCAACCTCACAGTAGCCCCGTTCTCGGTTCCCCTCGCTTGCGGGGGGAACCTTGCGGAGGGGGGGCATCAAGTTGAATCAGGTATCTTTGCGACAGAGCAGGTACAATCTTTCCTATGCACCCTGTCAACACGCTCTATTACGGCGACAATCTGGAGGTGTTGCGCAAGCATATCGGGGACGAGAGCGTGAACCTGATTTACTTAGACCCCCCGTTCAACAGCCAGCGCGATTATAACCTGCTGTTTCGGGAGCAGTCGGGCGAACCCGCGCAGGCGCAAATCAAGGCGTTCACCGACACCTGGCAGTGGAGCGAGCGCGCCTATGTGGACTTCTGCGAAACCTGTACTCTGCCCGCGCTGGTGGAACTGGTGCAGGGGTTCGTGCGCACCTTAGGACGCAACGACCTCACAGCGTACCTCGTGATGATGGCGCCGCGGCTGGTGGAACTGCACCGGGTGCTGAAGCCGACGGGGAGTTTGTATTTGCACTGCGACCCGACGGCAAGCCACTACCTGAAGGTGATGCTGGATGTGATTTTCGGGGCGCGCAACTTTCGCAACGAGATTGTATGGAAGCGAACCAGTGCGCATAGTGGCGCCAAGCGGTGGGGCGATGTCCATGATATTTTGCTTTTTTACTCAAAAACTAACGAATATATTTGGAATCATATTTTTCAAACACATGAGGAGAAGCACATCAAAAGCAAATATACCTTTGAAGACCCGCGCGGGCGATACATGCCAGCCGACCTCACTGGAGCAGGGCGTACGGCAGGGGACTCTGGAAAACCCTGGCGTGGGTATGACCCGTCTACCTTAGGTAGGCACTGGGCAATTCCACGCAAAGTAATTGAAGATTTAGTAGGGCAGGCACGTGCTTCGGAAATGACTGTCCAAGAAAAGCTTGACCTGCTTGACGCGAAGGGCTTCATTCACTGGCCTTCTCGTGGTAAAGGATTCCCTCGTTTCAAGAAATATCTCAGCGAGGGCATACCAGTGCAGGATGTGATAACTGACATACCCCCTATCAACTCTCAGGCGAAAGAACGCCTCGGCTACCCCACGCAGAAGCCGCTCGCCCTGCTGGAGCGTATCATCCAGGCAT
>CAZQPV010000068.1:0-5964 GCA_964595265.1 uncultured Fimbriimonadales bacterium
TCCGCAATCAGGTTCTGCTCTACCCGCAGTCCGTAGCCGTCCTTAATTCCCAGCCCCATCCCGCTGGGACCCCGATTGGCGCGAACCTGATTTTTCGCCACGCGCACGCCGTCGCTATACATAATGTAAATGCCTACTGAGTTGTTTTCCAGAATGTTGCCCTCCACCACACTGTTGCTACAATACATAAAATGCACTCCGTACCGCGACTGGCGCACCACATTGCCCCGAATCTGCACCCCTTCCGAGTACCAGAACACGAGGTCGCGTCCCCCCACCACAGTGTTCTGCTCCACAACAGCGTGATGGCTGTACCAGATTCGAATCTGGTCGCCGCGTCGGGCTATTGGCAGGTCATGGGAAAATATCGTATTGCGCCGCACCACTGTGCGGTCTGCCCTGTCCAGATGCACCCCAAACAGCACCTTCTCAAGGCGGTTGTCTTCCACGATGCAGTCGGGCGCTTCCACGCGGATGCCGCTGTCCTGACTGTTCAACACGGTACCGCTGTTTCGAATCACAAAGCCCCTCACGACACCGTGAGGAGCTTTTAGCGTGAGGACCGTGCCCACGCCCCCACCGTCTAAGATGGGGGCGCGTTCGCCGAGGAGGTACAGCGGCTTCTCCACCACCCAGTGTCCGTGATGGATTCCGCCCACGACACGAACGGTATCGCCTGCCTGTGCACGCTGCAGGGCTTCGCTCAAACTCAGCGCGCCCCCTGAAGAGACCACCCACTCACGCGCTTGCAGGGGCGCCATGCCGATTAGAAGCAGCCCCAGCACGGCAACTCCTGTCGCAACGCGAGAGGACGCAGGGGCTTGACGCCCCGCCAGCGCACGCTCGCACCGAACCCGCCGTACGGTCGCCCAAGCCGCCAGCACACTGGCAACGACCACCAGCGCGTACCCCAACCACGGCCAGGAGACCACGCCGAACTGAGCAACCTTGCCAGGTCCCAGAACAGGCGGCACAAACGGCTTTACCGTTGCGCTGAGAGGCGCCTTCGGGTCCAGATTCAACCCGAACTCCCGCAGCCAGTAGTACAAATCCGCCGGGAACACCACCAGCACTGCCAGCACGGGCAGAATCAGCAACACCTGAAGCCAGCGGCGACGCACAAAGATAGACGCCAGCAATGCCAGCGCAATCAGGCTCAAGCCGGGTATAGAAATCTTCCGCTCAAACGGCGCAGCTTCGTTCAGCGGGCGCATGCCGATATAGTGGTTCAGTCCATCCACTTCACGCACATCGCCCCGCGCGCCCGTTACATGGATGTAAACATACAGTCCTTCAGGATACTGAGGCGCGACAATCTCAATCCGCCAGTAGGGGAGAAAAATCGATGCCGCTACCAGCAGCGACGCCATCAACAACATCACTTTATTCAAGCCCTCTCCAGGGCAAACAGAACTCCGTGTTCGAGCCATCTTCGTCACCTCCAGAAAAAATGGGGTGGAGGCGTCCTGCCCCCAGCCCCTATGAGAGGTCTCACGGCTCCACCAACAGGTACCCCATCATCTCCAGGTGGAGGGCGGAGCAGAACTCGGTGCAGTAGAAGGGATAGACCCCCTCCTTTTCCGCCACGAACCGAACCGTGACGGTTTCACCGGGTTCCAGACTCGCGCCGATTCCATATTCGGGGATGGCGAAGCCGTGAGTGGCGTCGCGCGTGCGCTCCGTGTTGGTAAGATGCCACACCACTTTCTGCCCCTTCTTCACCTTCACATGCTCAGGGGTGAAGTGGCTACGCACAACGGTCGAGTAAACATACACGGTGTCGCCTTTGACCTCAATGCGCGGCTTGTCCAGACCGGGTTCGGTCGCCTTCGCCTGAGTGTGCGGATCCCAGCCGACATCGGGGTAAGTCTCCCACGACTTCAGGCGGTCCGCGCGAATAATCTGGGCGTAGTGCGGCTCGCCCATACTCAGCGGCATATCCGCCAGTAAGCGCATCGTCTCGCCCGTGCCGCTGATCTCAATCAGCTGCAGGTTCTGTGGCAGCAGCGGACCCGTGGTCAGGAAGCGGTCTACCGACCACTTGTTCAGCGCCACAAGGTACTTGCCAGCGGGGTTCACCGTGTCGCCCTCTGCCACTGCCAGGTGTCCGATGTTATAGTGGGTCTGAATCTTGCCCACCAGCTTCCACGGCTCTTCAGGCGCTTTGTATTTGCAGCCGCCCAGAGTCCAGCGCGCGACCGCCGTGTCCAGGAAAAGGCTCGTGTAGGCATAGCCCTTGTCGTCAAACTGGGTGTGCAGCGGTCCCAGACCCACCTCCACCTGAGCCTCCTTCGTCGCGTCGAAGCGCAACACGGGCACGCCATACGGGTCGGTCTTCTCGTAATCCTTGTTCTGGATGGCTTGCTTAATCTTCTCGATGTTGTAGACCGTTACATGCGGGTCCAGTTTCCCGCCAACCACAATATGCTTACCACACGGGCACACATCGACGCCATGCGGGCTTTTCGGCTCCGGCGTGAAGAACAGCACGCCTCCTGCCACCGCCTCTTTGAGCGGAATGACACGGAAGCCGTTGATCCGCACGAACTTACCTGCCTTCACCAGCTGCTCTGCCTGCTTCCAGTTGATGATATGCAGGTAGTCCATATCGTTCTGGGAGACCCCAGCCTCAAACGGTGGGTTGCCTTTCTCTACGCCGCCGGTTGCCATCTCGGTGTTGAACGAGTTCACAAACACCCAGCCGTCGCTCGCCGCCTTGCCACAGTCCGCAAGGTCCTGCCAGTAGGGCGGCACCTCGATCGCAAACGACTCATCCAATACAAGCCGACCACGCTTGCGGTCAAACTTGTAGAAGGTAATCAGACCGCGATACTCTTCCTTGTAGCGCTCAAGGGGAGCGTATCGGTGCCCCAGCGGAACGCCATACTGCGAAACCTCCACCACATACTCCGTGTTGGGGGTTACAAACGCCGCGCCATGGTTATTGTTGAACACCGGGTTGCGCACAATCTGCTTGGTCTCCCAGTCCTTCAGGTCAATCACCGCCACGCGCCCGTTCAGCTTGTCACCAATAAACAGGAACTCACCATCATATTCCCCGTTGGTCTCGCTCAGAGCAGGATGGTGGGTATCCGCAGGAGGGTAAGGTCCGCGTCCGTACACTTCGTGTATTGCGGTATTCTCCACACCAAACCCATAGCCACTCCACGAATCGGGCACAAACACGGGGATAACCTTCAGGATGCGCATCGACGGAATGCCGATTGCAATCACCTGTCCACTGTGTCCGCCCGAAGCGAACATCACAAACTCGTCGTGCTTCCCACCCGGCACATAGGTGGACAAGGCGCCATAGATGTCGTCGGGAGTCAGCCCGCGCTCACGCGCAACCGCCAGTGCATCGGCAGGTAAACCCGACGGTAAACTGGGCGAACGGCTCCCGCGAACCCAAAACGCAATCGCTACAACCAGGAGCAAAACCACTCCTGCAATCAGGTACCGTGTCGTAGAGCCTCTCATAGTATCTCCTCCTGTCTCGTAATACCTATTAGACCTAACTGGTCTAATGGCTATAGTGATTATACCCGATGGATGACAAAAAAGTCAAGGGGGGGTGGGGAGTGATTGAAAAACCCGATCTTATGCCTGACGACCCACGCTGCTCTGTCGCAAAGGTAGGAACACAGGCATTTTTCCCCCCGCGAGGTTCCTCTGCCCTGACGGCGGAGGTTCCGTTCCTACAAGACGAAGCCGACCTGCGTCGGCTTATGTAGCACGCGCATCTCTGCGCGTGGACAGGGGCAGGATGCCCCTGCTACGAGGAGCCAGCGCAGGCTGGCTTTGTTTCGTAGAAACGGCTTTAGCTGCTCTGTTGCAAGGATGGAGGCGAGCGCATCCCGAGACCCCCTCCGTGAGGTTCCCCCTGCTGCGCAAGGGGAACCGAACCCTGCCCCGTGCTGAGGTGTCCAGCCTCAGGGTAGCCCCGTTCTCGGTTCCCCTCACGCAGTGGGGGGAACCTGAAGGAACTCAGGTATCTTTGCAACAGAGCAGCTTCAGCCGTCGGGGCGCAGGCGTTCTCCTGCACGCTTCAGGGGGGCACTCAAAAGCGGTGCCCTTCTCAAAAACCTACCCCTCTAATGAACCTTGCAGAGGGGCATCCAGTTCAATCAGGCATCTTTGCGACGGAGCAGAATAAGCATCCCTGCAACAGAGCAGCAGAACTCGTTCCTGAGATTAAAACACTGTCTGTGGCAGGAGTCTGCACCGCAAAAGCGTATATAAACACTATGCACTCTCATAACCTGATGACCATTTTGCGTGAGCGGTTCGGCTTTGACGCCTTCCGCGACGGGCAAGAGGAAGCAGTTCTCGCGGCGCTTGAAGGCAAGCGCGTCTTGCTGATTCAACCCACAGGCTGGGGCAAAAGCCTGGTGTATCAGATGATTGCCGCGCTGAAGGGGTTAACACTTGTCTTCTCGCTGCTTGCGGGCTTTGATGCGCGATCAGGTGCGCCATGCATGCGAACGCTACGCCCTGCGAGCCGATACCGTGAACTCCGATATGGACGAGGAGGAGCAACAGGCAGTTCTGGAGCGCGCCGCCAGCGGGCAGATAGACCTGCTCTATATCGCGCCCGAACGACTCAGCAATCCCCTCTGGCAGGCGTATCAGACGCGCCTGCCTATCCGTGCTGTCGTGATTGACGAGGCGCACTGTGTCTCGGTGTGGGGACACGACTTTCGTCCTGAATACCGTCGAATTGTTCACCTCGTACGCCTGTTGCCTGCGGAAGTGCCCGTCGTTGCCGTTACCGCGACGGCAACCCCGCGTGTGGAGCAGGATGTGCGCGAGCAAATCGGCGAGCCGTTCTATACTCTGCGCGGTGCGCTGACACGCCCGAACCTGCGCCTCTTTGTGCAGCGCGTCGACTCCGATGCCGAAAAGCTGGTCTGGCTGGACCACCTGCTTCGCCTTCTCCCCGGCAGCGGACTCATCTATACCGCCACACGAGGCAACAGCGAGTGGGTTGCCCAGTATCTTCAGGGGCGTGGGCATACGGTGGCGTACTATCACGCGGGCTTAGGCGCGGAGCGAACCGCCCTCGAACAGCGCCTGATTGGCAACAAACTCAAGGCTCTGGTCTGTACCAATGCACTCGGTATGGGACTGGACAAGCCCGATTTGCGCTTCGTGATTCATGCGGAAACGCCCGCCTCGCCCTTGCACTATTATCAGGAGATCGGGCGCGCGGGGCGCGACGGCGAACCCTCATGGTGCATCCTGCTGGCTCACGCCGACGACAAAACCCTTCAGGAGAACATGATTCGCAACAGTCGCCCCGCATCAGGTGCCTATCAGCAAGTCTACGCCCTGCTCCAGCAGTCGCCGATGCGCGAACGCGAACTCTCGCTCCAAACCGGGCTGACCCAGAACAGCCTGATGGATCAGGGATTAATCACCCGCGATAGCGAGCGCTATTATCGGGCGGTCGGACGCGAGCAGATTGACCACTCCCACTATCAGGCGGTGTTGGACGCCAAGTTGCGCGATTTGGAAGCCATCCTCGCTTACTGGGAGACTACGGAGTGCCGCATGCGCTACCTCTGCCACTTTCTGGGGGATGCAACCGCCCAGAACTGTGGCGTCTGCGACCGCTGCCAGCCGCAGGGATTGCCCCCTCCTGAACCCGCCATGTTGACCGAAGCGGAGCGTTTTGCTTATCATCCTCCGCTGCCTCTGAGTGGAGTCTACCAGAAAGAGCCTGTCTATGTGCATAGCTACGCACTCAGCTATTATGGGGGCACGCCCATCGGCGAAGCGGTGCATCGGTGTAAGTGGTGGGGTCGCGCTCCCCGAGTGGGTCATTGAGCAGGCAGCAGCCTGTGTCCGCGAGCGGTTTCCCCTACGGGAAATTGACGCCTTAGTGCCCATTCCGCCCAGCGTCAGCAGGGGCTTCGTGGAAGACTTCGCGAAACGGCTCGCCCAGCAACTCGGCTTGCCTTA
>CAZQPV010000068.1:6064-12884 GCA_964595265.1 uncultured Fimbriimonadales bacterium
CCGCGACCTGCGCAAACGCTTTCGGAAGCAGCGCCCTGCCGATATTGGCGCTTTCCTGCGCGACCAGCCCGAGTGGGCGCAGTTAGAGCCACTCCTGACCCGTGAAGCGATGGTGTTGCATCAGTTCCTGAAGCAGGGGGGACAGCTTCTCACGCTCTACCATCCCGAATACCCCGCATGTCTGCATGACGCCTCCGCCCCGCCAATGGTGGTGTATGCGCTGGGGAAGCTCGCCCTGCTGGAGTTTGTACCCCTCGCCGCGATTGCAGGCTCACGCAACCCCTCGGAAGAGGCGTAAACACAAACCCTGCGCATTGCTCAGCATCTCACAGAGCAGGGCTACGGCATTATCACAGGCTTCGCGAAAGGCATAGACCAGATTGCTGCGCGCGCCGCGCTGGAAGCAGGAGGAACTATAGTGGGCATCCTGCCACAGGGATTGCTTTCTAAACTGACCCAGCAACTCGCTCGGGACTGGATGCAACCCCTGAACGACGACCGCCTGCTCCTGCTCTCGGAGCTGCACCCGCTCGCGGGCTGGTCCTCAGGCGCGGCGATGATGCGCAACCGTCTGGTGGCAGCCCTCGCCGAGTTCGTGGTGATTATCGAATCGGGCGCGCGGGAATCGCTCAAGAACGGCAAGAAAGTGTTCAGCGGCACCTATCAGTGCGCCGAAGTCGCCCACAAAATGGGGCGAACCGTCTACGCTCTGGATCTCCCTGCGCCCGGCAACCAGCAACTGCTGGAAGCGGGCATCGCACGCCGCTGGGGCGAACCGCTTACCCCCAGCGAACCGTTCCAACCCTCGCTTTTCCCATAGAACCCCCTCTAAACTCCGTACCTGGACCTGCCGATAATCCCCTCTGAGGCAAGGATTGCCGAATCGTGCAAGGACGCGAGAGGAGGGAGCGATGGAACCGATTCGCACAACGCGCATCTTCTGGGATACGCCGACTCTGCAAGCGGCGGAGCGGGCAATGAGCCACGCCAGCGCACGCCACCGCGCGCTGGCGCATAATCTGGCAAACGCCAACACCCCCAACTATCAGCGGGTGGATGTGCCCTTACCCACAGCGCCTGCCGAAAGCCGCGCCATGCAGCTGGCGCGCCAGCACGCGCTCATCCCCCTGCGCACCTCCGACCCACGCCACTACACCGCGCCCCCAGAACCCCAATGGAGGAACGCCCTCGAACAGTTTTCGAACGCTCCCATGCGAACGGACGGCAACACCGTAGACCCCGAACGCGAAATGGCGCTCTTAGCCGAAAACGAACTGCGCTATGCGATGCTCGTGCGTATCGCAGGCGGGCAAGTGCGTACCCTGCTCACCGCCATCACGGGCGGACAAAACCGATAGGAGGTGAACGATGGGACTGATTAGCACGATGCGCGTAAGCGCAAGCGGTCTCTCTGCAGAACGACTGCGGATGGATTTAATCGCCGATAACCTCGCGAATGCGAACAGCACACGCACGCCCGAAGGCGGACCTTATAAACGCAAAGTCGCCGTGTTCGAACCCATCACGCCCACCGCCTCCATGCCAGGCGGCGTGCGCGTGGTGGGGATTGCGCACGACCCGACCCCTCCGCGGCTGGTCTATCAGCCCGGACACCCCGACGCCGACCCCAACGGCTATGTCGCCTACCCGAATGTGGAAATGGTGCATGAAATGGTGGATCTCATCACCGCCAGCCGCGCCTACGAAGCCAACATTCAGGCGTTCAACGCCGCCAAAAACATGTTCCTGCGCACGCTCGACATCGGGCGCGTGTAAGGAGGGCTGAACGATGGAAATCAAGGGCATCATTCGCCCCCTGCCGCGAATCGAAGTTGACGAAATCAAACCGCCAGAGTGGCTGGCGCCCAAAGCCGCTGAAGAACTCGAGACACCACACGCCGACTTCGGCGCGATGCTCCGCGAAGTAATTGGGCAGGTCAACGACGCCCAGAGCCACGCCAGCGAACTCGCCCAGCGGTTCGCCCAGGGCGAACCCGTAGACGAACATACGCTCGTACTGGCGATGGAACGCGCTAACCTCGCCTTTCAATTGACCCTGCAGGTGCGCAATAAAGTGCTGGAAGCCTATCAGGAGATTATGCGTTTGCAAGTTTAAGGTGAAAACTTATGCAAAACCTGCTCGCTCGGCTCAGGGACTGGTGGAATAACACGCCGCGAGCCTCCCGCACGGGGATACTCGCTGGCGCAGGGGGACTGCTCGTGCTCTTCGTCGCGCTCGGATTCTGGGCAACTTCGCCTACCTATACCGTCCTCTACACCGGTTTAAGTCCCGCCGATTCCGCTCAGGTGGTGCAGGCACTCAAGGAGAAAAATATCCCCGTGCGCACTTCGGGGGGCGGTAGCGTGATTGAGGTACCCGCCGAACACGCCGAAACTGCCCGACTGGAGCTGGCAGCGAAGGGACTTCCCAAAACGGGCGCGCCCGGCTATGCGCGACTCGAGAAAACGCCCTTCGGCATGACCCAGACGATGGAGCAGAACACCCTCCGAATCGCAATGGAGGAGGAACTGCAAAACACCATCCAGCATCTGGAACCTGTAGAGAGCGCACGAGTCCATATCACCCCTGGAAACGACTCGCCCTTCGCCGACTCCCGAACCGAGCCGACTGCAAGCGTGGTCGTAACGCTCAAGCCCGGCATGCAGCTGACGCGCGATCAGGTGCGCGGAATCGTGCATCTGGTGAGCCACAGCGTGGAGGGGCTCAAGCCTGAGAATGTAACGGTGCTGGATTCTGAGGCGCGCCCCCTCTGGAACGGCGGCGACGATTTCGCCAGCGATCAGGAGATGGTGCGCGCCCGACGCGAGGCGGAACGCGCCTACGCCGACGAACTCCGCCGCCAGATTCAGCAACATTTAGACCGCGTGCTGGGCAAAGACAAATCCAGCGTCGTGGTGCAGGCAGAGCTGAACCTTGATAAGCAGGAGATTCAGTCCCAGCGCGTGGAGCCGTTAGACCCAAACCGCGCCGCTGTCGTCAGTGAGACACGCACGAACGAGCGTCTCAATGGCACACCCCCCGCCGCTGGCGGCGCTGCCGGAATTGCTTCCAACCGCGCCGAGGCGCCGATGTACCCCACTGCGCCCACAGCGACGGGCGTCGGTGAATACAACCGCGAAGACAGCGTGCGCAACTACGAAATCAACAAGCAGGTGGAGCATATCATCCGTGCGCCAGGGCGAATCGAGCGGCTCAGCGTCGCCGTGCTGGTGGACGAATCGGTACCCGAAAACGCCGTGACCGCCATGCGCACATGGCTGGAGACCGCGGTCGGCGCCAGCCCCAACACGCCAAACCGCGTCGTAACGGTTCAGCGTGTGAAGTTCGATACCAGCGCCGCCAAAGCCGCCGAAGAAGAACGCAAAGCACAGGAAACCGCACGGCGCACGGCGACCCTCTGGAAACTGCTGCCCGTGCTACTCCTGTTCATCGTAACCTTCTTCCTCGCACGGGTGATTGGCAAGCAGATTAAGCGCCCCATCGCCAGCCTGCCTGCCCAGCGCCCTGTCGCCGCCCTGCCCGGCGGAGGCGCACTCGACATCAGCATCAGCGAAGAAGGCATCGTCGCCCTCCGTTCGGGCGAGACTTCCAGCGAAGGTGGTGCGTTAACTCCCGCCCAACGACGCGCAGAAGAAGAATCGTTCCTTGAAGAAGAGATGGCGCGCGCCATCCGCGAACGCACCCAGCCCGAACTGCTCGAAATCCAGAAATTCGCCCAGAACAAGCCCGAACATGTCGCCGCGCTCCTCAAAAACTGGATTAAGGGGTAGGACACCATGCTCAAGCCAGCGGAAAAGAAACTCACAGGGAAGCAGAAAGCCGCAATTGTGCTGGTTGCTTTAGGCACGGAGGTTGCCTCCAAAATCCTGCCACACCTCAACGAAGCGGAAGTGGAGGAGCTCAGTCTTGAAATTGCACGATTGGGGAGCATCCCCGCAGAGGTGCGCCAGCAGGTTATCAAAGAGTTTTACGAAATCTGCCTCGCCCAAAACCTTGCGCTGGAAGGCGGTCTGGACCATGCCCGCACGATGCTAGAACAGGCTTTCGGCCCCGAAAAGGCGCAAGAAATTCTGGAACGCCTGACCCGGGCGCTCCAGATGCTTCCCTTCGATTCTATCAAGGGCGTTCACCCCACCCAGCTCAGCACCTTCCTTGCCGACGAACATCCCCAAACAATTGCACTGGTGCTGGCATATCTGGAACCGCAGACCGCCGCGGCGGTCATCAGCAACCTGCCTCCTGAACTGCGCCCCGAAGTGGCGGAACGCCTGGCGACGATGGGTAGCACGCCGCCCGATGTGATTCGCCGCGTTGAGGCGGTCCTGCAACGCAAGCTCTCCAGTATTGCCAGTCAGGAGCTCAGCGCTGCAGGCGGCGTCAAAAGCCTCGTCGAAGTGCTTCAGTGGGTAGATCGCAACACCGAGCGCGCCATCTTTGACTACCTCAACGACACAAACCCCGAACTTGCCGAAGAGATTCGCAAACTTATGTTCACCTTCGAAGACCTGCTGCAACTAGACGACCGCGCCATCCAGCAGGTGCTGAAAGAGGTGGATATGAAGGAACTCGCGCTCGCGCTCAAGGGCGCCAGCGACGCGCTCAAAGAAAAAATCTTCCGCAACATGTCCGAGCGCGCCGTCAACATGCTCAAAGAGGAAATTGAGTTTATGGGTCCCGTGCGCGTGCGTCAGGTAGAAGAGGCGCAACAGCGCATCGTGAGCATCGTGCGACGCCTAGAGGAAGCAGGCGAAATCGTGATTTCGCGCGGCGGCGAGGAGGAGATGCTCATCTGAGATGGATAAACCCACGCCGTTTCCGTCCCTCGAAAACCTGCGGGAGGAGCGCACCGTCGCGCCCCTCCCCTCAGACCTCGCCCCCTGGACAGGCATGGAACAGGCGAAAACGAACGAGCCTACCAGACCTGCGCCCGCCATCTTCCCCGAAGTGAAGACACCCACCCATAGGACGCCTGCTCCCGATTTCGAAGCCATCCAGCGCAAAGCGAACGAGATTATCCGCAACGCCCATGCACAAGCGCAACAAATCGGTCAGCAAGCCTATGAAACAGGCTACCAGCAGGGCTACGCCGAAGGCAAACAGCAAGCCCAGCAGGAGATGGAACGCGCCCTGCAACTCCAAATAGAATCGCTCCGCGCCGAAGTGGAGGGGTTTCTCCACTCCCTTCGCGTGGAGTTTGACGCCTACCTGCAGGCGACGGAAACGCCCATGCTGGAGCTGGTGATGGAAATTGCCCGCAAAGTTATCCGTGAAGAGCTGCGCATGCACCCCGACCATATCCTCGCGCTGATTCGGGACGCCCTGCGACGCATCAAAGGGTTCGGCGCCGTGCGTATCTTTGTGAACCCCGCCGACCTGGATCGCGTGCGCCAGCACCGCGCCAGTCTGCTCAGCGTGCTGGACGGCATCGACCAGCTGGAAATCCTCGAAGACAGGCGCGTGGAGGCTGGATCCTGCCGCATCGAGACAGAGCAGGGCACTTACGACGCCCGCCTCAGCACCCAGCTCGAACTGATCGAAAACGCCCTGCGTCAGGCTGGATAGCCAGTTAGCCCAGAATCAGCTCATACCACATCGTGCGGTGGGCAGGTTCCAGACGCAGCCGCGCCGTGTTGCGCCCTGTGCTGACCGCCGCGATGCGTTGCCGGCGCTTACCGTCGCCATCCAGCGCCCAACACGCCACTTTCTGGGCAGGGAAGGGCACGCTCAACTCCAGAGTCGGCACGGCGACTCTCGTAGGCGCGTCGCCCCACTGGTTGCCTACCGTGATGCGTCCCTCGCCCAGCTCGCGCAGGTTCCAGCCCGTGTTTTCGGCATAACTAACGGTGGTTATCAAGCACCGCCAGCGTGTCCCATGCTCCAGCGCCGTCAACGCAAACACCGCGAACCCGTCCAGCGGCGCGTCCACACAGCGCAACTGGAATCGGTCGCCCAAGTCATAACTGCGTCCCTTAAGAAAGCCGACGGCGACCTTGCTGACAGGGCTACGCACGACAAAAACGCCCCGCTGCTGAGCGAATCCCGCCCACACCACCTCCCCTGTGTCCGATTCGTAGCGTTCAGGATTCAACGCCACCTTGTCGGGGGGCAGAGCGTTCGGCGGCGTCTGCTCCCAGCGGCGCACCATCCCAATCCGATGGCGAAACGCCCAGCGCCCGTCCAGCCCCGCATGCTCGCCCGACACCAACCCCCATGCCCACGAAGTGCGCAGATGGTCTACCTCGTCGTCCGCACTCAGCGCCGCAACGATCCAGTTCCGCGCCCGCGCCACATCCCCCCGCAAAAAGAGCGCCGCGCCCGCCCGCATCAGCCCCCACATCACAGGATGCTGATTGATATCAAACATCCCCGTGATTCGCGCCGCCTTGAGATCCGCGCTATGGCTATAGGTGTAAAGAAACAACGCGTCCCAATCCTGCAGGGATGCCAGCGCCGCCAGCATTGGGATGGCTTCGGCGCAATACTGGTTCGGGGCAGGGTGATTGTATTCCGTGACATTGAAAGGGCGTCCCACCACGCGGCTGACCGCAATCGTCCTCAGCGTGCCCCCGCCCGTGTTGACCATCGGCAAATTACGCACATACCAGTCGGTCGCACTCCAAGCCTGATTCGGAAACTCAGGGTGTTGCCAGTAGGCGTGCGTGTCGACAGCGTCCAACTCCGCCATCAGGTTCGGCGTGCTACAGCGAATAATCGTGCCAAACACCACCCCCTTCACTTTCAGCTCTTCTTTCAGGAAGCGGTACATGCGTTGCCAGTAGCGCTGCTCGGTCTCCCACA
>CAZQPV010000069.1:0-12736 GCA_964595265.1 uncultured Fimbriimonadales bacterium
GGAATCTGATGCCCCCACCAGAGCTGGCGCGAGATGCACCAGTCGCGGATATTTTCCATCCAGTTCAGGCACATCTCGGTGTAGCGTTCCGGAATGAAACGAATCTTGCCCTGTTTGACCACTTCGACGGCGGGCTTGGCGATTTCCGCCATCCGACAGAACCACTGCTCGCTGAGCAGCGGTTCAATCACTGTGTGGCAGCGCTCGCATCGCGCCAGCGGCACCGTGTAATCTTCCACCTTCTCCAGATAGCCGCCTGCTTCCAGGTCTGCCACGATGAGTTTGCGCACCTCGTAGCGGTCTTTGCCGTGATAGGCTTGCAGGTAGGGGTTGTCGTGGGCATTCAGTTCCTCGCGCAGGCGTTCGGTGTTGACCGTGCCATCCAGATTCATAATTACCGGGCGCGGCAGGTTGTGGCGTTGACCAATTTCGAAATCGTTGGGGTCGTGAGCGGGAGTGACCTTGACCGCGCCCGTGCCGAATTCGGGGTCAGGGTAGGGGTCGGCAATCAGCGGAATGCGGCGTCCCACCAGTGGCAGGATAAGATTCTTGCCCACGAGTTGCGTGTAGCGGGCATCGCTGGGGTTGACCGCCACCGCCACATCACCGAGCATCGTTTCGGGGCGCGTGGTGGCGACCACCACATAGCCGCTGCCGTCCTCAAAGGGATAGCGCAGGTGATAGAGCTTGCCCGGCTCGTCTGCCTGCTCCAGTTCGATATCGGAGATGGCGGTCATGCACCGCGGGCACCAGTTAATCACGCGCTCGCCAATATACAGATGCCCATCCTGCCACCAGCGCACGAACACCTCCAGCACGGCGTCCACATATTCCGGGTCCAGCGTGAAACGGGTGTAGCGCCAGTCGTAGGAGCAGCCGAGTCGGCGGAACTGCATGAGAATCGTGTTGCCGTATTGTTCGCGCCATTGCCAGACGCGCTCTAAGAATTTTTCGCGTCCCAGCTGGTGGCGGGTCAAGCCCTCTTTGCGCAGTTCGCGCTCCACCACATTCTGGGTGGCAATCCCAGCGTGGTCGGTGCCGGGCACACACAGCACATTATAGCCCTGCATGCGCTTCCAGCGGAGCAACACATCGTGGATGGAGTTGTTGAGCGCGTGTCCCATATGCAGGCTTCCTGTGATGTTGGGCGGCGGGATGGTGATGCAGTAGCGCGGTCGCCCATCGTCGGCAATCGTGGCGTAAAAATCGTCGCGCTCCATCCACCATGCATAACGCTTGGGTTCCACCTGATGGGGGTCATAGGTTTTGGGAATCTCGGCTCTCATGCGGGATTGCCTCCTTAATCAGCTTTTGAAGACGGCGCGCAGGGCATCGGCGATATGGCGCAGTCCCAGCTCGGGGAACGCACGATAGCCGCTCACTTCGGCGGTAATATAGCCCGTGTAGCCAACCGATTCTAAGGTGGAGCGTACCGCCATCCAGGGCACATCGCCCTGAAGCGGATTGGTGAAACCCTGAATGTTGCCGATATCGGTGCGGAAATCTTTCACATGCACGCGCTTGATGCGCCTCCCCAGAATGCTAATCCAGTGCTGGGGGAAGCCGTAATCTAAGATGTTGCCCACATCGAAGTAGCAGCCGACATAGTCGCTGCCGATTTCGTCGATGAGCTGGCGCATTTCCAGCGGGCTGAGCAGGAATTTGTTCCATACATTCTCGATCGCCATCGCCACTTTGCGGCGTTCGGCTTCGGGCGCCAGCGTTTGCAGTGCCTGTTTGGCGCGTTCATAGGCGACATCGTAGGGCACTTCCGCTGTTACGACGCCGGGCACGACCAGGATCGCATCCACACCCATCGCCTGCGCCAGCCGCAGCTGGTGGCGGCAAAGGTCGATCGCCTGCTCGCGCACTTTAGAGTCGGGATGCGTGAACGGCACGCTCCAGTAGACTCCTGTGGAAAGCGAGCTGAGTTCAATCCCGATTGCGTCCGCCATCTGGCGAATCTGGCTCGCCTCTGCATCGGAGGTCTGGGGGCTGAGCACGCCCTGCATCTCCATATTGAACTCTATCGAGTCAAACCCCGACTCCTTTGCGACGCGCAGGCAGGTTTGCACCTCCCAGTTGCCGGGCATCGTCCAGCGATTGATGCCGACCTTGAACGCACTCATGGCAGGGGAATTGTACCCCATTGGTGAGCGTGCTGAAGGTACACTTTATGCTATGGGTGAAGCGTGGATTAATCTGGCGTATCTGCTGGCGGCGGTGCTGTTTATTGTGGGGTTAAAGGGGCTGGCGCATCCGCGCACGGCGGTGCGGGGCAACCAGCTGGGCGCGCTGGGCATGCTGATTGCGGTTGTGGCGACCCTGGCGCATCGCCAGATACTGAGCTTTGAACTGATTATCGCAGGGATTGTGGTGGGCGCGCTGGTGGGCGCCGTTCTGGCGCTGAAAGTGCCCATGACAGCGATGCCGCAGATGGTGGCGCTGCTGAACGGTTTCGGGGGCGGTGCGTCGGCGCTGGTGGCAGGCGCGAGCATGGTGGAAGCAAACCTACCAGAGGCGCAGGCGAGCGTGCCGATGCTTCAGCTGAGCCTTGCCAGCGCCGCGTCGGGTATCATCGGCGCCGTTACTTTCTGGGGGAGTCTGGTCGCCTTCGCCAAACTGCAGGGGATTGTGGGGGACAATCCGATACCCGTTCGGTCGTTGCACTACTTTAATGGGCTGTTGCTCCTGATTGCGGTTGGGCTGGGGGTGATGCTCGCGATGAAGCCATCGCAGATGGGATATTACTGGGCGTTGCTGGCGGTGGCGTCGGTGGTGGGGCTGCTGCTGGTGTTCCCGATTGGAGGGGCAGATATGCCCGTGGTGATTGCGCTGCTGAACTCCTATTCGGGGCTGGCGGCGTCGGCGACGGGGTTCGTGTTGAACAATAACGCGCTGATTATCACAGGCTCGCTGGTGGGCGCGTCGGGGATTATTCTGACGACCATCATGTGCCGCGCGATGAACCGCTCTCTGCGGAATGTGCTGTTCGGGGTGTGGGTGCCTGCGGAGGCGGGACCGAAGGCGGAAGATGTGTATGGCGGGCGGGTGAAGGCGACCTCGCCCGAAGAGGTCGCGATGCTGCTGGAAGGGGCGCGCTATGTGGTGATTGTGCCCGGCTACGGTATGGCGGTCTCGCAGGCACAGCATGCGGTGCGCGACCTGATGCAGGCGCTGGAGGCGCAGGGCACGCGCGTAGAGTTCGCCATTCACCCCGTCGCAGGGCGCATGCCAGGACATATGAATGTGCTACTCGCGGAAGCCGATGTGCCCTACGACAAACTCAAAGAGATGGACGAGATCAACCCGCGCTTCGAGCAGGTGGATGTGGCGATTGTGATTGGCGCCAACGATGTGGTGAACCCCTTGGCGCGCACCGACCCCAACAGCCCAATTGCGGGGATGCCGATTCTGGATGTGGATAAGGCGAAAAGCGTGGTGGTCATCAAGCGCAGTCTCAGCCCCGGTTTCGCGGGTATCCCGAACCCGCTGTTCGCGATGGACAACACGCTCATGCTGTTTATGGACGCGCGGCAGGGCGTGCAGGAAATTTTGGCGGCACTCAAGGCAAAATAGGGTATAATTCGCTGGCGCGGAGGGGTGGCCGAGTGGCTGAAGGCGGCGGTCTTGAAAACCGCATCCCACCTCGTGTGGGACGGGGGTTCGAATCCCTCCCCCTCCGCCACTAAACATTTCCCCTCTTCTGGCGTCTATACGGGCAGGATTGGGCGCATGCCCAGCCAAATGGAGGGGTTTTATGGAACGACCAGAAGAGGGCAAGCCGTGTCCCTTGTGTGAGCGTCCGAGCAGCGATTTCTGGGCGGCGGAGATGTCGCGCCGCCAGTTTCTGCGAGCGGGGTTGACTCTGGTGGCGGTAGGGCTGGCAGCGCCTCCGTGGCTGGCGCGAATCGCCTATGCGGATGCCCAGCGCACGCTCAAAGGCGAAAAACTCCCCAACGACCACATTCTGGTGGTGTTGCAGCTTACAGGGGGCAACGATGGGCTGAACACGGTCATCCCGTATACCCAGTCGCTATATTATCAGGCGCGCCCCACACTGGCAATCCCCGAAGACAAGGTGATCCCCCTGGATGCAGGGATGGGCTTCCATCCCGCGCTGGAACCGCTCAAAGCGTTGTACGACCAGAAGCGCGTCGCGGTGATTCAGAGCGTGGGCTACCCGAACCCCAACCGCTCGCACTTCCGATCGATGGAAATCTGGCAGACCGCCGACCCCGACGGGCACAGCCGCTACGGCTGGCTGGGGCGCTATCTGGACACGCTCGCCGACTCCGCCACAAACCCCGTGCTGGCAGTGAGCCTCACGCAAGAGTTGCCTGTGGCGCTGCAGGCGCGACGCGCCTCCGTGCCCTGCTTCGCCAGCCTGAGCGACCTGCAGATGATGACGCGCGACCCCGAACTGGAACGCACCCTGCAGGCGATGCAGGCGATGGAGTCGCGCAAGCCCGATGCGCCCGCGCGAATCATCCGCGAGTCGACTCGCACCGCGCTGGAGGCGGTGGAACGCCTGCGCGAAGCCGTTAAAAACTACCGTTCTGATGTTTCCTACGGCAACGACCCGTTCGGGCGTGGATTGCAGCAGGCGGCGCAACTGATTGCCACCTCGCCGCAAACCCGAATCCTCTATGTGTCGGTGAACGGGTTTGACACCCACGCAGGTCAGGCGCGCACGCACGAGCAACTCCTGAGCCGCTTCGCAAACGCGGTGAACGCTTTCTATCGCGACCTGGAGACGCAGGGCAAAGCAGACAAGGTGCTGCTGATGGTCTTCTCCGAGTTCGGGCGGCGTGTGCGCGAAAACGGGAGCCTCGGCACCGACCATGGCGCCGCTGCCCCGATGTTCCTGATCGGCAAGCGCGTGCAGGGCGGACTGCACGGCGACCCGCCTAACCTGAGCGACCTGGACAGCAACAACGACCTCAAGATGCAGATCGACTTCCGTCGCGTGTACGCCACCGTGCTGGAATGGCTCGGTAGCGACCCCGAAGAGGTGTTGGGGAAAGCGTTCCCTGCACTAACGGGCGTGGTGGGCTGAGCCGCAGGCTGCTCCAGGCGCAAGCGGTATAATCAGGGAACCCAAACGGGGTAGAGTCGTTAAGGAAACACACATGCGTCTGAAGCGGTTGGGCTGGTGGCTCCTGATGCTGGTTGCCCTGCTAAACAGCGGGGGCATCGGCTACTGGGTCTGCCACCAGCAGATAAACAGCGCAAGTTTCTGGCTCAAGGCGTGCGCTGGGGATCAGGGGCAGTCTGAGCGCTTAATCCCTGTTTCCGCGCCGATATCCGCTATCCACGCCCGCTCTTGCGACTGCATGTTCTACAGCGTGGATGTGCCCGTCCCACAAGCGCCCAGAATCGATTGGAACGCGCCCCAAACGGTTCCCGTGGCCCCACTCGATCAAGTGTCGTATCTGCCAGATAGCTTCCCTTTTGATCAGTTCTGGGGTTCAGGAGGCGCTTTACCTCCGTTTTCTGTTCCTCTTAGTCGCGTACTCCGTCGCGCTCCTCCGATGCTGAGTGTTCCCTGTTAATCGCGCCTGCATTATTGAACAGGCATCTTACTCCAGAACATTCGCGCATCACGGAGGGTTATATGCGGCGGAAACTGTTGCTTGGATCCTTGCTCATCATCAGTGGACTTTTTGCTCAAAATGTGTCGCCCCAGAGCATGACTCTGGAACGGGCGCTACAGCGAGCCATAGAGACGAACGAGAGTCTTCAGGCGTTGCATCATGACTGGCTGGCGGCTACACGCCAGGCGGACGCGGCGCGCGCACTCAGGGCGCTCTTTTTGCACTGGACCCCTGCTCTCATTGCTGGAGGCACGGGCGAAGAGCTGATTATTGCTCAGATGCTGGAGTTGAACGGCGCGCGCACGGCGCGTGGGCAAACCGCGTCGGCGGAGCAGGCGATGGCTCATGCCCAGATTCTGAAGGAAGCAAACCAGTTGCTTATGGAGGTGGGGCGCGCATTTTACCTTGCCCTCTATGCGGAGCGGCTGCGCCAGCTGGCGGAAGCCGAGATGCGCCGTGCAGAACAGACCCTTGCCCTCGTACGCCAGCAGGTGGAGCTTGGGGTGCGCCCCGGCGTGGATCAGGTTCAGGCAGAGATTGAGTTGGAGCGCGTGCGCCAGACTCTGAAAGAGCGCACCACAGAAGCCGAAAACGCGCGGGCGACGCTTCAACTCTGGCTAAGGTTCCCCTCTGAAACTCCCCTGAACTTACAGGAGACCCGCTCGCCGTCGCCACCCGAGACGCCTCGCGTTGGGGAGCATCACCCTGAACTACGGCTCCAGCAGGCACGCTGGCGCTATACGCAAGCACTGCGCCGCCAGACCCGCATCGAGGGGCTGCCCGATGTGGGCGTGCAAATGCGCCTCGAAAAGCATGCCTCCCCAGGGTTCGGGCTGCTCTTCAGCGTACCCTTCGTAGACTACGGCGCACGACGCAAGCGCCTGCAGGCGCTGGACGCCGCCGCGAACGCCGAGGCGCTCCGCCTGCGAAACATCGAACAGGCTCTTCGAACGAACCTTGAAAACGCCCATCGCCGTGTGCAGAACGCCTACCAGCGCTGGGAGGCGTATCAGCGCGAAATTCTGCCTCGCGTGCAAAATCTCTTGCAATCGGCGCAGGTGGGGCTGGAAAGCGGACACCTCTCCCTTCTGCAGGTGCTGGAAGCCCAGCGCACGGCACGCCAGACCCAGGAAGAATCGCTTCTCGTGGAGCGCGACTACTGGATTGCTGTGATGGAATATGCTCAGGCGCGAGCCGAGTTCGCTACTCTGTGGCTCACACGACATGAGGAGGGAACACGCAATGAATAGGTTCACAAAAATCACAACGATTTTGCTGGGAATCGCTGTTGCAGGTGCAGGCATATGGTGGCTGGGGCGCTCCTCTTCGACGGACGCTGAGCCTTCGGCGGAGGAGCCGAGCCACACCGTGCCCGATGTGGTGGAGTTAGACCCGGAAAGCCTCCAGCTGGCAGATTTGAGCATCGAGCCTGTCGCTGTGCGCCCCCTGACTCGCACGCTCACGCTATATGGACAGATCGAGGCATATCCTGAGGCGGTGGTCAATCTCAACTCGCGCGTTACGGGGCGCGTGCTGGAACTGCGTGCCCATGTGGGGCAGTGGGTGCGCCGAGGTCAGGTGCTGGCTGTTCTGGATAGCGAAGAGATTCATCGTGCCGAGATCAACTACGCGCAGGCGAAGCGCAAGGTCGCCTTCGCACAGGCGGAGCTGGCGCGTCGGAAACGGCTGGCGCAACTGGGCGCCTATTCGAACCCTGCCTTAGAAGAAGCGCGCAGTCGCTGGAACCAGGCGCAAGCCGAATATCGCGCCGCGGAAGCGGAACACCAGGCAGCCCAGCAAGCGGTGCGCCAGGCAGAAGCGGAACGCCATCGAGCGCAGGTCGCCTTGAGCCAGGCAGAGAGCCAGTTTGCCCGCGCCGAACGCCTGCTCCATGCGCAACTCATCTCCAAACAGGAGTACGAGTCGCTCCAGACACAGCGTGAGAGCGCCCGCGCCGCGCTTCAGATAGCGCAAGCCCAACTCGAATCGGCGCAGGCGCGACTCCAGCACGCCGCCGCCCGACTCGAAAACACACGAACCCAGCAGCAAATCGCCCAGCAGCAACTCCAGCGCGCCCAGCAAATCTATCAGGGGCAATACCTTACCAGCAAAGAGATTGCCGATGCGGAAGCCCAGCTCGCTCAAGCGCAACTGGAGTTAGAAGCCGCCTTAGACGAGTTGAACCTTCTGGGCGGGAAACCCAACGGCGGACACAAACTAACCCTCACCGCGCCATTCGATGGGCGAATCGCCGAACTGCGCGTTACCGTCGGTGAAACCGTTACGCCTGATAAACCTATTTTCCGTATCGTGAACACTGACGCGGTATGGGTGAGTTTCGACCTCTATCCCGAAGATGTCCCGTTTGTGAAACCCGGCGCACTCGTAGAGTTTACTCTTTCGAGCGGCGTCGGCAAACGCTACACCGCCGAAATCCAGATGATAATGCCCGAAGCAGACCCTCACACACGCACCGTCAAAGCGCGCGGCATGGTGCGCAACCCCGACGGAGCGCTCAAGCCCGGTACCTTTGTAGAAGGCAAACTGACTCTACGAATCACGGAACCACAGGTGGCTGTGCCCCCCATCGCAGTTCACGAGATCGAGGGGAAGCCGTGCGTCTTCGTGGCGACCGAAAGTCCGAACCGCTTTGTGATACGGGAAGTTGCCCTCGGTGTGCGCAACGACACCCATGTGGTTGTGCGTGCGGGGCTGAAACCCAACGAGCGTATCGTGGTGCGTAATAGTTCCTTGCTCAAAGGCATGTTAATCGGCGGCGAGGGAGGTGGGCACTGATGCTGGAAACGATTGTCCGCTTTTCGATTCGCCAGCGGGCGGTGGTGCTGATTCTGACTCTCTTTTTTGCGGGCTTTGCGGTTTATCAAGCCTTGCAGCTGCCCATCGATGCCGTCCCCGATATCACCAACAAGCAGGTGGTAATTAACGCGATTGCGCCCGGGCTGAGCGCGCAGGAGGTGGAGCGCCAGATTACCTTCCCCATAGAGCTGGGGCTGGCAGGATTGCCCTATCTCAAAGAGATTCGCTCCTCCTCCATCTTCGGGCTATCCCAGGTGACGGTCGTATTTGAGGATTCGGTAGATCTCTACTTTGCACGCCAGCTGGTCGGGGAGCGATTGCAAGCGATTCAGGGCGAGCTGCCCCCAGGCGTGCGCGCGGAGATGGGTCCCGTAAGCACAGGGCTGGGCGAACTGGCGCATGTGGAAGTGCGCAATCCCAACCTTTCGCTGATGGAGCGCGCGACACTGGCAGACTGGATTGTGCGCCCCCAATTGCTCACTGTGCCGGGAGTGGCGGAAGTGACGCGATGGGGAGGCGAAACCCGCCAGTTTCAGGTGCAGGTAGACCCGCGGAAGCTGGAAGCCTACGGCATCACTCTGCGCGAGGTTATGGAAACGCTCCAGAACAACAATCTGAACGCAGGGGGCGCCTACATCCTGCGCGGAAATCAACAGGCGCTGGTGCGCGGCGTCGGACAGCTCTCCAGCCTGGACGACCTCAAGCGGGTGGTGGTCAAAAACTCACACGGTGTCCCCATCACCCTGGCGCAAATTGCCCACATTACTGAAGCGCCTGCCGTACGCTATGGGGCGATGACCCAGAACGGCGAAGGGGAACAGTGCTATGTGCTCACGCTCCTCCTGATTGGCGAGAACGGGCGAATCGTTATCGAACGCATCAAAGACAAACTGCGTGCTATCGAAAAATCGCTTCCCGCTGGCACAAAACTCATTCCCCATCTGGAGCGCTCCAAACTGGTGAACGGGACCCTGCGCACAGTGTTGCACAACCTTACAGAAGGCGGCTTGCTGGTGATTGTCCTGCTGTTCCTGTTTCTACTTCAGTTACGCGCAGGGCTGATTGTCAGCAGCGTGATCCCCCTCGCGATGACGGTGGCAGTCGTCGGGATGCGCGTGTTCGGGGTATCGGCAAACCTGATGAGCCTCGGTGCCATCGATTTTGGGCTAATCGTGGACGGCGCCGTGATTATTGTGGAAAACACGGTTCGGCGTCTTTCCGAGACTCTGCACGCTCAACCCCAGGGGCTGACAGAGGATGAGCGCGAACGCCTGATTCATGACAGCACCCTCGAAGTGATTCGCCCTGCGCTTTTTGGGGTCTTTATCATCATGGCGGCGTATGTGCCCATTCTGACACTGGGCGGGATTGAGGGCAAGATGTTCCGCCCGATGGGACTCACTGTGATTTTCGCGTTGCTGGGCGCGATGCTCCTTTCGCTGACGGTCGTGCCCGCATTGTGTGCCCAGTTTCTCAAGCCCGTGCCCGAACGGGAAAACCGGCTTTTGACGAGGCTTGGTCGACTCTACCAGCGCGCTTTGCAGTGGCATCTTCAGCGTCCCGCTTTGACACTGGGAGTGGCAACGGCATTTGTGACTATGTGTTTCTGGCTGTTCACTCATCTGGGGAGCGTGTTTGTGCCCGAGCTGGACGAGGGCAACATTGCCATCTCAGGCTTCTACCCGCCCGACACCTCGTTAGAGGAGACTCTCTCCCTTTCAGGGCGCCTGGAGAAGTACCTGAAAACACAGTTTCCAGACGAAATTGCTCACATCTTCACCCGAATCGGGCGCCCCGAAGCCGCCACAGACCCCATGCTCAATAATCAGGTGGACATCATGATCGAGCTGCACCCCCGTGAGCGGTGGCGGCGCGCTTCGACCAAACACGAGCTGGTGGCGCAAATGGCAGAAGCGGTGGCGAAAATGCCAGGCTTGAGCGTGACTTTCACTCAGCCCATCAAGATGCGCATGGACGAAATGATAGAGGGACAAGGCGTGCGTGCGGAGTTAGCGGTCAAAATCTTCGGAGCGGATCTGGAGGAGCTGAACCGCATCGGGCGCATGGTGGAAGCGGAGGTGCGCAAAGTGCGTGGGGCTGTGGATGTGGCGCTGGAGACAACCGAAGGCTTGCCCCAGCTCCAGATTGCTGTGCGCCGCGAGCAACTGGCGCGCTACGGCATTCCCGCCAGCGCAGTGATGGAGGTCGTCGAGAGCGCCCTCGGTGGCGCGACGGCGACCACCGTCGTTACAGGAACGCAGAAGGTGGAGGTGGCAGTGCGACTGCAGGAGCCGTTCCGACGCACGCCGCAGCAGATTGGGCGATTGATGATTCCGACACCCGACGGGAGGCGCGTGCCGCTCGAAGCGATTGCAGATATCAAAATTGTGGAAGGCCCAGTACGCATCACCCGTGAGAACGGCCAGCGGCGCGTGCTGGTGCTGGCGAACACTCGTGGACGCGATTTGGGTTCCGTCGCCGAAGAGGTGCATCAACGCCTGCAACGAATCAACTTGCCTGTCGGCTACTGGATTGAGTATGGAGGCGCTTACGAACATCTGGTATCGGGGCGTACCCGCCTGAGTATCGTTGTGCCCGCGACTTTTCTGGGCATTCTGGTGCTGCTGGTGCTGGCTCTGGGTCGGGTGCGCTATGCGCTGATGGTGTTCGCTGCCATCCCGTTCGCGCTCACTGGCGGGATTCTGGCGCTCTGGGTGCGGGGTATGCCCTTCTCGATGCCCGCTGGCGTCGGCTTTATCGCGCTGGGCGGGATTGCGGTGCTCAACGGGCTGGTAATGATTAGCGCCATTCACGCCTTGCGTCAGCGGGGTCTGCCGTGTCAGGAGGCGGTGATGAAGGGCGCGCTCATCCGCATGCGTCCCGTGTTGATGACCGCTTCGGTGGCTGGGTTCGGTTTCCTGCCGATGGCGCTCTCGCAGGGGATGGGCGCCGAGGTGCAGCGTCCGCTGGCGACCGTTGTGATTGGTGGACTCATCACCAGCACGGCGCTGACGCTGATCGTGCTGCCGACACTCTACACATGGGTGGAGCGACGCGCCGCAGCGCGTACCCAAATCCGCCATGCCTTCGGGAAAGGCCTCAAGTAGAACCTCTGAGTGCATGGTGTTGCACTTTCGTGCAAATTTCGTGCATTCGCGCCGTTTCGATGTATAGTGAGGGTATGGAGGTCAGACCGATGAGACGCACTCTCTGGCTTGGACTTGGGATTGCGCTGGCGACTCTACTCGCCAGCCCTGTTATGGCGCAACCGTTCACCTATCAGGGCTTCCTCAAACAGAACGGACAGCCCGTGAACGGCACGCTCAGCATCAGCTTCAAACTCTTCACCGCGCTCACAGGGGGAACCCAGATTGGCAGCACGATTGCCCAGAATGTGGCTGTGCAGAACGGGCTATTTACGGTGCAACTGGACTTCGGAAATGTGTGGGACGGCGCCGACCGCTATCTGGAGATTAGCGTCGATGGCAACACGCTCTCGCCCCGTGTGAAAATCAATCCGACGCCGTATGCCAGCACCGCCTTCTTCGCCCAGCGCCCGTGGCAAACCATCGGCACCACCATCTTCTACAACGGCGGTCGCGTCGGCATCGGCACGAACACGCCTGCCGCACTGCTCTCCCTCGATAACTCCGTCGGCAACAAAATCTCTCTCTGGGGTCAGGCGCCTGCCGCCCACTACGGACTGGGCGTTCAGCCAGGTCTTTTACAGATTTACACTGACCAATTCAGCAGCGATATTGCCTTCGGATACGGCAGCAGCACGAACTTCACCGAGTGGGTGCGCATCAAGGGCAACGGGAATGTGGGCATCAACTCGGGCAACCCCTGGTACCGTCTGCATGTGGGGGGCGACGGCTACTTCACGGGACGCCTGATGGTCGGCGATGATGGAAACGCAGGTCAACTCTATGTGTCGTCCAGTGGACCCTACACCATCTACGCGGTCAATCAGGGCACAGGAAGCAGCGGCGGCATCGCCATCGCAGGAAAGGCGACCGCCACAAGCGGCAACTTCTGGGGCGTTTTCGGGGAAAGTCAGAGTACCACAGGCATCGGCGTGCGGGGGCAAGCCATCGCCGAGTCGGGAATCAACACGGGGGTCTGGGGCGTCTCCCGCAGCTCGAACGGGCGCGGCGTGGTTGGCGAAGCGCTGAATCCCAGCGGGACCACCTACGGCGTGTTTGGCGTCAGCTTCAGTCCCCTCGGGCGGG
Source organism: uncultured Fimbriimonadales bacterium (assembly GCA_964595265.1). GTDB lineage: Bacteria > Armatimonadota > Fimbriimonadia > Fimbriimonadales > GBS-DC > LDYB01. Next base: position 12,647 of record CAZQPV010000069.1, read on the forward strand.
GCGTGTTCGGCTGGGGATACGCCACCACAGGCGTCAACTTCGGCGTGGCGGGCGAAAGCCGCAGCCCCGACGGACTGGGCGGCTGGTTCG
>CAZQPV010000070.1:0-12488 GCA_964595265.1 uncultured Fimbriimonadales bacterium
TCGCTTGCGGCGGGCTTGATTGCACGGGGGATCCAGCCAGGCGATCGAGTAGCGATTCTGGCGGAAAACTCCTACAACTGGGTGATAACCGATCTGGCGATTCTGCATGCGGGCGCGATTTCCGTAACGCTCCATTTTCCGCTCACGCCCGCCCAGGTGGAGGAGCAGTTGCGCGACTCGGAGGCGGTCGCTATCTTCGTGTCCAACGCCATGCAGGCGCAAAAAGTGGAACAGGTGCGTGAGCGCCTGCCCGCGTTGAAGCACTTTTTCAGTTTTGAGCCGCTTTCGGGCTGGGTCGCGCTGGGAGCATTGCAGGAGGAAGGACGGCAACTTCTCCGGGATAAGCCACGCCTCGTGGAGGAGACGGCTGAAACGCTGCACTGGGACAGCCTCGCGACCATCATCTACACTTCGGGCACAACGGGCGAGAGCAAAGGGGTCATGCTCTCACACGGCAACCTGCTCTCCAGCGTCTACGCCGCGATACGGGTGTTCCCGCCCCCCGACCGCAACTATGTGATGCTGAACTTTCTGCCGCTCAGCCATATCTACGCCCGCACATGCGACTATCTGGCGAGCATGGCGCTGGGCGTGGAGCTGGCGTTCGCAGAGAGCTTCGATACCCTGCGCGAGGATTTGCAGGCGATTCGCCCTCACGCCATTAATGGCGTGCCCCGTTTTTACGAAAAGGTACGCGAGCGCGTGCTGGAAGCGACGCAGAGCAAGCCTCTGCTGCGCATGCTGGGCAAGTTCGCCCGCAAGAAGGGGCTGCAGCGGGCGTTCGGAGGACGGCTTATCTGGGCAGTAAGCGGCGGCGCAGCGCTGGACCCGCAGGTCGCGGAATTCTACTGGGAACACGGTGTGGAACTCTATCAGGGCTACGGGCTGACCGAAGCCTCGCCCGTGATTGCCTCCAACGCGCCAGGGCACAACCGCATCGGCACGGTGGGGCGCCCCTTCCCCGGAGTGGAGGTACGCATCGCCGACGATGGCGAAATTCTGGCGCGCGGTCCCAACATCATGAAGGGCTACTGGCGCAAACCCGAAGCCACCGCCGAGGCAATTGAACCCGACGGCTGGCTCCACACGGGCGATGTGGGCACGATTGTGGACGGGCAGTTCTTGCAAATCACCGACCGCAAGAAAGATATCTTCGTGCTGGCGGGAGGCAAGAATATCGCGCCCGCCGCGATCGAGACCGCGCTGGTGCGCAACCCCTATATTGAGCAGGCGGTGGTGTATGGCGATAAAAAGAAGTTTGTCTCGGCGCTGATTGTGCCCGACTTTTATGCGCTGGAGAACTGGGCGAAGCAGAAGGGCATCGCCTACGCCAGCCGCGAGGAGCTGGTGAACCATCCCGAAGTTTACGCGTGGATGGAGAAACAGGTGCAGGAGTCGCTTCAGGGGTTCGCGCCCTACGAGCAGGTGAAACGCTTTATTCTATTGCCAGAGGCGTTCACCTTTGAGGCGGGCGATGTCACGATTACGCTCAAGATGCGTCGGGCGCGGATTATTGAGCGCTATCGCGAGCAACTGGACGCGCTGTATGAGTCATAGCCGTTCCATTGCCTCCTGCATAGCGCGCTCGCCCGATTCAATCGCGCCGTCGATATAGCCCATCCAGCGCGTGGCGGTCTCTGTGCCTGCCCACAGGATGCGCCCGACGGGCGCGCGCAGGGCATACCCGTACTGGGTCCATGCGCCGGGCGGGAAGTGCGCACCGTAGCAGCCGCGCGTCCAGACCTCGGCGCTCCAATCGTGGTCTAAATATTGCTCTGGGTGGCGCGCGCGTTCTCCAAAATAGCGGGCGAACGCCTCCAACACCACTTCGCGCCGCGCTTCGGGGGCAACGCCGCTCAGCTGCCGCGCTGAGCGCCCCTCAATAAAGCCCAGCAGAATGCCCACCGAGCCATCGGGCGGCGAGTTGTCAAACACCAGATGCACGGGCGCCACATCGCTGGTTACGAAACCGTTCAACCCCTGCTCGCGCCAGAAGGGACGGTCGTAGACCGCAAAACATTTTATCACGGAACCCTGCGGCAGGCGCTGGGTGAGCTGGTCGCGAGCGGGGGGCAGGGGCGGGTCGTACTCGATTCGGGCTGCCAGAGCGGGCGGGATAGCGACAATCGCCACCCGGGCTTCGTAAACGCTCAACGGCGCGTCGGGATGGGGTTGGCAGTAGACGCGCACGCGGTCGGGTTCCTGGCAAATCGCACGCACGGGACTGTTGAACTTAACACGCTCCGCGCCGAGTTGGTGCGCCAGCCCTTCGGCAAGCGTTTGCGCGCCCTGCACGAACCGATCCTGCTGGGCGCCGCCGCGAGTTGCCGTGAGGCGCTCAAAGCCACCTCCCGAATGCAGGTAAAACAGCGTGTGCAATAGCGAGAAGTCGCTCGGCTCCGCGGCGAAAACCGCCTCCGCAAACAATCCCATACCCCAGCGCCCCACGCGCGTGCGGAGCGTCTGCTGAATCCATGTCGCGAAGGTGATCGAGTCCCACGCTTCGGCGTTCGGGGCACGCCATGGCGCTTTCAGCGGCACCTGCTGCGCCATCTTGTCCAGCAAGCTCACCCCACGCCCGAAATCAAGCAGGTTCCACAGCCCCAGATTCGGCACGATACCCCTGTAGCGCTTCTGCTTCCCACCAAAGTCCACGAGGCTCTCGCCCTCGGTGTAGGTCGGGAACAGGGCGGCGCCAACCTTCTGCGCCAACCGGTAGGCGCGCTCCTGAGTCGGACCCAGCCATTGCGCCCCTAAATCGATTACCACGCCCGGCGCGAGTGTGTGGCTGTAGATTCGTCCCCCGACGCGCGAGCGCGCTTCCAGCACCAGCACCTCTTTGCCCGCCTGTGCCAACCCACAGGCGCAGGTTAAACCTGCAACCCCCGCACCGACCACGATTGCGTCCATAACACCTTGATTCCTGCAACTGGCTTGATATTCCTGCATGTTGGCAGGAATGCTCGCTTGAGACGCGAATTTGTTTACTGGAGGGATGAACACAATGCAAGCAACGGCAATTGACGCACTGCTGCAGGAGACTCGTATCTTTCCGCCTTCGGAGGAGTTCAAAAAGCAAGCGAATATCAATGACCCGAATATTTATGAGGAGGCGGAACGGGACTACCTCGCCTTCTGGGCGCGATGCGCCGAGATGCTGGACTGGTTCGAAAAGTGGCACACGGTGCTGGAGTGGGACCCGCCCTATGCGAAGTGGTTTGTTGGGGGCAAGCTGAACGCCTGCTACAACTGTGTGGATCGGCATGTGCGAACCTGGCGGCGCAATAAAGCCGCGCTCATCTGGGAAGGCGAGCCGGGCGAGGAGCGTGTGCTGACCTACGGCGACCTGCATCGCGAGGTTCAAAAGTTCGCGAATGTGCTGAAGTCGCTGGGAGTGCGTAAGGGCGATCGCGTGTGTATCTACATGCCCCTGATTCCCGAAGTGGTGGTTGCAATGCTGGCGTGCGCCCGAATTGGAGCGCCGCACTCGGTGGTGTTTGGCGGTTTCAGCGCGGAGGCGCTCGCCGACCGCATCAACGACGCGCAGGCGAAAGTGCTGGTTACCGTCGATGGCGGCTACCGACGAGGGAGCATCGTACCCCTCAAGCGCAACGCTGACGAGGCGCTCAAGAACGCGCCTTCCATCGAGAAGGTAGTGGTCTATCAGCGGCTCGGCGCAGACCATAACACTCCCATGACCCCAGGACGCGACCTGTGGTGGCACGAACTGATGGCGAACGCGCCGCTCGTCTGCGAACCCGAACCGATGGACAGCGAAGACCTGCTTTATCTGCTCTACACTTCTGGCTCTACAGGCAAGCCGAAGGGTATTATGCATACCACCGGCGGCTACATGACGGGCGTCACGGTTACGACGAACTGGGTATTTGACCTCAAGGACGAAGATGTTTTCTGGTGTACCGCCGATGTGGGCTGGGTCACGGGGCACAGTTACATCGTGTACGGACCGCTTGCCAATGGGGCGACCTGCGTGATTTATGAAGGCGCGCCCGACTATCCCGACCGCGACCGCTTCTGGGCGATTGTGGAGAAGTATCGCGTGACGATTCTCTACACCGCGCCGACCGCCATTCGCGCCTTCATGAAGTGGGGCGAGCAGTATCCCAGGAAACATGACCTCTCCAGTCTGCGCCTGCTCGGCTCCGTCGGCGAGCCGATTAACCCGGAGGCGTGGATATGGTATCACGAGCATATCGGCGGCGGGCGCTGCCCGATTGTGGATACATGGTGGCAAACCGAGACGGGCGCTATCATGATCACGCCCCTGCCCGGCATCGTCGCCACGAAGCCGGGCTCGGCGACGCGCCCCTTCCCCGGGATCTTCCCCGATATTCTGGACGAAGCAGGCAACCCCGTCGGCACAGACCGCGGCGGCTACCTCGTGATGACGAAGCCGTGGCCCGCCATGACGCGCGGGCTATGGGGCGACCCCGAACACTTCAAGCAAACCTACTGGAGCAAATATGAGGGCATCTACTTCACAGGCGACGGCGCACGACGCGACAGTGATGGCTACTTCTGGCTGCTGGGGCGCGTGGATGATGTGATTAATGTGTCGGGGCACCGCCTCAGCACGATGGAGATAGAGAGCGCGCTGGTGGATCACCCCGCGGTCGCCGAAGCGGCGGTGATTGGCATTCACCACGAAATCAAAGGGCAAGGCATCGCCGCATTCGTGATTATCAAGGAGGGCTACACCACCGATGAGAGCCTCAAAGACGTTCTCAAGCAGCATGTGGCGCAGAAAATCGGCGCGATTGCCCGACCCGACCAAATCTTCTTCACAGCGGACTTGCCCAAGACGCGCAGCGGCAAAATCATGCGTCGCCTGCTCCGCGATGTTGCCGAAGGGCGCGCCCTCGGCGACACCACCACCCTCGCCGACCCTGCCGTAATTCAGGCGCTTAAGGAGAAATACGAGGGGCAGGAAGAGTAGGCTTGGGGTATACTCCCCTGCATGCGACGCATGCAGGTTGTGTACGGGCTACTGATGCTCTGTCTCGTGGGCGCGGGCGGGCTGACCTTACGCGCACAGCAAACGCCCCCTCCGCCCTCAGAGGTGGACCAGCTGCTCCTCGCGCTCGCCGACATCACATGGTTCCATAACATCCGCCCCCTGAACCTCACTCGCGAGCAAATCGACCGACTCCTCAAAGCCCACGAACGCGCCTACAAACAGCTGGAAGAACTGATCCGCCAGGAAGCCACCGAACTGCGCAACCGCAAAGATGAAATCATGCGCGTGCGCGAGGAAGTCTCGCGCGGCAAAAGCCTGCCCAAAGAGTTTCAGGAAACCATCCGCCGACTGGAGCAGGAAGCGGCGCAAAAGCGACGCCAGCTCCGCACCCAGGTGGTTACCAATATCGCCACCGAGCTGAAACCCCACTTCACCGATGAGCAAATGGACTACATGGTCAAACGCAGTAAGGAGGTGCTGGAAGCGGCGCGCCTGGACACCTCCAAACTGGAGAAGGACCAGCTTTACATGTTTTTCGTCGAGAATGTGTTTCTGGTAGACCGTGCGCCTGTGCTGCTCAAAGAGTGGCAGGAGAAGAATCTGCCCAAACCCAGCTCCTGACACCTATCGCAAGAGGGGCGAGTCCCAGTAGTATTGGGTCGTACAGTGGCTCGGCGTTTCGCACGCCTGCGGAGTGGCATTAAAGCGCTTGCTGACCGCCGCCCACAGGCTCAAGGCTGCCAGTACCCACAAAACCCAAGTCGCTATTTTTCGCATTCTGTGGCTCCTTGCTGTAGAGTGAGAGGCAGGAATCGCGTGCGGAGATTCATGCCCTAAGGCGACGCCGCCACAACCTCCACGCCGCCAAAAGTCTGAACCTGACGGGTGCGCATGCGCCATTCGGCATCCCCAAAGCGTCCTTTGCCCCAAACCAGCGCGACCCAGCCTCCGGGGAGAGGGCGCGATTCACCCGCAGGAGCCGTCATCGCAAGGGGAACCCACAGGTCAGGGTGCTGGCGCCCTTCCTCGTCTCTAAAGAAATAGCATTGCCATCCGAGCGGGTCTATGGGGATGGCTCCGTAGAAACGGTTTGCGGCGCGGTCTTCCCACACGCCTGCGTTCAGGGAGTAGTTCGGCACGCCGCCTGCCTCGTCATCGGCGTCATTTCCGCCAAGCAGGCTCAGGGGGTAGTGATAGACGCCCCTGACTTCCATCGGTTGGGCGCCCCGGTTCTGTAGCCTGAGCCAGCGCACGAGCAGCAAGCCGTTCATCAGCATAAACTCCCACTCGATGGCGAAGGGGAGGTCGTCGGCGTTGGGTTGGGGTTGATGGAGAAGCCAGCCACGCCCGTAATGAATATCCTCTACCTGAACATAGCCGATTTCATGCTGGTTCGGGGCGAGCCAGCGATTTTCGCGGCGCGCCTGCCACAGCAGTACGGTGTAGCGCCCATATGGCTCACCCTGCCAGCGCAGCGCGCCAAACGGCGCACGCTCGGAGGTGAAACGCAGTTGCAGGGGTGAGGAACCGAAACCTATCTGTGCTTCAGGGGCGAGCCGATAATATTGCTGGGGGCGTGCCTTGCGTGGACGTTTCGCCACAAAACTTAGCGTGAACTCACGCTGTTCGCCCGGCTTGAGATTTATCAGAGAGAGCCAGACACGCTCGCGATACAACGGCTCCACTGTAAACCGTGCAGGTTTGCCCTCGCGTGTGCGACAGGCGAAAGTGCCCTGCCAGCGCGAAGCCGGGTTATTGGGGGGTAAATCCACGCACACCCAACCTGTGAACGCCTGCTCGCCTCGATTGCGCACAGCGATCGGCAGACGCATCGAGTCGTCGGTTATCTGGGCTTTCGCCGAAAGGGAGGGGCGTGTTTCCGTCGGCTGAGGACTGCGCTCCCAGAAGCGCCTGGAGCCTGCATGAATCTCATAAGCGCGACGGTGAACCTCGGTTGCGGCTGCGACCAGCTCCTTGTAGGGCACACCCTGCTCGTTGACCAGCCCATAGTTGCTATCTTCGGGGAAGGTGCGGCTGATGCCCTGTGCAGGCTGGTCCACCCACATGAAGAAGTTGGAGCCGACCACAAATGGCAGCGCCAGCGCGGTTTCCTGAAAGATTCGGAAGCATTGGGCACGCTGGGATTGGGTGTCCACGCGCATGCCTGCGCCGTGCTTACAGGGCAGACCACTATCCAGCGCAGGGAAGCTCCATTCGGTAATCATCAGCGGGCGTTTGCTCTCTTTGTGCCATCGGCGCAAATGCTCTTCCCAGTCCAGCACGCGCTGACGACGCAGGTCTACGCGCGGATAGGTGTTGACGGTGATGACATCGCAATAGTCGCCTGCAATATCCCAGATAGGCGGGGCATCGCCTGCGAAGCGGCAGCCCAGAATCAGGTGGTTGGGGTCGTGTTTGCGGATGGCGCGCGTGGCGATTTCAAAGTAGCGGCGCGCCGCCAGCCGCACAAAGGCGATTCCATCCTGCTGGGCGCGAGGAGTGCGAAGGGTGGGCGGAGCATCGCTTTCGGCAATCTCCTGAAAGTCGCGCAGGTTCGCCTCCCACGCGCGATTGAAAGCTGCGATATCCCCCTTGTAACGCTGGCGAAGCAGGTTGGCGAGCGCGACTCGCGCTGTGTGCCCTGCGGGGCGGCGCAACGCCTCCACCGCTAATCCCCACTGCAAATACTCTTTGCCGAACCATTCCAGCTCGTTGTCCAGCATGTAGCCCAGCAGCCACGGATCGTCGCGGTTGGGGCGACAACGCTCGTAGGCAACCCATTCACACCACTGCTCCCATTCTGGCGAGAATACATTCGGGAAACCTGTCCAGTGGATAGGTTTCACCAGGTCGTCGTGGTAAGCGAACCCCTGTCCCATGCCCAGAATCTGTTCGGGGTGGGGCAAGCCTTTGTGGCGCAGGAGAACCGAATGATTGACGCCCAGCGCTGTGAATCCCCACGCTTTCAGCCGCTGCAGGGTCTCTTCTGCCCAGCGTGCTTCTGAGCCGTGCTGGCGCTCCATATTGCGATGGTACGGTGCATAGCCCAGCGCCTCGCACCAGTGAACGAAGTAGCTGGCGTGGTCTGTGCCCAGCGCCAGAAACAGATTGCCGCTGGGGTCAATAAACCACCAGACGCCCGCCACCTGCTCCACTCTGAAAAAGCCTGTAGCGCGCTGGCGGGCGGGTTTGACACGCGCTTTCACAGGCGGCGGCTTGAGAAACGCTACGGAAGGCTCAAAGGGTTCCCTGCGTTCGATACGGGCATCCCGAATAGTTGCCTGAAAACTGTTCACAATGATGCCCATCTCACCCCAGTAGATGCCCTGCTTGAACTGCCAGCCCTCTCGCCAGCAGAGCGTATCGCCTTCCCACACCTCGCCGACAATCTTTTGTGAGTCCCACTCAAGGCGCAGGCGGTATGGCGTCTCGTAGCGCCACTGCCAGCCTTCGCGCGTATAGGCGAGGCTCGCGTCGGGCGCGATGCCTTCCTGCGAGAGCCACTGCCCGTCATACATCTGCTGGAGTTCCACAAAGTGGCGTCGGTCGGTATCGTCGGGCGCTTCCACGAGGTTCAGGCGCCAGTGGTGGCGCTCGCTGCGCCAGACGGTCAATCCTGCGGTCTTCCACTGACGGGCGGTGGCGCGATGGAGGAGGAACACAGCGGAAAGCGCGCCTGCTCTGGAAGACGAATCGCGCCACAGAAGGGGCGCTCCAATCCCGCGCGCCACGAGACTGCCGTCGGGTTGCTGTTTGTAGCCGAAGGGCAAAACCTTCCACTGCTGCATTTTCAACAGAACTATTTGGGGACGACCGACAAATCTCCTGCTGTATCCGAAAGATGTAGACCTCAACCATGTGCAAGAAAGCCTCAGGGGAGTTATTGCCGGGGGCATGAGGTTGTGGGAAGGTATAATGTGTATGACCTTACTGAAGGGGATGGCGCGATGGAAACGACCCATGACTACTCACAAAGGACCTACCTGTCCGCGATTGAGGCAGCAAAATTTCTGGGGGGTCTCCGTGCGCGCGGTTCATCGTCTCGTTTCAGAAGGGCTGCTCCCAGCAACGATTGCTGCCAGTGGTCAGAAACGCTTTCGCCTGACAGAGCTGGAACGGCTTAAACAAAAAATGCCCGTGCTTCCCCTTGAGGAAAACCCGCTCCCTGATTTCACAGGTGAAACACTCCGCCTGAACGGGACAACCCAGCAAATTATTGTGGGGAACGCCCAGCAGATGCATCGGATTGCCGAGAATAGTGTGCATCTGGTGGTTACTTCGCCTCCTTACTTTAATACCAAAATGTACGCTCGTGAGCCGATCGAAGGCGACCTCGGCAATCTTCATTCCCTCGAGGAATGGCTGGAACAGATAGGTATTGTCTGGCGCGAAGTGTACCGCGTTTTGCAGCCAGGGCGCAAGATGTTTATCAATCTGATAAATCTTCCGATTCGGATGACCAACGGTAGCTTTCGCATGTTGAATCTCGTTGGGAAAACGATAGATCTCTGTGAGCAGATTGGCTTTATCTTCAAGCGCGACATTATCTGGCACAAAACGAACTCGGTACGCGCTCATTTTGGCACTTACCCCTACCCCGGCGGAATCCTGATCAATCACATGCACGAGTTCATCCTTGAGTTTGAGAAGCCCGAGTTGAAGGGGTACAAAAAATATGCCCACCTTACCGAGGCACAACGTGAGGCGTCCAAGCTGGATAAAGAGTTCTGGATTAGCATCAAGAAGAGCGATGTATGGGTTATGAAGCCTGAAGGGAGCGGCGACCAGCGCCAGCATGTGGCGCCGTTTGCCTATGAGCTTCCCTACCGCCTCATCAAAGCTTACAGCTTCGTAGGCGAGACCGTCCTGGACCCCTTTGTCGGCTCTGGCACGACTTTGCTTGCATGTGTGAACCTGGGACGGAACGGGATCGGCTACGAGATTAACCCAGAGATTGCCCTTGAAGCCGTGCGCCGGCTGCGAAACCATCAGATTCCCCTCACAGAAAACTCTAGAGGTTAGAACTTATGGCTCGCTCGTGGGAAAGTATTCATCGAAAAATTTCTCTGACTCAGGAACTACTCCAAGAGGTTGGTTTGAGTTTAGAGGCAATCCTTGAGGGTTATCCCGATAGCGAGTTTCTGTTTCGCCCGCTCGGGCTCAAGAGCGAATGGACAGAGGAAGACAATACAGCCCTCTTAGAGAAGACTATAGGCACGCGCCACCACCGTAATCACCGCAACGAGCGTCTCTATGTAGCAGACCTGGTGCTTGGCTGGATCGTTGAAGACACGGTGATATACCTTCTCAATCGTCATGGATACTCGTGCAAAGCTGTTGGCAGCGATGCTTCTCGTGAGTTGAAAAAGGGGCATCAAACTTCTGTGGAGCCTGATATCCTCATCACAACAAGCACTGGAGAACAGTGGTACTCGGATATTCTAAGTGATTACCCGACTGAAAGAGGCGCCATCTCGTACTGGAAACACACAAAACGATGCGACCTGCGTGACAACAAATTGTGCCGACTCGCGGAGCAATTACAGGAAGGACATCGGGTAGGGCTTGTTGGTGTTTCGGTAGGTGCGAAAGAGCACTTTGGGATAGAAATCACTCGTGAGCTCGTTGAGGAACTGCAGTCGCCTCCCACACGCAACAGAAGAATCTATCGCACAGAGACGCACTGGCCCTTTGGAGGCAAACCCGCTGTCAGGCTTAACCTCAACTTGCTAAAGGTGCAATTCCTGCCCATTAGAGAGTTCCCCAGAGGCTTACCCTTTGTGGAATCCACTTAATGGTATACTACTCTTACCTTTTCTGGGGGTTTTGTCATGGCGATAACGGCGTATGAATGGTCTGGACGCTTGCGCCCCTATCGGTGGCGCGTGCGCATGCTGCTGGCGTGGAAGCTGGGGGCAATCGGGGGGACGGCGGGCGCACTCGCCGCTGCCTTGCTGAGTCTGCTGGACTGGCGAGCCGTACTGTTTGTGCCCACCCACTGGCTGCCGCTCATCGTACTTACTGGAATCCTGCTGGGCGTTGTGTATGCGATGTTGATTCGCCTACCCGATTCGGCAATTGCCCAGCTGATTGACCGCCGCGCGGGTCTCAAAGACCGCCTGCAAACGGCGTTGGAACACACCGACGCCAGCCACCTGTTTGACCAGCCGCTGATTGAAGACGCCCAGCGCGCCCTGCAAAGCACGCACCCCGCGCAGGTTTTTAAGCCGCGTTTCACCCGCTGGCAGGGGCTGTTTCTGGGAGCCGCTGCGCTCGCGACCATGATGCATTTCCTGCCCCAGATTCTGGCTATCGCAATTCCCGAACGGCGCGAGGAGCAGAAAGAGATTGCCGAATCAGCGAAACAGATAGAAGAGGTGGTCAAGCCGATTGTGGAGGAAGCCAGAAAGCCCGACGCCGACGAGATTGCCAAACGCATCGCGCAAAACGCCGAGCTGTATAACAAACGCGCCCGCGAAGCCAAAATGAGCAAGCAAGAGGCGCTCCTGCGCTACAACCAGCTCCTCGAAGACGCCCGCAAACTGGAGCAGAAAAACACCCAGAAAATGACCGAAACTGCCCAGAAAGCGCTTACCGCAGGCGAGCAACTCGAAAAACTGGCGCAAAAGAAACAGCAAGAGCTCAACAACGCCTTCAAAGACCTGCAGACCCAGCTCCAGCAAATCCAGCAGCAGCTGGAGAGCGGTAAAGACCTGCAGGGCAACCCCCTCTCGGCGGAACAGCGCGCCAGCCTCATGAACCAGATGCGCCAGCTGCAGGCAACCATGCGCGCCATGCAGAACCCCGCGAACGCCCAGAACCTGCAGAGCCAGCTGAACGACCTCCAGAAACAGCTGGAGCAACTCCAGAAACAGCTCCAGTCAGGCAAAGATGCGAATGGCAACCCTCTCAGCAAGGAGCAGATGGAAGCGCTCCGCAAACAGATGGAGCGACTCCAGCAACAGATTCGCGCTCTCAGGCTCTCGCAGGAGGCGCAGGAGTTCCTGCGCAAGCTCTACAACGATCCCGCCTTCAAAGAGGCGATGGAACACCTGCGCAAACTCGCCGAAGAGATGCGCAAAAACATGCAACAGCAACAGAACCCCAACAACGCCGAGAAGCCCCAGCTCAGCCCCGAAGAGATTGAGAAACGCCTGCAGGAGCTGGAGAAGCGAATCGAGGAGCTGGCGCAGAAATATCAAACGGACGAGCAAATTCACCAGCTCGCCCAGCAGATTCTGGAGCAGGTCAAGCAGATGAAAAAGCTCAATCAGTGCAACGGCGCCTGCTCCGGGCTGGGGATGTGCTTCGGTCCAGGCGGGCTATCGGGAGGCGCGCTCGGCGGCATGCCAGGTTTTGGAGGCGGCGGTATCCGTCAGGGACCCGCATGGGACAAGGGCGAGTTCGTGGGACAACCTGAGCTGTTCAATCAGGGCGATAAGCAGCCGGAGCTGAAAATCCCCATGAAAGACACCGCCGTTTCGGGGCAGCAGCCACTGTTGCCCGGACC
>CAZQPV010000071.1:0-3103 GCA_964595265.1 uncultured Fimbriimonadales bacterium
GTCGCGAATCTCGCCAATCATAATCACATCGGGGTCGTGGCGGAGCATCGCCCGCAGGGCGCGTGGAAAGGTAATCTTTTCCGTCACTTGCACCTGCATCACATTATCAGGAAACTCGTATTCCACAGGGTCTTCCACCGTAACGATATTCCGATGCACGCGATCCAGGGTGTGGAGCGACGCATAGAGCGTGGAGGTCTTTCCAGAGCCTGTGGGACCGGTGACGACCAGCATGCCGTAGGCGACCTGGAGGGCGCGACGCCAGTTGGCTAACACATCTTGCGGCATGCCGAGCGCGTCCAGTTTGACCTGTGTTTTGGCAGGGTCCAGAATGCGCATCACGATACGCTCGCCGTTCAGCGTCGGGATGCAGGAGACGCGCGCGCTCAAGCGCCGATCCATATACTCCATATCGATGCGCCCATCCTGGGTGTCGCGCTTCTCGTCCAGATGCATGTTCGCGGCGAGCTTGATGCGTGCGATCATCGCCTGCGCCAGATCCATCTGCGAAATCACTTCCTGCTCGTGCAGAACGCCATCGATACGGAAGCGGATTCGGAGCGCGTTATGTTCAGGATGCATATGAATGTCCGAAGCGCCCATCTCCAGCGCCTGAATGAACATCTGGTCCACGCGCTGCACGGCGAGCGAGAGTTCCTCGCCGCCCATTTCGCGTGCCACGCCTGCATGACGCATCAACAACCGAAACATTCGCCCAGAGCCACGCATGCCATACATAGAGCCATTCACACCTCGTCGCTCTATTTAGACGCCCCAGAACCGATTCCTGCACGCCGATTTACAGGAACCCGCCCCGCACGCCGAGAATCATAGAGGTATGAAAGTCGTAACTTTAGACGAGGTACGCAACAACGAGACCGTGCGCACCTACATTCAGATGGCAAACCAGATGCTCTATGCGATGGGCTACACGGAGCATGGGCTGCGCCACGCGGGGCTGGTTGCCAACAACGCCCGTCGCCTGTGTTTGAAGCTGGGCTATACCGAGCGTGAAGCGGAACTCGCCGCGATTGCGGGGTTCCTGCACGATATCGGGAATGTCATCAACCGCGACCATCACGCGCAAACAGGCGCAGTGCTGGCGTATCATCTGCTGACCCAGATGGGCATGCCTGCCGAAGAGGTCGCAATTATCATCAGCGCGATCGGCAACCATGAGGAAGCCACAGGCTACCCCGTGAACTACGCGGCGGCAACTGTGATTCTGGCGGACAAATCCGATGTGCATTTCTCGCGTGTGCAAAACCCTCACCGCGACCAGTTCGACATTCATGACCGTGTGAATTTCGCCACCCAGCGCTCTCGACTGCGCGTGCTGGCTAAAGAAAGGGTGATCGAACTCAACCTGGAGATTGACACCAGCGTTGCCAGCCTGATGGAATACTTCGAGATTTTTCTGGAGCGCATGGTGATGTGTCGTAAAGCCGCTGAAGCGCTGGAATGTCAGTTCCACCTGATGATTAACCAGTCGCCGATTGGGTAAACCACCCCTCTAAAGAAGGCGCGCCCCCCTTCCGATAATAACCCCCAGCAAATTTGCGGAGCAACCCAAAACACAAGGGGGTTCATGGAATGAGTCTGCGAATCAATACGAACATACAGGCGCAAAACGCTTTGCGGAATGTCAGCTTGACTTCCGACGCACTGGGGCGCACCATCGAGCGGCTGGCTTCGGGACTGCGGGTTAATCGCGCTGCCGACGACCCTGCAGGCTTGATTATCTCCGAAAACTTGCGCGCCCAGATTACGGGTCTCCAGCAAGCGATTAATAACGCGCAGGACGCCACCAACATGATTAAAACCGCCGAAGCCGCCCTGGACGAGGTGCATACCGCCCTGCGCACGATGCGCCAGCTGGTGCTCCATGCCGCCAACACAGGCGTCAACGACTACGCCGCGCTGATGGCGGACCAGACTCAGATCCGCGCCCTCGTCGACAGCATCAACCGCATCGCCGAACAGACGGCGTTCGGCACCAAAAAACTGCTGGATGGCACTTCGGGTATCACCGCGCAGGTAACGGATCCGAACCTGATTTCGGGTGTGTTTATCGGGGGGTTGTTCAACGGCTTGGCGACCGCCAGCGGCTATGTTACCATCAATGTAACGACACAAGCCACCCGCGCAATGTATACCACCACACGCACCTTCTCCACCACAGAGACTTTCCTGCCCGTCGGGGGCAGTATCGTGATTAACGGGCTGTCGATCCAAGCGGACACGACCGACACCCTGCGCTCATTTGTGGACAAGATTAACGCCGTGTCGAACCAGACGGGGGTGGTGGCAGAGATTGTAGCGGTGGGCGCGAACTATAGCGTGCGCCTGCGCCAGAAAGAGTACGGCTCCCAGTACCGAATCACCTTCCACGACGCCACGGGGGTGCTTTCTGCGGCGGCAGGCACCAACTTTTCCGGTGCAGGCACCGACGCCGTGGCGCAGGTAACGGCTAACACCGTGCAGGGCCCCACAACGGTTACCTTCACAGGGGGACGCGGCACGGGCGATTCGGGTTTGCGCCTCACCGATGGATACGGCAACACGATTTTGCTCACTGAGAACGGCAACCTGTTTGACTATGCTGGTAGCGGCGCCCAGCGCGTCGCGCTGGTCAACGCCGGAATGCTCCAGTTCCAGGTCGGCGCAAACGCGGGTCAGTTCGTGCGCTTCTCCCTGATGGATGTGCATGCCACCAAGCTGGGCACGACGGTCGTGCCGGGCAAAAGCCTCGCCACTATCGATGTCACCCAGCAGAACTCCACCGACGAGGCGTTGCGCATAATTGACGCCGCCATCTCCGAAATCTCCAAGATGCGCGGCGATATGGGCTCGTTCCAGCGTTATGTGCTGGAAAGCAACATCCGTTCGCTGAATGTTGCCAAAGAGAATGTTACCGCCAGCGAATCCACCATTCGCGACGCCGACTTCGCTGCCGAAATCACCATGTTCACCAAGCAGCAGATTCTGATGCAGTCGGGGATGTCGGTGCTGGCGCAGGCAAACAACATTCCGCAGACGGTGCTGTCCCTCTTGCGCGGCTAAAGCGCCTTGCCGTGCCGTTCATCGCGCTGGGGCAGGAATC
>CAZQPV010000071.1:3203-12292 GCA_964595265.1 uncultured Fimbriimonadales bacterium
GGGGTGAGAGTAGGTTTCCCCCGCACTCGGAGCCACCATGCGAGCAGGCTGGGGTTGCGCACGAGTCGTCGGCGTGCGAGCCGTTCGGCGAGCGGCTCGGCAGGCGTCGGCTCCCGAAGCCGAATCAGCTGGGGCGCGAAGCGCTGGCTCACGGGGCGCACCTGCCAGTAGAGCCAACCTGCCGCCGCGCCCAGCATCAGCGCCAGCAGCCCCAGCACGCCCCACAGCCATCGTGCTTTGCGCATCGGCTAACTCGCAAGGCGCCGGCGCGAACGGTTGACCGCAAGCGCCACCAGCCGCGCTCCGCCCGTCAACAGCCCGATAAACAGGGTGGACAGCACCCAGAACGGCACGCTGATACTCCACCATGCCACCGGGCGCGCCATCGACACCCACGAGTAGAGCATGACCCCCACGGCGCAGCCCACCAGCCATGTGAGCCAGAATGCACCCCGCCACGACTGCAGGCGATACAGCCCCGTGAGCAACCCCAGCCCATACCAGCCCACCGCAAAGGGCCAGAACACGCCCCAGAAATGCTCTACCGAAGGCAAACGCTGATGGTGCGAGTAGATGCCTATCAGCGTGAACGCCACCAGTGCCGCCAGATCATACAACGCCCAACCCAGTCGCATCGCAATTAGTGTACCTCTTCTCACAGAGAGGGAACCGTCTTCTGAGTGATTCGTTAATAAAAGCACCCAGCCCGCGAAGCGGCGACCACAAAGGAGGTGGCAGCAATGCGATTTCTGGGAATTCTGACGCTGTATCTTGTGATTGTAGGCGTCGGACACGCCGAGACGCGCGATGTGGAGGTGGGACCCAACTTCCAGGTGATTTTCCGCGACACCTATACAAACACAAGCGAGACGCTTATCGATGTGGGAGACAGTGTGCGCTGGGTCTGGAGAAGCGGTTTTCACACGACCACTTCTTATGACGGTCTCTGGGATGCAGAGATTAGCTCGGTGCGGCGCACCTTCATCTACACTTTCAGCGAACCTGGGATATATGGGTACTATTGTATTCCTCACGAATCGGTCGGGATGACGGGCGTCGTGCGGGTGCGTCTTCCTGGGGATGTGGACTTCAGCGGCTGTATCGATGACGCTGACCTGCTGAGCGTGCTGTTCAACTTTGGCGCCACAGGCGCCCGCCCCGAAGATGTGAACTACGACCGCGTGGTAGACGACGCTGACCTGTTGAAAGTGCTGTTTAACTTCGGCAGCGGGTGTTAGGGGTTCGAGAGGCTTGAGAGGATACGGGCTATAACACGGCAGGAAAGCCTTCGCCTGTGCCGAACTGCACAGGCGCGATGATCCACCTCAAAGAGGTCAGCGTGGAGTATGAGACGAGCGAGATACCCGCTCTACATCGGGTGAACCTGATGGTGGAGCGGGGCGAGTTTGTGTTCCTCGTGGGCACGACGGGAGCAGGCAAGTCCACGCTCCTCAAGTTGTTGTACGGCGCGGTGCGTCCGACATCAGGGCAGGTGTGGGTGCTGGGGATGCCCGTGCATGAGTTGCGTGAGCGCGAGATTCCCTTCTTGCGCCGCCAGATGGGGATTGTGCCGCAGGATTATCCTTTGCTCCCGCGCAAGACGGTGTGGGAGAATGTGGCATACGGGTTGCGGGCGATAGGCTTCAGCGATCGGGCGGTGCGGGAGCGCGTGGCGCAGGTGCTGGCGCAGGTTGGCATGAGTACCCAGGCGCGGCAGTTTCCCCACCAGCTTTCGGGCGGCGAGGCACAGCGCGTCGCGATTGCGCGCGCGATTGCGAACCGCCCTCCGCTTTTGCTGGCAGATGAGCCAACGGCGAACTTAGACCCCGACACCTCGTGGGAAATTATTGAGCTGTTGTTGCGCATCAACCTTCGGGGCACGACGGTGATTGTGTCCACGCACAACCGCGAGATTGTGGATCGCGCGAATCAGCGGGTGGTCGCGCTGGATCGGGGGCACATCATCAGCGATGTGCCCAAAGGCGGGTATCCTATTGAGCTGGATCGGCTCTATCCGCCCATCACGCTGCTATGAGAGACCGTATCGCGTTTTTGCTGAGCGAGACCTGGGCGAGTTTGCGGCGCAACACGATGCTCCAGATAGCCGCCGTCAGCACGGCGTGTATTGCGCTGGTGCTGCTCGGCGCGGTGGGCATGGCGCTCTATAAACTGGACGCGATGGCACATGCCCTGCCCAGCCAGTTCGAGCTGGAAATCTTTCTCAAGGTCTCCGTGCCGCGTGCGCAAAGCCTTGAGATGAAGCAGATGCTGGAGGCGATGCCCGAAGTGGCGCGCGTGAAGCTCGTGCCGCGCGAGCAGGGCTGGGAGGAGCTCAAGAAGAACTTCAAAGACGATGTGAACCTTTCCGATTTGCCGAATCCGCTACCTGATAAGCTGATTGTGGCGGCGCACCAGCCGGAGCAGTTGCCCCTGATTGCCGAGCGCGTGCGCAAGGACCCCCGCGTGGACGAGGTGCTGGACCATCGCAACACGCTGGAGGAGGTGCTTTCGGTGGCGCGGCTGGTGCGATGGGTGGGGATTGGGGCAGGTGGCTTGCTGCTATTTTCGGCGCTGGTGCTGATTTATAATGCGGTGCGTCTGACGATTTACTCGCGCCAGCGTGAGGTGGGGGTGATGGCACTGGTGGGTGCGACGCTTACGACCATCCGTGCGCCGTTTGTGCTGGAGGGGATGATTCAGGGCGGTCTGGGCGGGCTAGTGGCAGCGGGGGTGGTGCTGGCAGGCGCGGGCGTGCTGTCGGATATGATGGTGCGGCTGTGGCCGTTTTTGAAAGATCTGCCGCCTGGCTTGCCTCCTATTTTTGTGCTGGTGGGCTTGCCGCTGCTGGGGAGCCTGCTGGGCGGGCTGTGCGCGTGGTGGGCGGCGCGGCGCTTCGTGCGTATCTGGGGCGAGGTTTAAGTGTTCCGACGGGCGCGATGGATCGGGCTGGGGTTGCTGATGGCTCTGGGGGCGAGCCTGTGGCTGGTGCTGGGCATTGGCGCGGTATCCCTCTCGCCTGCGGAAGTGTGGAGCGCGCTGATTCATCCTGACGCAAACGCCGATTCTACAGCCCATGTGATTCTCTGGGAGTTGCGTTTGCCGCGGGTGCTGCTGGCAGCGTGCGTGGGGGGCATGCTGGGGATGGTGGGGTGCGCGTTTCAGGGCTTGTTGCGCAATCCGCTGGCAGACCCCTACATCGTGGGGGTGTCGTCGGGTGCGGCGGTAGGCGCGGCGGCAGGTGTGCTGCTGGGCTGGCATACGCGGGGGTTCACCGTCGGCATCACGGGGCTGGCGTTCGCATGCGGGCTGGTGGTGCTGATGGCGATTATGGCGCTCAGCCGCCAGAACGGCGCGCTCCGCATCCCCACCTTTCTGCTGATGGGCGTGGCGGTCAGCGCGAGTTTGTGGGGCGTCGTCACGCTCCTGCTGGTGCTGGCAGGGGAAGACCTCAGTCGCGCACTTTACTGGCTGTTTGGGGGCTTACTGAACGCCGACTGGCAACGGCTGGAGTGGGTTGCCGTGCCTGCCGTTGTGGGGGGCGCGGTGCTGATGGCGCAGGCGCGGGCGCTGAACCTGTATACGGCAGGTGAAGAGACGGCGCTTCATTTAGGCGTGTCGGTAGAGCGCTTGAAGTGGAGCGTGTTGACGGCTGGCTCGCTGATGGTGGCGGCGACGGTAGCAGTGGCGGGGATTATCGGCTTCGTGGGCTGGATGGCGCCCCATCTGCTGCGTCGGGGGGTGGGGGGCGACCATCGCGTGTTGATTCCGCTTTCGGCGCTGGGCGGCGCACTGATGCTGCTGTGGGCGGATACGCTCGCCCGTACGCTGGCAAAGCCTGTGGAACTGCCCGTGGGGGTCATCACTGCGCTGGTGGGCACACCGCTCTTTGTGTGGGTGATGCGCGCGCAGGCGCGGTGAATCGTCCTCTGGGGCGCTTTGTCGGCAACTACCCCGCCACCGTTGCCCGTGCAGGGTCCGACCACGCGCCCCGCGATACCAGATGTCCTGACCTGCCCACTCGCTCGGCAAGTCCCAGATGTACGGCGACGCCGTGTCCATCGGGCGGTGCTGTTCGCGTTCGGCAACAGCGTCCGCGTGGTGAACAATGCGGACTTGCTGACGATGTTGTTCAACTTCGGCAGCGGGTGTTAGGGGGTTGTAGAGGCTCTCACACCCCGCTTTGTCCCCTCTCTCACGGGTTTGGGAGCAAGGGGTGTTTTGTAGGGGCTGTGAGTGAAGACTACAACGCACTCTGGTTTCAGGGTACAATCATATCGCCATGAGTGTGATTATCCCCGATGCGCTTTTACAAGCCGCGCAGATGAGCGAATCCGAGTTTCGGCTGGAGCTGGCGCTCTGGCTGTACCAGCAGGAGCGACTCACGCTGGCGCTGGCGAGCCAGTTCGCAGGACTCACGCGAATCGAGTTCCAGCGCGTCCTGCACGAGCGGGGCATCCCCATTCACTACACAGCGGAAGACCTACAAGAAGACCTCGCCAACCTGGAGGCAGTTGAACAGCCGTGATTGTGGTCAGCAATACCTCACCCCTCACGAATCTGGCGGCGATTGGTCAACTTTCTATTTTGCACGCGCTGTACGGCACGGTATATATTCCCGAGGCTGTGCAGCACGAGCTTCTTCTGGGCGAGCAGCGCGGTACCCACCCACCTTTTTTGAAGACGACGAGTTGGATACAGGTTCGTCCCGTTCCTGTTGAGGCGCTCCAATCGTTGCATCCCTATCGGTTGCATGCGGGCGAGGCGGAGGCGATAGCCCTTGCCCAGATAATGCAGGCGGACTTGCTGTTGATGGACGAGCGTATCGGGCGTCGCTGTGCGCGTGAGAGGAATTTGCGAGTCGCTGGGGTGCTGGGTACGCTCGTCGTGGCAAAGCGGCGCGGCATCATAGAAGCCGTAAGCCCTTTGATAGAGCAACTACGGCTTCAGGCGGGGTTCTACATCAGTGAGCATCTGGTAGAAGAGACACTTCGTCAAGCGGGCGAGTCGAGGGCAACGCGGTAGTACCCACCCCGCTCAGCCCGCCACCGTTGCCCGTGCAGGGTCCGACCACGCGCCCCGCGATACCAGATGTCCTGACCTGCCCACTCGCTCGGCAAGTCCCAGATGTACGGCGACGCCGTGTCCATCGGGCGGTGCTGTTCGCGTTCGGCAACAGCGTCCGCGTGGTGAACAATGCGGACTTGCTGACGATGTTGTTCAACTTCGGCAGCGCGGGTAGGGGTTTATAGAGGCTCTCACACCCGCTTTGCCCCCTCTCTCACGGGTTTTGGGAGAGGGGGTGTTTTGTAGGGGCGAGGCATGCCTCGCTCCTACCGCCTTGCTGCAGGGGCTGGGTATCATCTTTCACAGGCGGCGCACCATGCAAACCCCGAACTGGGCAGACCGTATCGTTATTGACCCCAACCTTCATCACGGAAAACCTGCGTGCGGGGCACGCGCGTGCCTGTCGCCGTAGTGCTGGGCAATCTGGCGCAGGGGCTGAGTCCCGAAGCGATTCTTCGGGCGTACCCCACGCTCACGCTTGAGGGTATTCAGGCGTGTCTGGCGTATGCGGCGGAAGTGATTCGCACAGGCGAGCTGCTCGTGCCGCTGGGGGCGTGATGCACGGAAGTTCACAGTGGGCGGGTTTCTGCGTCAGGGTAAAATTCAAGATGGTATGGACACTTTAAGCATCCACATCACGGCGCGGGTTGATGACGACGGCGTGCTGGAGGTGAAGGTTCCCACTACCCTGCCCGCAGGGGAGGTGGAAGTATTCCTGACGGCGCGAGCGGTGAAACCCCACCCTGCCTCTTGCTGGCCGGAGGACTTCTTCGAGACCACCTGCGGGCGCTGGGAAGGCGATTTCGAACGCCCTGTGCCAGGCGACTACGAAGCGCGTCCCTCACTTGACGCGAGCGATGAAGTATCTCCTTGACACCAGCACTTGTATTGACTACTTGCGGTATTCTCACTCGCGGGTATGGGATCGACTGAGGGCGCTCACGCCCAGCGAGGTAGCGTTGTGTCCGATTGTGCAGGCGGAGCTTTATTACGGGGCATGGCGCAGTCAAAACCCGACGCATAACCTCCACTTGCTTGAGGCGTTTTTTGAGCCGTTTCCTGTTTTGCTCTTCTGTTCGCGCGCGGCGCAGGTGTATGGGGGAATTCGCGCCCGCTTGACCGCCAGCGGGCAGCTGATCGGGCCTCACGACCTGCTGATTGCAGCGATTGCCCTTGCCAACGGGCTTGTGCTGGTCACGAATAACATCCGTGAGTTCGCGCGGGTTCCAGATCTGGTCTGCGAAGACTGGACGGTCTAATGGGTCTCGCATGTGTTTCTACCCCGCTCTCCTTGCGAAGCCGAGAGAACCACTCCACCGCCGACAGGAATTCCGCCTGCCTCGCGAAACGACTCGCCTGATGAGTTCAGCGCGAGTGCTGTGTGTGCCCAACTTTTCGGAAGGGCGTAATCTCGAAACGATTCAGGCGATTGCCGACGCGGCGCGCAAGGTGGGCGTGATTCTGCATCACCTCTCGTGGGATTACGACCATCACCGGATGGTGCTGGCATTTTCGGGCACGCCGGCGCAGGTGAAACGCGCGGTGCTTCGGGCAGGCGCCGAGGCGGTGGCACGAATTGACCTGCGCACCCATCAGGGGGTACATCCGCGAATCGGCGCGGTAGATGTGGTGCCCTTCGTGCCGCTTGCGGGGCTGACTCTGGAGCAGGCAGTCGCGTTTTCCCATCAGGTAGCGCGGGTGTTCGCCAGGCGTCTGCGCGTGCCCGTTTATCTGTACGAATACTCCGCTGGCGAGGGGCGCATCCGCGATCTGCCCACTCTGCGTAAAGGGCAGTTTGAAGGCTGGGTGGGACGCCCCCTGGAAGGCGTTCGCCGACCCGACTACGGACCCGCGCGGCTCCACCCCACCGCTGGCGCGACAATCATGGGCGTGCGCGACCCCCTGATTGCGTTCAATGTGAACCTCGCAACGCAGGAGTTCTCTGTTGCGAAAGCGATTGCCCGACGAATCCGCGCGGAGCGTGACCATAACCCCGACCTGTTCGGCGTGCGGGCGCTGGGGCTGTGGCTTCCCACGCGCCAGCTGGCGCAGGTCTCCCTCAATCTCACCCGCACCGCCCGAACGCTTGCCCCCGGAGAAACGGGCACGAGCCTTGTGCGCGTGCTACGCTATGTGCAGGCGCAGGCGGAAGCGTTAAGAACGCAGATTCACAGCACCGAGTTGATAGGGGTGATTCTGGCAGAGGACGCAATACAAGCACTTCGGGACGCGCTCCAGAACCCCGACCTGCAGGTGGCTCAGTTGGTGGGGTCAGGTATCCTCTAAGAGAAGACGATGTACGACCTGATTATTGTCGGGGCAGGACCGATCGGCATCTGCGCAGGGATCGAGGCGCGGCGGGCGGGTTTGAACTACCTGATTCTGGAGCAGGGCACGCTGTGCCAGTCGCTGGTGGAATACCCGATTGGCATGCGCTTCTTTTCACCAGCGGATGAGCTGGCGATCGGAGGCTATCCGTTCCCCACACCGCATGACGAGAAGCCCACGCGCGAGATGGCGCTCAACTACTATCGCAAGGTGGCATCCGCCGCGAATCTCGCAATTCATACCTACGAGCGCGTGGAGCGGATTGCGCCTGCCGAAAACGGGTTTGCGGTGCATACGGTTTGCCTCCCCCACGAGTCGCCGCGAAAACGCTACACTACGCGCACAGCGCTGCTGGCGACGGGTATCTGGGGTCAGCCCCGACGCCTGCAGGTGCCGGGCGCCGACCTGCCCCATGTGCTGACGCGCTACGACGAGCCGATTCGCTTCTGGCGCAAGCGGGTGCTGATTGTGGGCACGGGCAACTCGGCGGGCGAGGCAGCCATCCGACTGGCTGACGCCGACGCCCATGTCTGGATGGCGACTGAGACCGACACGCTGGAGGCGACGCGGTTTCGCCCGTTCATCCTGCGTGAGGTGCAGATTCGGGTAGACGAAAAGCGCATCACACCCCTGCCCCGCGCCGTGATTCAAAAGATTGAGCCGACCTGCGTGCATCTCGTGTGGGCAGAGGGCGAACTCAATCTGCCCGTGGACTTCGTGCTGACCCTGATTGGGCTGGAACCCGATACGCGCCTGCTGGTGTCGTTGGGCGCGCCGTTAGACGAATCAGGCAAACCCCTGCATGACCCCGAAACCTACGAAACGCCCATCCCCGGCATCTTTGTGGCGGGGGCGCTCAGTCGGGACGGCTTCATCTATGTGGCGCGGGAGCGAGTGGGGCAGGCGATTCAGGCGATTGCGGCGCGGGTGCGCGAGTCTCAGTAGACCACCAGGTCGCTCAGCGTGCGCTCAAAGTCGGGGAAGCTGGTCTGCACGCACTCCACCGACTCGATTCGGGTCTCGCCCTCGGCAATTAGCCCAGCGATGGCGAGCGCCATCGCGATTCGATGGTCGCCGTGGCTCTGCACCTGTGCGCCGTGCAGCGGTGTGGAACCTTCAATCCGCAAGCCGTCGGGTAGGCACTCGATTCGGGCGCCCATTTTGCGCAGTTCCTCGGTGATGGTCGCGAGGCGGTCGGATTCTTTGACCCGCAGCTCGCTGGCATCGCGGATTTCGGTGACGCCGTGCGCCTGCGTCGCCAGCACTGCCAGAATGGGGATTTCGTCAATCAGTCGGGGGATGAGGTCGCCGCCGATGCGCATCGCCCCCAGCGGTTGTGCTTGCACGCGCAGGGTCGCAACAGGCTCTCCTGCCGATTCGCCCACCTGCTCCCAGTGGAGATGCGCTCCTGCGCCCGCGAGCGCCTCCAGCATGCCTGTTCGGGTCGGGTTCACCCCCACCCCCTCCACAATCAGGTCGGATTGGGGTAGCAGCAGCGCCGCGGCAATCCAGAACGCGGCGGACGAGAAATCGCCCGGCACGGTGAGCGCAATCCCCGTGAGCGTTTGCCCCCCACGCAGGCGCACCCGGTGGAGGTTGTGATGGTTCCCGATAGCCGACTCAATCGCCGCTCCGAAGGCGGGGAGCATGCGCTCGGTGTGGTCGCGCGAGAGGGTCGGCTCGATGACCTCCGTGAC
>CAZQPV010000072.1:0-12225 GCA_964595265.1 uncultured Fimbriimonadales bacterium
ACCATAATCATGCAGAAGGGGCAGCCGACAGCGACGGTGCGCGCGCCCGTTTTGAGCAGTTCCTCCGCGCGAATCAGCCCGGGACGCTCGTGGGGCAGTTCGTCCATCCACATGCGTCCACCGCCTGCGCCGCAGCAGAAGGTGCGATCCCCATGGCGTTCGGGTTCACGCAGTTCCGCGCCTGTCTCCCGCAGTACGGCGCGCGGCGCGTCGGCAATTCGGTTCACCCGCGCCAGATAACACGGGTCGTGGAACACGATTGCCCCGTCGTCCATCGGCGCAGGGCGCGGCAAACGCCCCTGCTGAATCAGCTCCGCCAGCAGCTGTGAATGATGTACCACCTCATAGTGCGCCCCGAACGCTTTGTACTCGTGTTTGAGCGTGTGCAGGCAGTGGGGGCACATCGTGACGATTCGGCGCGGCTTATACTTCTCCAGCGTCTGCACATTCTGTTGCGCCAGCTCCTGAAACAGCAGGTCTTCGCCCAGCCGGCGCGGGGTGTCGCCCGTGCAGCGCTCTTCGGGACCCAGTACCGCGAAGTTGACCCCTGCACGCTGGAGCAGTTTCACGATCGCGCGGGCGACCTGCTGACCGCGCGAGTCGTACGCGCCCGCACACCCGACCCAGAACAGCACCTCGAAGTTGGGGTTTTCTCGCGCGGTGGGCACATTCAGCCCTTCCGCCCACTTCATGCGCTCGGCAAGGGGCAGCCCCCACGGGTTGGATTGAGTCATCAGGCGCTGGAGAGTGCTGGCGGGCGTGCCGCGCAGGTTGCCCTCCGCCACCCGATAGCGGCGCATCTCCATAATCAGCGTCGGGTGTTCAATCAGCACAGGGCACTCGTTGTTGCAAGCGCCACAGGTGGTGCAGGCGAACAGCTCTTCGTCGCTAATCACCTGCGTGAGGTCGTCGCCTTTGCCGTTCGCCATCGCGTCGCGCAGCTTTTCCACGATGCGCTTGGGGTTCAACGGCTTGCCCGTGGCATGCGCGGGGCACACGCGCTCGCAACGCCCGCACCCCATGCAGGCATCGAGGCTCATCAGATGCCAGCGTGAAAACTCCTGAATGGAGTTGACCCCCATCTTGCCCGTCTGCTCGATGCGCTCGATGCTCTCGATGCTGGGCACATTCGGCAGGTAGTTCGGCTTGTAAAACGCCACAATCGGCGCGAGGAACCAGTGGCGCACGCGCGTGAAGGGCAGAATCGCGAACCACGAGGCGATGGAGAGCGCGTGGAACCACCACCACAGCCGATATGCGCCCACACTGATGTTCTCAAACATCGGCGCGAGCGAATAGCCCACAAACGACCACACCTGCGCATACTGCGGGCGCGGCGGGTTCATATACTCCGGGTTGCGCTCCAGCGCAATTCGGGCTGCCTCCAGCGCGTAGCCGTTCAAGCAGATGAGCAACAGCAGCCATACCGCCACCCCATCAATGCGCTCCAGGCTCACCGACTTTGGCTTCTGTACATGCCGCCGGTAGAGCGCCAGCAGACAGCCGAAAATCACGCCCAGCCCGAACAGATCCAGCGTCAGCTCATAAAGAATGTAATATAGCCCCTTGTGGAACCAGATGCCCTCCTGCAGGAAAAGCCCCGTGCCGATTTCCGTCCACTCCGCAATCGCCAGCAGAGTCGTGCCGATGAACAGCATCACAAAACCCGCATACAAGGGCAGATGAAAGAGCGCGCCGAAGCGATGACGCGGCACTTTCTTCTGCCCCAGCGCGTAACCGAACATGTTCGCAAGGCGTACCTTGAGGGGCAACGGCTCCGCATCAGGCTGACCCTGACGCCACAACTGCAGGCGTTTCCAGTACCAGGCGACCCCAACACCCAGCGAGCCGAAAATAATCGCATAGAAGAGACCCTTCAGCAACGGCGTAACGCCGATATAGGTATGGCGCGTAATCAAATCCCAGTTCCATTCCATCGCTGGCACCTCGTTGTTGCACTGTGCGTTTTCGAACGCTGAGTCAATAATACCCCTTCGAGGCGAAAATCCCTGCCGACATGGTACACTCTTAGCATGCACAGGATACGACGCTGGTGGATGGTCTCTGCAGGCACGCTCGTTTTGAGCCTGCTGGCAACTGGTACGCCTCCAAAACAGTTCACCGAGCGAATCCCGGGCACCACCGTCCAGTTTGAGATGATTTACATCCCTCCGGGCACGATTGAGTTGCCCGACCCTGAAGACCCCTCGAAAACGCGCGTGATAGAGATTAAGGGCTTCTGGATTGGCAAAACGGAAGTGACCTGGGACGAATATGGGACTTACGCCTTCAACCGGGATATTGGGGAGCAGGAGAAGGAGCGGGGCGCGGACGCGATTGCCAAGCCGAGCAAACCCTACGGCGCGATTGACCGTGGCTTTGGCTACGAGGGCAACCCGGCAATCGGCATGACCTTCCCCGCGGCGCAACGCTACTGTGAGTGGCTCAGTCGCATGACAGGCAGAAAATACCGCCTGCCCACCGAAGCCGAGTGGGAATACGCCTGCCGCGCAGGCGTGCTGAAACGCGAGCCGCTCCCACCCGACCAGCTGGATAAGATGGCATGGTATGCGGGCAACTCGCAAGACAAACCCCACAAAGTCGCCCAGAAGCAGCCGAACGCATGGGGGCTATACGATACGCTCGGCAATGTGAAAGAGTGGTGTGTCTCGCTGGAGGGCAAGCCAGTGGCATGTGGCGGCTCATATAAAGACCCTGCCGAGCAGGTTCACCCGGGAGCGCGTTCGGTACAAACCCCTGAGTGGAACATGACCGACCCCCAGTATCCCAAGAGCCGCTGGTGGCTCTCCGACGCGCCGTTTGTGGGATTCCGTGTGGTGTGTGAGGAATAATCTGCAGGAATTGGATTGTTTCTGCCAGAATCTCAAGCGTGTATGCGAGGGATCGCGCTCGTGGTGTGGCTGTGGGGGCTGCTGTGCCTCTTCGGTCAGCCAGCGGGAGAGGGCTTGAGGGAAGCGCGCGTGCAGGTGCGCGGTGAGACGCAGACGCTCACGCCGCCTCCCCTGTGGGACGGGCGTGAACTCTGGCTCCCCGTGAAACACCTCGAGGCGCTGGGAATTGCGGTGGAGCGCGAGGGCGAGCGCTTGCGCCTCCCACAACTGCCAGCCGAATCGCCCAGCGCGACGCTGCTGCTTTCCATGAAACAATCCACCCCGAACGCGCCCCCTGAGCTGTATGTACCCGTGCGCGACCTCGTGCGCCGTGTGGGTGGCTACACCCGCTGGGACGAGACAACCCAAACGCTGACGGTACTGGCGCATCTCAAATCAGCACATCTACAGGAAGACCAACCGATGCTGGCGCTCCGAACCAGTTTTCCTGTGAAGTGGCGTGCGTTTACGCTTCAGGACCCACCCCGCCTTGTGGTAGATTTGCAGGGATGTGCCCTGCCCGAACAGCCCCCGCAACTGGAAGGAAGTCATCCTGAGGTCAAAACCGCTCGAATCGCTCAGTTTGATCCTCAGACCGTGCGACTGGTGCTGGAGCTGAACGCCCCCAGCGAGCGCAAGGCGGAAGGGGTAGGCTCGCAGTGGGAAGTTGCGCTTGTGGAACCCAGCCCATCGCCCCAGCCTGTGGTGCAGGAGCCCCCCGCCGAGTCGTCCGCAAACGCAACCTCTCCTGTCCCCACTTTTCAGTTGCCCGCGCTGGAGCGCACGCCCGACGGCGTGAGCCTGCGGCTTCCTGTGCCCCCCAACACCCGCCCGCGCATGCTGTTTCTGGAAGACCCGCTCCGAATCGTGCTGGAAGTGCCGGGCATTCTGCAGGAGACCCTGCAACAGCAGTTTGAGGACGAGGGTCTATTTGTTCGAGCCATCCGCGCGATACCTGCCGAAAACGGATTGGTGCGCCTCGTGCTGGAGCTGAGCCGTGCCGTGAGCGCAAACCTGATGCCCGGTAATGAGAGCCTCGCGCTAACCCTGCGCATCCCGCGAAACGCAGGCGGCGCGCTCAAGCAAAAAATTATTGTGATAGACCCTGGACACGGCGGCAATCAGACGGGCGCCCGCTGGGTAGAGGGGAAGCGCGTCATCAACGAGAAGGAGATTACGCTCGCAATTGCGCTCAAAGTCGCCGAAAAACTCACGCGCGAGGGCGCCAGCGTGATTCTGACTCGCGCCGAAGACAATGCTGTCGGGCTCTACGAGCGCACCGCAATCGCGAATCAGGCGTCGGCGCATTTCTTTGTGAGCATTCACTGCGATTCGAACCCGCGCCCCAACTCGGTGTCGGGAACCACAATCTACTACCACAAAGATAATGCCGATAGCCGCGCACTGGGGCAGGCAATTCTAAACGAGATAGTTAAGGTGAGTGGCTTGCCTTCACGGGGTGTGCGCTCCGATAGCATGCTCTACCAATCGGGGCTGGCGGTGTTGCGCACCAGCCAGATGCCCGCCGTGCTGATTGAGGTGGGCTATCTCAATCACGCCACCGACCGCGCCCAATTACTGAACCCGAAGTTTCAGGAGCGGATTGCCGAAGCGATTGTGCGCGGTTTGAAAAAGTATGTGGAGGGGCGATAGCTCCGCTCAGCGAATCACCCACCAGCGTAGCTCGCCCGCAGGCTGAATGAGGCTCGCAGGTAAACTCATGTCGCCCTGCCACACGCGCTCCAGCACAGGGCGCTTGGACTCGCCCGCGACCAGAAACCAGACCCGCTGGCTCGCATTCAACACAGGCAAAGTGAGCGTGAGACGGATGCGCGGCTCGCTGGGGGCATGCCCTACCGCCACCCACCGCCCCGTTTCCTGAAGCGCGCGATCTCCCGGGAACAGCGAGGCGGTATGCCCATCCTCCCCCAGCCCCAGCAGGGTGAGGTCAAACACAGGCAGGGTCTCGCCCCAAATCTGGCACAGTTCCGCCTCATAGCGCCGGGCGCAGGTTTCTGGCTCAGTGCAGTCGGTGGGCATGGGATGCCAGTTTTCAGGAGGGACAGCGCCGTGCGTGAGCCACGCTTCGTACGCCATCCGAAAATTGGAGCGTGGATCGGTGTGGGGCACATAACGCTCGTCGCCCCAGTAGAGATGCACGCGCTCCCACGCGACGGCTTTCTGCATCGCTGGGGTAGCAAGATGGGCATACAGCGCACGCGGCGTCGTACCCCCAGAAAGCACGAGATGAAACCGCTCCTGACGCTCCAGCACCCGCCGAATGGTGCTGACAAGCGCGCGTGCGACATGCTCGTACCAATCTGACTGGGCTAACTCCACAATCTGCATCAGCTAAAAGGGTACCCGAAGGCGCTTTGATGATTGTTTCGCCTTCTGACGCGACGAGTTTCACGGTGGAAGTGCGGCGACAGAGCAGATGAGCCTGCCCCAGTAAACGAAGCCAGCCTACGCTGGCTAAAGCTGCTCTGTCGCAAGGATTCGCATTCCATCGCGTGGCACGATTCATTTCACTGCGAGGGGCGCGGCGACCGCACCCCCACATCTTGTTTGGCTCGCGGGCACGGGGACCGTGCCCCTCCCCATGCCTTGTACGGACGCGGTTCCCGCGTCCTGTTCAGCGAAATCCCCTGTTCTTTGCGACGGAGCCGCTAAAGCGGTCGGGTATAATTTAGCCACGCTAACGATTGAGGAGGAAAATGCCCATGCCATCCCTGACGCGCGAGCAAGTGTTAGACGCCCTGCGAGCGATTGTAGACCCCGACCTGCACCGCGACATCGTTTCGCTCGGCTTTGTTAAAGAAGTCGCCATCTGTGATGGGGCGGTCAAGGTGGTGATTGAACTCACCACGCCCGCATGCCCCGTCAAAGACCAGATGAAACTTCAGGCGGAGCAGATTCTGGCGTCGCTGCCGGGGGTGCAGAGCGTAAATGTGCAGATGACGGCGCAGGTGCGCTCCCGTGCGCTGGAGCCGCAAGACCTGCTGCCCGAAGTCAAGCACATTATCGCAATAGCCAGCGGAAAAGGGGGCGTGGGCAAGTCCACCGTGGCGGTGAATCTGGCGCTCGCGCTCGCCGAGACGGGCGCGAAAGTGGGGCTGTTAGACGCCGATATTTACGGACCCAGCATCCCCAAAATGCTGGGCTGCCAGCACGAGAAGCCACTGGTGGACGAGCAGAAGCTGGTGCCTATTCGGCGCTACGGCATCTCGGTGATGTCGCTGGGCTTCTTGCTGGAGGAGGATCAGGCGGCGATGTGGCGCGGTCCGATTGTGGCGGGCACGGTGCGCCAGCTGTTCGCCGATGTGCGCTGGGGCGCGCTGGATTATCTGCTCGTAGACCTGCCGCCTGGCACAGGCGACGCGCCGATGACCACGGCGCAAACCGTGCCTCTGACCGGCGTGGTGATTGTGATGACCCCGCAGGAGGTCGCCGCCACGATTGCAGGCAAGTCGGTCGCGCTGTTCCGACGGTTGAACACTCCCGTGCTGGGCGTGGTGGAAAATATGGCGGAGTTTGTGTGCCCCCACTGCGGCGAGCGCACTGCCATTTTTCCCGGACCGGGCGCCCGCGTGTTCGCGGAGCGACTGGGCGTGCCGTTTCTTGGCTCGGTGCCGTTAGACCCGCAGGTGAGCCGCTCCAGCGATGAGGGCAAGCCTGCGATCGTGAGCGCGCCTGGTTCGGCACAGGCACAGGCATTCCGCGAAATCGCGGGCAAACTCGCGGCGCAGGTGAGTATCATGAGTATTGGGGCGTGAGTGAGCATGCGCCGTGTCTATTTAGACCATGCCGCAACGACGCCGATAGACCCTCGCGTGCGCAAGGCGATGGAGCCGTATCTCACACGGGAGTTCGGCAACCCATCCAGCCTGCATGCGTGGGGTCGCGCGGCGCGACTGGCAATTGACGAAGCGCGGGAAACGCTCGCCGCCGCGCTGGGCGGCTTCCCCGACGAAATCTGCTTCGTCTCGTCGGGCACCGAGTCGTGCAACCTCGCGATTATCGGCTGCGCCCTCAAAGCGCCGCCCCAGCGTCGGCACATCCTGCTCTCGGCAATAGAGCATCACTGCGTGCTGGAGGCAGGTGAGTGGCTCCGCCCGTTCGGGTTTGAGGTGGAACACTTGCCTGTAGACCGCTATGGGCAGGTCTCGCCCGACACCGTGCGCGAGCGCCTGCGCCCCGAAACCTGGCTCGTGTCGGTGATGCACGCCAATAATGAGATTGGCACGCTCCAGCCTGTGGCGGCGATTGGCGCCCTGTGTCGCGAGCGGGGCGTGTGGTTCCATGTGGACGCCGTGCAGACCTTCGGGCTGCTGCCCGTGAAGGCGGACGCGCTGAATTGCGACCTGCTGAGCGTGTCGGCACACAAGATTTATGGACCCAAAGGGGTGGGCGCGCTTTATATCCGCGCGGGCACGCCACTCCAGCCGCTGATGGTGGGCGGCGGACAGGAGCATGACCGCCGCGCGGGCACAGAGAATGTCGCAGGGATTGTGGGCTTCGCCGAAGCCGTGCAGATTGCTGAAAGCACACGCGAGGCTGAAGCAACACGACTCGCCCACCTGCGCGACACTTTCATTCGCGCGGTACTGGAGACCATCCCCGACGCCACGCTCACAGGACACCCCACCGAACGCCTGCCGAACAACGCCCACTTCCGATTTATCGGAGTGCCTTCCGACAGCCTGCTGATTGCGCTGGATCGGGCGGGGATTGGCGCCAGCAGCGGCGCGGCGTGTAGCGCTGGCTCGCTGGAACCCTCCCATGTGCTGATGGCGCTCGGCTGGGACGAGGCTGCCGCGCAGGAAGGCGTGCGATTCTCGCTCGGACGCCACACCACGCAGGAGGATGTAGACTACACGGTGGAGGTTCTTCAAAAAACCGTCGCCCAGATTCGATCACGCCGCGCCAAGTAGGTACAATTCCCACTATGCCTGAAAAAGTTACTACGCGCACGCTGACGCAGATGAAGGCGCAGGGTCAGCGGATTGTCGCCATCACCGCCTACGACACACCCTCCGCACGCCTTGCCGACGAGACTGGCGTGGATGTGGTGCTGGTGGGCGACTCGGTGGGCAACACCATGCTGGGCTACGAGACGACCCTGCCCGTCTCGCTGGAAGAGATTCTGCATCACCTGAAGGCGGTGCGGCGCGGGCTGAAGCGCGCCCTGCTCGTGGCAGATATGCCCTTTCTAACCTACGGTGTGGATACCGCTGATGCGGTCTATAACGCGGGCAAATTAATGCAGGCGGGCGCGGAGGCGGTCAAAGTGGAGGGCGCCACCGAGCCGATTCTGGAAACAATCCGCGCAATGGTGGCGATTGGCATCCCTGTGATGGCGCATCTGGGGCTGACGCCACAGTCCATTCACAAGTTTGGCGGCTATCGGGTGCAGGGGCGTGGCGCGGAAGGCGAGCGGCTGCTGGAAGCGGCGCGCGCCGTGCAGGAAGCGGGCGCGTTCGCCGTCGTACTGGAAGTCATCCCCAAAACGCTCGCCCAGCGCATCACCGAGAGCCTGACTATCCCCACCATCGGCATCGGCGCAGGACCGTTTTGCGACGGCGAGATTCAGGTATGGCACGATATTCTGGGACTGAGCGAATACCGATTCAAGCACACACGCGCCTATCTGAACCTTCGCGAGCAGATTCGGGAGGCGCTCCAGCAGTACGCGAACGAAGTGCGCGAACGACTCTTCCCCACTGAGGAGCAGAGCTTTGAGTGATTCGCTCCGGGAGCAGGTCTATGCGTTCGTGCGGCGCATCCCGGCAGGGCGCGTGGTGAGCTACGGGATGGTCGCCGAGGCGTGTCCGCCGCTGACGGCGCGGCAGGTCGGACGACTGATGGCGTTTGCGCCCGACGATGTGCCCTGGTGGCGTGTGGTGGGGGCGGACGGCACACTCCGCATTCGACGGCGCGACCCGATGCTCGCGCAGCTCCAGCGCGCCTATCTGGAGTCGGAAGGCGTGCCCTTTGACGAGGTGGGGCGCGTGCAAATGGCTCTGTGTCAGGCAGGAGAACTCCTGCTCGCGGCGAATCCCGACAGCCGATGAAGACGGCGGTCATTCTCTGTGCGGGGACTGGTCAGCGTTTCTGGCCCTACAACGAGGTGCGTAATAAGACGACGATTCCCGTGATGAATCGCCCTAATGTGCGCTGGCTGGTGGAAAGCCTTGTCGCTTGTGGCGTGGAGCGCTTGATTGTGGTGGTCGGCGCGTTTGAGGCGTCGGTACGCGCGGCGCTGCACGGGCTCTCGGCGCCGATTGCTTTCATCCGCCAGAACCCGCCCAGCGGCACTGCCTACGCCGTGATGAGCGCGCTCCCGCTGATTGGCGAGGAGCCGTTTCTGGTGGCGTATGGCGACATCTGTACTCCGCCCGACACTTTGCGCCGCCTGATAGAGACCCATCGTGCGTCGGGGGCGCTGGCGACGGCGGTCTTCCAGCCCTACCTGCCTCAGCATGACCCACGCGACTGGATCGGCGCCTATGTGCGCGACGGCAAACTGCTCCGCGTGGAAGCCCACAGCGCCGACACCAGCCATCGGCTGGGAGGACTGTACGCTTTTGAACCTGCCATTCGGGACGTCCTGAACGCCCACAGCGGGCTGATGACCAGCGTGCCCGTGGGCGGAATGCCACCTGTGGAGGCGGAACTGGCACAAACGCTCCAGACCCTGCTGGAGATGGGCGACGACATCCCTGCGGTGGAGCCAGTCGGCTTTCTGGTAGATATCGATAAGCCGTGGCATGTGTGGGAGGCAAACGCCCGCTGGCTGGACTGGCACGCCGCCCAGCTGGAGCGCAACCAGATTGGCAAAGAGGTGCGCATCGACGACTCCGCCGAAATTGAAGGGCAACTGGTGGTGGAAGAGGGCGCAGAAATCGGCAAGCGCGTGGTGATTCGAGGCAACGCCTTTATTGGACGCCAGAGCCGAATCCTGAACGGCGCGATTCTGCAGGGACATGTGGCAATTGGCGCGCGCTCCCACATCAAAGACTATTGCCTGGTTTCGGGCACAACGGTGATTGGCAACGGCTGTATCGTAGGGCACGACGCCGAGATGGACGGCGTGATGCTGGACGGCAGCTTTCTATTCCACTACTGTGAGATTATGGGCGTGGTAGGGCAAAAGGTGGATATTGGTGCGGCGACGGTGTGCGGCACCCTGCGCTTTGACGATGGCGATACCGTGCATACCGTGCGGGGACGGCGCGAGCGCCCTGAGTTCGGCGCGAACGGAACCTACTTCGGCGACTTCTCCCGCACGGGTGTGAATGTGATTACCATGCCCGGCGTCAAAATCGGCGCCTACAGCTGTGTCGGCGCAGGGATTGTGGTGTATGAGGACATCCCCAGCCGTAAACTGGTGCTACTCAAGCAGGAACTCATCTTCAAAGACTGGGGCCCCGAGCGTTATGGGTGGTGAGGTGAGAGAGGCTATCACCAGAAAGTTCCCAACACTCCTCAAAAGCATCTTGCAAGAGCGCCCTTAGTCCTGCGGTGTTGACGAAGAAAGACACGACAGAATACTCTCTGCATCGCGCGCCTGCACCAGTGCAAAGAATTGCGCTCGCTCCTGCGGATCGAGGTCGAGATAGGGAAAAGTTTCTATCAGCGCCTTTACCTGTGTTAAGCCGAGATACTTGCGTGTGTAGCGGCTCTCGGAGTATTTGTAGGTCGTCAAGAACTCGCTGTCCTTGCGCTCAAAGAAGCAGATGGCAACATGCGTGCCCGTGTGTTCAAAGAGGAAAAATTAGGTTCCCTTCGCCCGCAAAAAGGTCTACCCAGCGGTAAGCGTAAAGATGGGGCAAAAGTTCGGGCAGGATATACTCGCGAAACACGGTCTGGGGTGTGAGATGTTCGCCCAGCGCTCGCCTTCGCTTGCGTTCGGTAGAAACCGCCATCGTTTGGAGTATACCCCACTTCGCAGGAATCGCCCAACAGTTTCCGAAAATTGGTCAGGGCATGAAGTGGGTCATGATTGTCCCCGATGGGATGGCGGATTGGGCACTGCCCGAGCTGGATGGGCAGACGCCATTAATGAAAGCGCGCACGCCCGCGATGGATCGGCTCGCCCGCGAGGCGATTCTGGGCAAGGTATTAACCGTGCCCGAAGGGATGTATCCTGGCAGCGATGTGGCGAATATGGCGCTGCTGGGCTACGACCCACGCCAGCACTATACGGGACGCGGTCCGATTGAAGCCGCCGCAATGGGCGTGGAGATGGAGCCGACCGATGTCGCCTTCCGTTGCTCGCTCATCAGCACCGACGGCGAACGCCTGCTGGACTACAGCGGTGGCAACATCTCCACAGAAGAAGCACGCACGCTCATTCAACTCCTGCAAGAGAAACTGGGTACTTCAAAAATCGCCTTCTTCCCCGGCGTGGGCTATCGGCATGTGATGCGCTGGCGCCACGGACCTGTGGAGGTCGCCTGCGTGCCGCCCCACGAGATTGTGGGCAGTTACCTGCGCGATTACTACCCCCACGGCGACGGCGAGCAAACCCTGATCCAGTTGATGGAAGACTCTTACGAGATTCTCAGCGCCCATCCCATCAATCGCCGCCGGGAAGACGAGGGTAAGTTGCCTGCGAATATGATATGGCTTTGGGGTCAGGGGCGTGCGCCCAAACTGAAGCCGTTCGCTCTCAAGTGGGGCAAAACGGGCGCGGTGATTGCCGCCGTCGATGTGATTCGGGGGCTGGGGCGACTCGCGGGACTGGAAACCCCCACCGTACCTGGCGCAACGGGCTATATCGACACGAACTACGCAGGCAAAGGCGAGTATGCTCTGCGCATGCTCGAAAAGCATAACTTCGTATATGTGCATATCGAGGCGCCCGATGAGGCAGGACATCACGGCGATGTGGAAGCCAAAATCTGGGCAATCGAACAGATAGACCAGCACATCGTGGCGCAGATAGCCGAGGGGCTATTCGCCCGTAAAGAGCCGTTCCGAATGCTGATTGTGCCCGACCACTTCACCCCTGTCGCCAAGCGCACCCACGCGGAAGGCTTCGTGCCCTTTCTGCTCTACGACTCGCGCCAGCCTCACCCCAGCCGCCTTTTGTATGACGAATCTATTTTAGAGGAGCCGAACCTACCCACGATAGAGGAAGGCTATCGGCTGATGGAGACTCTGCTGGAGGCTTAGCCTGCCCCTTGCCGACACTGGCACGCCTGTAGATAGTGGCTGGGGGGAGTCGCACGGTTCAGATGCACCAGAATGTATTGCGCCGCCGCGACCACCTTTTCCAGCGAGACGCCCGTTTCAATCCCCATCCCGTGAAGCATGTAGAGCAGGTCTT
>CAZQPV010000073.1:0-11938 GCA_964595265.1 uncultured Fimbriimonadales bacterium
TGCACTTCCCTGGCTTTGCACCCGACGCCGCCGAGATGCTCGTCAAAGAGCGCAACATTCTCGGTATTGGCGTCGACACGCTCAGCCTGGATTTCGGCGCGTCTACCACCTTCGCCGTGCATAAAATCGTGCTGGAGGCGGGCAAGTGGGGGCTGGAGAATGTCGCGAACCTTGAGAAGCTCCCGCCGTCGGGCGTGGTGGTGTTCGTGGGCGCGCTGCGGCTCCAGAACGCTTCGGGGGGTCCTGTGCGATTGATCGCGCTATGGTGAACACAACACAGGCGCGGAGGCTGGCGCATGTGCCCACGCCCGCGTGGATTGTGGCGCGCATGGTCGCCGCGCTGGAGCGGTGGATCAACCCCCAGCGTCTTCTGCGTGTGCTGGAACCCGCCTGCGCCGACGCGCCCTTTTTGCACGCCTTCCGACACCGCTACGGAACCCACCACCTGCTGGAAGGGGTGGAACTGCGCCCTGCCCATCCTGCCGAGTTCCCCATCCGCGACGCCGACTACCTGCTCTGGGAACCCGAAGGGGGCGAGTACGATGTGATTCTGGGCAACCCACCGTATGGAATCGTGGGCGACGAGAGCCATTACCCCCTCTCCGCCCTCAAAGCGCGTAAGCCTCTCTATAAAAAACGCTTGCGCACATGGCACGGCAAATATAACCTCTATGGCGCGTTTATTGAGCGCTCTGTGGAGTTGCTGAGGCAGGGGGGCGTGCTGGCATTTATTGTGCCTGCCAGCTGGCTCGTGCTGGACGATTTTCGCAAGCTGCGTACCTACCTCTTTGAGCGCGGCAGCCTCCGAATCGAGTATGTGGGCAGGGTGTTTCCCCGCCGCAATGTGAGCGTGGTCATCCTCTACTTCCAGAAGGGGCAAAAAGGCGTGTGGCTGACCGATGGCAAAACTGAAACGCACTACCCTGAACCCCTCCCTGAGCAGATGATTCGCTTCGAGGACGAGGCAATTCGGGCGTGGGAGCGGTCGGGCACACCGCTAAGCGAGGCGTTCGCGATTCACTTTGCGGCGCGCAGTACCGAGTTCCGCCGCTCAGGCTTGACGCGCCCGATTCCCCAGTCAGGCGATGTACCCGTGTTGACGGGTCGCAACCTGCACGCAGGGCATATCGACTACGAAACCTGCCATTCGGGCTGCTGGATGCGCCATGAAGACGCGCCTCTGCTCCGCCCTTACTACGCCACGCCCCATCTGGTGGTCGCCCACACCAAAGGGAGTCGTATTGTGTGCGCCTACGACGAGCGCGCCTACCCATGGCGCGAAGAGTTTCACCTGATTCCCCACTTTCAGCAGGACGCACGGCGCGTGGAGGCGTACCTGAATCAACCGATGATTTCCCAACGCTTGCGCTGGATGTATCGCGACTTTGTGCCGCATCTCACCCGAACGATGCTGGCGAGGGTTCCTCTATGAGGGTCTACCGCTATCTGGAAAATCTGATCTACACCATCGGCGCACGCCCTGCCACTTCGGAGGCGGAGGCGCATGCACGCGCCATGATAGAGCGACGCCTGCACGAGCGCGGAATCAAGACTATGACCCAGCCTTTTCGGAGCGTGCCCTCGTTCACGACGCCGTGGGTGGTGGTCTCGCTGGGATTTGTGCTGGCAGGGGTCAGTGCGCTGGCGTCGCTCTGGTGGGCGGCGACAGTGCTGAGTCTGCTGGCAGCGGCGCTCTACTGGGGGCTGGTCAGCGGCAAGTGGGATGTGATGCGTCTTTTCCCTCAGCGGGAGAGCGCGAACCTGATAGCGATTGTGCCCCCGCGTGATGCGGCGAAGCGGCGTGTGGTCGTGATGGCACATCTTGATAGCACGCGCGCGGCGCTTTTATGGGATCCCAAAACCGTGCGCTACTTCGGCTTGAGCTTTCAGGCGCAAACGCTTCTGCTTGGGTTGCTCACGCTCGGTGCGTTGCTGGGACTTGCGGGCTACGCGGCAATCGGTAAGGTTCTCGTCATTCCTGGCATGCTCCTTTCACTCTGGGGGCTGTTTGTACTGGCACATCGCGAGTGGCGCATGCCATGGGTGCAGGGCGCCAACGATAACGGCTCGGGCGTGGCGGTTCTGTGGACACTACTGGAACAGCTTGCCGAAACGCCCCTTCAACACACCGAGGTGTGGGGGGTGTTCACGGGGTGTGAGGAGGTGGGCACGCCCGCAGGCGCGTTCGCTTTCGAGCGCGAATATGGCGCCCAGCTGCACGACGCGGAGTTCCTGATTGTGGACCATGTAGGGCTGGGCGCGCCGCGCTACCTGCTCGCTGAAGGCATGCTTCCGCGCCAGCACGCGCACCCCGAAATGGGGCAACGCTTCGCCCGGCTCGCCGCGAACCATCCCGAATGGGAACTGAAACCGAGCGCCGTGCCCCATGGCGCCTACACCGACGCGCTCCCGTTCTTGATCAAACGCTACCGTGCGATTGCCCTGTGGTGTGAAACCCAGCCCGGCATCCCCCCTAACTGGCACTGGGTCAGCGATGTCATCGAAAATATCTCGCCAGACGATTTAGAGCGCGCCTGCAAAGTGGTGGAAACTTATCTGCGGGAATATGACTGAGTCATGGAGGCGCTCCAGGAAAGCCAGCGAGACGCGGAATCAAGAGGCACCGATGCCGATACCGGACGGCTGAAGTCGTTTTGTCGCAAGGATTCGCACTCCACCTCGCGGCACGATTGATCTCGCCGCGTGGGGCGTGGCGACCGCGCCCCTATCCATGCCCGTACGGACACGGTTCCCGCGTCCTGTTCACCAAGCCCCCCATTCTTTTCGACAGAGCCGCTGAAGCCGTTCCTAACCGCCAGCCCACTGCTGTCCTGCGGATAATAACCCCACGACTCGCCCGTCATCATCAGCAACACACCGCCATTATGCGTGAAACGCCTGTCCGAATCTACCCTCATAAACTCGAA
Organism: uncultured Fimbriimonadales bacterium; assembly: GCA_964595265.1. Lineage (GTDB taxonomy): Bacteria > Armatimonadota > Fimbriimonadia > Fimbriimonadales > GBS-DC > LDYB01. The sequence goes on from CAZQPV010000073.1 coordinate 2,928, forward strand.
TCAGGGCTGTTTTCGGCGTTTGAGAAGCATGCAAGCCAGCGCAGTCAACACCATACCTGCCAGTCCGCCTATCGCTATCTCAGGATAAAGAAGAGTGCCCACTGTCAAAAGCACACCAAGCAATAAAATAAAACTCACCGTTAAAAGCCCTAACCAGCGACATAAGCAATCACTAAATTGAAACAAATAAAATGCAAGAAGCACCCCTCCCACAAGGGATAGTAGAAGGAAAGCAGCGAAATACGAAACAGCTGGCAAAGGATGCGGCATCTCCACAGTGTTTAGCCAATGCAAACTCACGCGCATAGCCATCCACCCTACGACAAACGCAATCCAGCATGCAGTAGTCCGTTTCACGACTTGCTCCCTCAGGTTCTCCAGTAAAGTACAGCGTACCCTACCTCTTGACCAGAAGCATTACAGAAGAAAATATATGCTATTTTTAATTTATCAAATCTATGTATGAAGGTAATCGAGTCCTGTGTTTTGGTGCTGTGCCACTGCAAGACCTTGAAGGGGTAGTGATTCCAGCCCGCAGCACGAAGTCTACCCTTCGTTTGTACTGATAAAATCATAGTATGTCCCTGTTCGTCCCGCAGTATCCACTGTTGTCGTGGTCGGTTGGCATTCACCATGTCTATAGTTACAGGTACAAAATTGATAAGAGCTTGCGAGTTGATAAGGCGGTATTCCAAATCTGGGCTGGAATTTTTCCATCGGAGGTAGGCTGCCCCTAACCGAAAGGATATCGGTTGAAAGTTGGCAAGAAGAGAACGCAGTAGCTCTACCATAAGAAGGAAACTGATTGTTCCCATCACAACACGAGTTTGATATGTCATGGCAGTATTCCCACCAGCCTATTACACGCTCTTTCACACAAAGCGCGCCTCACACCGGGTGGAAAAGATGCTATAACCTTGCCTATCGCACAACCTATTTCTGTATTGGCTACTTCACGTGCCTCAGCAGTGCCTCCAAAGATGGCGTCAGCAATCTCCTTAGCTGCTCCCAAGAACCCCAGAGGGCAACCACAATTGGCGCATGCGACGCATCCGTAGTAACAATGCAAAAAAAATCATCGCCACCGAGAAGTCTCGGAGGAGGTATCCGACTTGTACACCCCACACACAAAGCGATCCCAATGAGAACCAAACCGCCTATAATGATAGCCTTCAATGCCGCGAGGGAAAACGGTGCCCCGTCATCCTGATATAGGTATAACGGTGGAACAACATGACGCGGCTCTACAACAATAGGGGTAGCACCAAAAGCATCTAAATATATGAAATCACCTGCTGCTACAGAGAAAGATAGCAACCAGTGCCCTACTAAAAACCGATAGTCACCAAAAGTACCACCATAGTTGCTATAACCCACTATGGGAGGTGTTTCTAAGTAATCCTCCACACTTGCCCACCTCTCGCTCCCTATTGCCCGATTGTACACCCGCATCGGCACATCCCCACACCCTATCCGACACACATACCGATACTCCCGCTGATTGAAAACATCCCGCTTCCACACCCGAACACCGTCGCTATTATACCCGTACTCGTATGCCACCTTTGCGTCGCCGCGCAACAACCCCCAAGTCAAGGCACTACTCGATAGATTCGAGGTCCTAATGCAGGGATCCTATATCGACAATCTTATTTAAACCTGAACCATCTAAGCGCACTTGCCAAAGAACCGGATAATGTCCATCCGAAAGAAAAAAGAGATGGTCTCCGACACAACGCATTTGAGTAAGCCGACTTCGGAATTGTACGAGCTTCCTTATTTGTTTGGTTTGAATATCAAAGCAGTAAATTTCATCAGCGCTTATTTCTGGGTTGTGAACCAAATAACAGAAGAGTCGGCTGTCCTCGCGGGCGGCTAAGGCATCACTATAGATGGGTAGAGATTGTCGGCGTACTACCCGCGCCCCTGACACTGTGAGGGGCTTATTCAACTCTGCAAGAAACCATTTTCTGCCGTGAGAGGAATAGAAAGAGAGAATTACGCGCCTGTCATCAAGCACTTGTTCTAATTGATACGGACTTACACTCAACCGTAAGGAGGTTGTATTCCCACGCAGCGCGTTCACAACGGTAGCAGATTTTTCGTCTTCAATACCATAAATTTCCTATCCAAATATTGTGAGATATATCCGAATTTTATATCGTCTCATGAAAAACTTTCCTGGTGAAACTCGTTGAATTTGGGCTTCCCATACGCGCCTTGCATTTGTTAATCGATACATTGCGCCTGTATCTAATTTTACCATGAAACTATATATATCAGAGCTGACTCGATTGCGTCGCTCTCGAACTGATAACACCACTTGATTATCATTGATTACGCAGATTTCTTCAATACTCCCTGTGGTCTGAAGCACACGGTGCAACCGATTACTGAGGCGATCAAAACTGAAGAGAACATCATGCTTGTCCGATTTAGCATTAAAGACGATTATTCTTCCAGAAGGTGAGGTGCCACATCAAATACGGGGCTAATCTTACCCGCGTGGAATGTGTCTGCCCAGAGAAAAGTGCCATACAGGCAAATCCCTGAGCACAGTGCTCCTATCGTTATCATCAATCCCAAAAAAGCCAATATGCGTCTGTTCCGCATTGCTTCAAGGAGCGAGTATAAAACACCATCCAGGACGAACCCATGGGAGTAAACCAATCCATCTCTTGGCACGAAAGCAGGTGGCAGGGCTGGGAGATAGATTACAATCGACGCGCATGGCACACTTATATAAACTGCAGTCATAGAGCATGCACACTGGCGATATAATAAGATTGACAATCCCGCAATTATTCTGCTCATAGCAATCATCATGCGTCAAACAGCATGAATCCAAGGCATCTATGGGAGGCAAGTCGGGGACAATACCTCCTCCCCTATTCGGGGGACGGTACATCTGAGGAGGATGTCCTGGACCACACCAGTTACCGTGCAATCCTCCTGAGATAACGATGGGGTTCTTCCTTACGGGTAGGCTTGGTGAGCTTGGAGACCCAGGAAAGCCTGGCGATGGGAAAGCAGGCGGTGGAGGCTCATTGGGCGAACTTATAGGCGGAAATACAATCACCGCCACTACAACTGCCGCCTTCAGACGACACAGAATCAACTCCAATATATTGCCTGGTAAATACGGACGAGGCAAATCCAACGGCGGCGGTACAGGATGATAAAATGGCGGCATCGGACGATAAGGAAAATCTATCGGCGACGGGTACCCCACAGGTTCCTCAAAAACATCCTTCACATACCCAGCATACACAGTCCCATCCTCGCGCAAATCCTGAACCCATACCGCATTTGGCGAGCGCAACTCACTGCTCGCAAACGGATCGCTGAACCACCAGCTGGTCGGCGTACGCACATAGTCCTCCCGAGCCGCCCAATCGCCCCCCAAACCCGACAGCGGACGGCTGTAAGTGCGTCGTATACCTGCCCCACAGCTCATACTACACCCCAAGGCGATATTCCTTCTCTTCCCAGTAGTTGATCATCTGCATCAGACAGCCATCGCTATTATACCGAAACTCTTGCAACAGGCGCCTCTCACTTTCCCCTTCGCAGCGCCAGAAGCGAGCAAGCCAACCTGCCTCATTGTATTCAAAGAACCGCTCATAGATGATAGATTGTCCTTCTGGAGTTGGCACAGGACCGACCCACCGCGCCAGCGTGCCTTCGGGGTTCCACACATCCAGCACACTCGCCAAACGACTTAATGCCCCATCAAAATTGTACACATTCCCATACAGATAGGTTAACATTCACTCTGCATCTTCAGCCGATACATCGATGTCGAAAGACATCCGTTCCAGAGATTCAAGGACTTGTCGAGCGTTTTGATAAAGCTCCAGGAACCCCCACTGGGTAGCCAGAGAGGCTATCCTCTCTGATAAAGTCTTGCGCATACGATAGCCTTTGCCACCTCTTAAAAATCTCACAAGATTATATTCTATCTCTTTCATCAATAAGTCTATGACTATTACAGATACTTGCTGTTGATTATCCGATAATTCCTCAAAAACCTGCGAAACCATTCTAAGTCGAGACTGCTCGCAAAAAGTGTTTCGTGGGGTGAAACATTCGATTTCAGCAGTCGGGATAAGGCGATTTCCACTTTGAACAGTAAAGCATAAATTTCAAAGCACTGCAAAATCTGACTCTTATCTCCTTTTCTAAGCATCCAGTGTCCTAAAAGTGCTACAGCTTCGGACGAAAGATGATAACTAAGTAAATCTCTAAGAACCTGCCCTGCCTTCTCACTCTGATTTTGAACCAACAGGCCCTCTATATGATGCTTCTGCCAGAAAGCTGTTAGGTTAGGATGCAAGTTGGGACGTGCTGCGAGATCTTCGGCGAGTACAAGTGCAAGATCGTCCCGCCCTCTTTGCTTTAATTCTAAATGGGCAACAATGGCATGCTCTACAGCATACCAATAGGTCTCTAATGTATCACACGAATCAATAATGCGGCGTGCGCGTTCTATCAATTGCTCACTTTGAGACTCCCGCAAAAGGTCCGGGAAGTTCTCTCTCACCTGACCAAAAGACACGAGTTTTCACCTCGCCCCTTTTCTACCCGACTGGAGGCGCCACCTCCAGCACAACTCCCTGTACCGAGATACGCCTGAGATCCTGCTTGCTACTCGCCTATGCCCCCTCCCGATACCAACTAACTGCTCCACCACAACTCTCCCAGAACTCCAATTCATGCTGATAGTCCCTTTTGTACCATCACCGATAACGATATCCTGAACCTGGCTGAGGCACGGCTTCACCCGTCAGAGATAACCGCTCGTTCCCCTCAATTTTAGAAATCTTCAGGTATAATTACCCGTCGAATCCTATAGAGGAGGGAAGGAATGGCGGTGGGGAACTCTTTACTGCCTCATCTCGTATATCCCCAGTAGAATGGAGGCGGTAATGACCCATACAGCCATTGCGCAAAGCATGGAACAGGAACTTCTGGATCGCGAGTTCGATGCGCTGGTTACACGCTATTACCAGCAGGTCTACAACCTGGCATACCGCCTCACGGGCAACGCCGCCGATGCGGAAGACTTGACCCAGGAAGCCTTCCTACGCGCCTACCGATTCTTTGACCGCTACGACCCCACGATGCCCTTCATGAACTGGATTAGCCGCATCATGACCAACCTCTACATCGACGAATACCGCCGTCGGAAGCGCCTCCCCACCATCTCTATTGAGGAGCGATTCGAGAACGAGGAAGGCGAGGAGAGCGAGCAGCTCGATATCCCCGATCCGGGTCCCTCGCCCCTTGAGATTGCCGAATCGAACCAGTACCATGAGGCGGTTCAGGAAGGGCTGATGTTGCTGGCGCCCGAATTCCGCACTGCGGTCGTGCTTGCCGATGTGATGGGGCACTCCTATGAGGAGATTGCCGAAATGATGAACACCTCCATCGGCACGGTGCGCTCCCGTATCCACCGGGGGCGTAAGCAGCTCCGTGACATCATCCAGAAGAAATACCCGGAACTCTTTGAGCGAGGTGATTTGAAATGAATTGTCGCTATGTGCAGTCCCGACTGTCCGCGTACTTAGACATGGAACTCACAGGTCATGAACATCAACTGATTCGCTCTCACATCGAGAATTGTATCGAATGCTCCACCGAGTTTGAGCGGCTCAGACGCACAAAGCATCTCCTTCGCCAGCTGCCCGTTGTTCAACCTTCCCAGGGTCCCGAGGCAGTTTTAGTGCGCCTTCGCGCACAGCGCACGGTGGTGTCCCAGACTGCCGTGATTCGAGTGGGGTGGCGTTCTGCCAGGTGGTGGCAGATGGCAGCGGGCGCTGCCGCCGTGGGGGTCTTCCTGTGGTGGAACAGCACCGTCGCCGAAACTCGGTCCGAAGCAACCTTCGCCGCCTCCTCCCCTGGTCCCATCCCCTTCCGATCTTCAATAGAGCCGTCCCTGTTCCGAAAGCAATCTCCGCTCCCCACTGAAATGTTCACTCCAGTGCCTTTCAATCAGCCTGTTTTCAGCAGTCCTATCTTACCAACAAACTATTATCCTGCCGGCAATAGCATGCCCTCATTTGAGGGATTGTATCACACTTTCTATTTCCAGAACCGATAAATCGGATACGGAGGGAGGATGTCTATGCGACGATATGGATGGATTCTGCTGGGGTTCGGTCTGGTGCTGGGTGCAACCCTTACTTTGCTGATTACACGACACATAAGCCCGCTCCAGGCGCAGGAGCGCATGACCGTTGCGCTCACACCGCAGGAACGCACAACGCTGGCAAGTTTTGAATCGGCTCTGACCCGAATCGCCGAGGCAGTTCAACCTACTGTGGTCCATATCCGCGTGGTCAAGCAACTGGGGCGCACTTCGGATATAGAAGACCCCTTCGGCTTGTTTGAGCGGTTCCAGGAGCGCCTGCCCGATAGTCAGCGCATCATAATCCCCCCGCCCCGAATTGAGGGACAGGGTTCGGGCGTCATTATCCGCAGCGATGGCTACATCGTGACCAACGACCATGTAGTCAGCGACGCCAAAGAAGTGGAGGTGACCTTCTTTGACGGCACGAAGGCGAAGGGGGAAGTGATTCGCGCTCCCAGTGCCGATATCGCGCTGGTGAAAGTAGACCGCAAAAACCTGCCTGCGGCGGTGCTGGGCGACTCGTCTGCTGTCAAACCCGGACAGCTGGTCTTCGCGATCGGTAGCCCCTTCGGGCTGGAGAACACCTTCACGATGGGCATCGTGAGCGCTGTCGGGCGACGCGAGCAGATTGCTGGCTCCGACCGCGTGCGCTTCTATCCCGACCTGATTCAAACCGACGCCGCGATTAATCAGGGCAACTCTGGCGGTCCGCTGGTCAATTCGCGCGGCGAGGTGATTGGCATCAACACCGCCATAGTGAGCGGCGGACTCACGGGCGGTAATGTCGGTATCGGCTTCGCCATCCCCATCAACCGCGTGAAGGCGATTGTCAAAAGATTGATGGAAGAGGGCAGCTACAAACGCGGTTACCTGGGTATCGGCTTGCGCGACCTAACCCCAGAGTTGCGCGAGGAACTTAAGGTGCAAAACGGGGTTCTGGTCGAGGCAGTGGAAGCAGGCACACCTGCAGAGCGCGCTGGGATCCAGCCGGGCGATGTGATTGTGGAGTTCGATGGCAAACCCGTAGAGAACGAGATAGCGCTACGCGACGCGATTGCGGAAAAAGGTCCCAACGCGCGCGTTACGCTCAAAGTCGTGCGCGAGGGGCGAACCCTGACTCTGAACGCGACGCTCGGCACACATCCTGAGGACACCGAGACCGACACCTCCAAAGTCGCCAAAACCCCTCAACAGAACGCCCTGCAGAAACTGGGCTTGCGAGTCGGCGAAATCCCCGCGCCGCTTCGTGAGCGCGTAGGCGCCGAAGGCGTCTATGTAGAGAGCGTCGATGCCGACAGCCCCGCCAGCGAAGCACTCCAGCGCGGCGATGTAATCCTCAGCGTGAACCGCATACCTGTGCGCACACCCGAAGACCTGGAACGCGTGCTGAATCGCATCCCATCAGGACAGATGGTGCGACTGTCAATCAAGCGTGTCGTCGAAGAGCGCGTGTTCCATCAACTGGTGATGTTCCGAATGCCTTAAGACAACCGCAGGGGAAGGCGCATGCCTTCCCCTTGATATCATAACCTATGCCAGCGGTCAGCGTCCTCATCCCCAGTTATAATCACGCGCCCTATCTCTCCCTTGCGCTCCAGAGCGTCTTCGAACAGACCTACACCGACTACGAAATCGTGGTGGTGGACGACGGCAGTACCGATGGCTCGGTAGACCTGCTTCGCTCTTACGGAGGCCGAATCCGCCTGTTGACCCAACAGAACTGCGGCACCTACGCCACACTCAATCGCCTGATTGCGGAATCACGGGGACAATACCTCGCGATTCTCAACTCCGACGACCTGTGGCTCCCCCAGAAACTCGAGAAGCAGGTCGCTATGCTGGAGGCGAATCCGCACATGGGACTGGTTCACACCTACGGCTACTTCATCGACGGCGCCGGGAACCGATTGTCCCAGAACCCTCTGGGCTATCCATGGCCCCGTACCACTGGTCCCAACCCGATTGAAGACCTCGTGCGCTACAATCGGATTGTGCCCTCGTCAGCAATGATCCGTCGCGAATGCTTCGAAAAACTGGGCGGGTTCCGTGAAGACCTCTACGGGCTGGGCGACTGGGAGATGTGGCTGCGAATCGCCCTTCACTATGAGATTGGTTTTATCGACGAGCCGCTGACCCTCTACCGCGTGCATGCAACTAACGCCTGCCACCGCCATGACAAGATGCGGATGGACGAAATCAAGGTGCGCTCCGAAGCGATTCATGCCCGTGAGGCGCTCTTCTGGCAACGCGCGAACAGCCACCGAGCCATGCGCCTTGCCCTCGCCCATTCCTACGCCTGCCTCGGCACGAACTACGCACTTTTTGACGACCGACGCAACGCTCGACGCGCCTATCTCAAGTCGCTCCAGCTCTATCCCCTGCGATTCAAAAGCCTGCTTCGATTGGCGCTCACCTTTTTGCCCGTCAAAATGCCCCTTTAAACAGCAGGATTCCGCCTCCCCAGAAGGAATCTTCTTCATCCCCCCGAAACAGGAAACGGCTGGGGCAGTTTGAACAGGGAGGTTTTTCATATGCGATATCAACTCAAGGACATGCCATTATCCACGGCGCTGCTGGTGCTGGTGACGCTCTTTGTGCTGGCAGGTAGTGTCCACCATGTGGCGTACACCTTCAGCACGCTGGAGGGCGGCAACCTCTATTGGGGCTATGTGCAGGCATTAGGAATCGATTTAGGGATTCTGGGTCTGGCGTACGGTATCCAGCTGCGCAAGCGTCAGGGGCGCTCCACCGCGCCGCTCTGGTCGGTGTTGATTCTGGTGACCTTTATCAGCGCCTATGCCAACTATCTGTACGGGATTATGCACCAGCAGCCGCTGGAGACCGCGACCGCGTTTGACCACGCGGTGGTGTTCCTGCG
>CAZQPV010000074.1:0-11837 GCA_964595265.1 uncultured Fimbriimonadales bacterium
GGGTCAGGCGGGCGTGCGTCTCCAGCGCGGGGTAGAGCTTTTTCGCGAGCGCCTCGCGAGAGATGCCCAGCCCTTCCGCGATGCGCTCCTGCTTGCTCAGCGTGAGCTGCTCCCGCGCTTCGCCCCCCAGCCAGTGGAGCATCGCCCGGAACCAGTGAAGCGTCCGGGTGGCGTGTTCCAGCGCTTCGGCGTCGTCGGCGTGGATTAACCCTTCCGCAATTAGGGTCTCCAGCGCATGGTCGGGCGTCACGCCGAACCGCGCCTGCGCCATCCAGTTGAGGGTGTGGCGGTCGCGTAAGCCGCCGCGCCCCTCCTTGAGGTCTGGCTCCGTGCGCAAGACCCCCTCGCCCTGCTTCTGCCAGCGCGCCTGATATTCCTGATACCGTTCCAGGACGAAGCCTGTCGGGTCCAGCGTGCGCCAAAACGCTTGCTGGAACGCCTCTGCGACCTGCGGGTTGCCCCCGATTCGGCGCATCTCCAGCAATCCCGTGCGCGTCTTGTCGTCCAGCGCTTCACAATCCTCTATCAGGCGGTAGGCGTAGCCCACCTTGAGGCGGGCATGCGTGTAAAAAACGCTCATCAGCAGTTGAAACAGGCGCTTCACCAGCCGCTCGGTGAACGGGTCGTGGTCGTTCAGGGGCACGAAAGTGAGGTCAATATCCGAATAGGGCGCCAGCTCCCTGCGTCCGTAGCCGCCTGTGGCAAGGAACGCCAGCGGCGGTTGGGCAGGTTCGCCCATCTCCGAAGCCGTCTGTTGATACGCCAGCGTGTAGAGCGCGTTCAGCGCGGTATCCATCAAATCGGCGTGCTGGCGCATCCACTGGCGAATGTTCTGCTCGGACGCTGCTAACTGCTCGAACAGCGCCTGACGCTGTTCCGCTAACCACTGCGCAATCGCCTCGGGCGAATCAAGGGCAGCTGGCGCACTCATCGGCAAAGATTGTACCCTGCTCTCAGGTATAATCCCCCCTTGAGCGATGGAACACCACGAACACCATCAGATGTGGGGTGGGCGCTTTGAAGAGGAACTGGCGCCCGATGCGTTTGCCTACTCTCATTCCCTGCCTGTGGATATTCGGCTCTGGAAGCAAGACATCGAGGCCAGCCTCGTCCATGTGCGCATGCTGGGCATCAAGGGGATTATCAGCCCCCACGAGGCGAACACCCTGATTAGCGCCCTGCTGGAAATCCACGATGAGATAGCGAACGGCAGATGGATGCCCAGCGCCGAAACGGAAGATATTCACACCGCCATCGAGCAGCGCCTCTACGAGAAGGTGGGCGCTCTGGCGGGCAAACTGCACACCGGGCGCAGCCGCAACGACCTGGTCGCCACCGACCTGCGCCTCTGGTTGCGGGAGATGGCGCTCAAACTGGCAAACCATCTCTACTGGCTTTGCGAAACGCTGATTGAAATTGCTGAGGAGCATACCGAAACCCTGCTCCCGGGGCTGACCCATCAGCAGCATGCACAGCCCGTTTCGCTGGGGCATCATATGATGGCGCACTGCTGGGCGTTCCTGCGCGATATGGAGCGGCTCTATCAGGCGACGGAGCGCATGAACTTCTGCCCGCTCGGTTCTGGCGCGCTCGCAGGCACTTCGTTCCCGATTGATAGAGAGCTGACCGCCAACGAGCTGGGCTTCCACATGCCCACCCCGAACAGCATGGACGCCGTTTCCGACCGCGATTTCGTGGCGGAGTTTCTGTTCGTGGGCGCCCTGACGATGCTCCATCTGAGTCGCCTGGCGCAGGAGCTCATCCTCTGGAGTACGCCCGAATACGGCTTCGTGGAACTTGCGGACTCTTACACCACAGGCAGCAGCATGATGCCCCAGAAGAAGAACCCCGATATTGCGGAGTTGATTCGCGGGCGGAGCGCTCTGGCAATCGGGAATCTCACGGGGATGCTGGCGCTACTCAAGGCGTTGCCCCTAACCTATAACCGCGACCTGCAGGACGACAAGACCCTGCTCTTTCAGACAGTGGACATTCTGCTGCCTTCGGTTCGCTTGATGCGCGCGATGCTGGAGACCGCCGAGTGGAACACCGCGCGTATGCGGGAGGCGCTTCAGGGCGACTTCTCCACTGCTACGGATCTGGCAGATTATCTGGTGCGCAAGGGCATGCCGTTTCGAGAGGCGCATCATCTGGTGGGGCAGGTGGTGCGCGCTTGCATTCAGCAAGGAATCGGATTGGAATCGGTGAACCTGGAGTTTCTGCGCCAGTTTTCGCCCCTGTTTGATTCAGACGCGCTGACCGTGTTGTCGCCTGAAGCGTCCATGCGCGCCCGCACCAGTTACGGCGGCACGGCGCCCGAATCGGTGCGCGCCCAGATTGAGGTGGCACGCGCCGCGCTTCAACTATTAGAACAGCGCCTGAGCGATCTGCACACGCCCGTATGAGAGAGGCTTTCCTGCGCTCAGATGCATGGCGGTTCCGCTGGCTGCCCCTGTTGACCGCAGTCGCGGGCGTCCTAACGGCTTACTTCTTGCAGGAGGTGCCCTTCTTCCGCCGCCACGCCCTGCTGATAATGCTCTTGATAGGGATTGGCTTTTTCGTGCCGCCGATTCGCCACCGCCTGCTGATTCTGTTCGCCTATGGGCTGAGCCTCTATTTTTTGAGCAAGGCGCTGGGCACATGGTTTGGTGCGCCGCTGGGGGAACTGGGACAGGTGGATCAGGTGGCGTGGGTGTTTGTGGGGCTTTTGTGTGGTGTCAGCGCTGTCGGGATGGGACAGCGCCATCCCCCAGCATGGACTGTTTCGGTGCTGCTGGTAGCGCTGGCAATCTATTTTGCCACCTACACTTACGCGGAGCTGCAGGTGGGCAACTGGCTTCAGGTGCTGGCAGGGTTCGGCTTAATGCTGGTGGCGGTGGGGCAAGCAGTGGTTCACTGGGTAGAAAACAGCAAGCCTCCTCAGAGCATGCCTTAGTCTTCTGAAGGCGCATGCTTTTTCAAGCGCTCCAGAAAGGCGCGGATTCGCGCCTCATGACCATGCTCCGTCGGTTCGTAGTAGGGTAGGTTCCAGTCGCCTTCGGGCATATAGGGTTGCTCCACCCAGCCTTCGGGGAAGTCGTGGGGATAGAGGTAGCCCTCGCCGTGCCCCAGCGCTTTCAAGCCGGGGTGGGGCGCGTTCCGCAAGTGCATGGGGATGGGGGTCAGCGGCAGGGTACGCACATCGTGCAGGGCGCGCTGGAGCGCCACATAGCTGGCGTTGCTTTTCGGGCTGGCGGCGAGATAGGTTGTAACATGCGCCAGAATAATTTGGGCTTCAGGCATGCCGACGCGCTCCACTGCCTGCGCCCCTGCCGACGCCACCACCAGCCCCAGCGGGTTCGCATTCCCCACATCCTCGCTGGCTAAGATCAGCAGGCGGCGCATAATGAAGCGCAGGTCCTCCCCCGCTTCCAGCATCCGTGCCAGATAGTGGAGCGCGGCGTCGGGGTCGGAACCGCGCACCGATTTGATAAACGCCGAAATGGTGTCGTAATGATAGTCGCCCTGCTGGTCGTAGCGCACAAACGGCTTCTGCAGGAGCTGCTCAATTACAGCCAGCGTGATGGTGCCGCCTTCGGGAGTTTGCATGGCGGCGCTTTCCAGCACATTCAGCGCGAGCCGTGCGTCCCCATTCGCTGTGCGGATGAGATGCGCTCTGGCGTCGGGCGCAATCTTCAGGCGGCGTGCGCCCAGCCCGCGCGCTTCATCTTGCAGAGCGCGGTCAATCAGAATGCCCAGTTCGTCTTCGCTGAGGGGTTTGAGGGTCAGCACACGTGCCCGCGAGAGCAGTGCGTTGGCGAGGATAAAGAAGGGGTTCTCGGTCGTGGCGCCAACGAGCGTAAAAGTGCCGTCCTCCAGATAGCCCAGCAGGGCGTCTTGCTGGGTGCGGTTGAAATGGTGAATTTCGTCCAGCAGAAGCAGGGTAGGTTGCCCGGTGGTGCGTCGGCGCTGGCGGGCGCGCTCGGCAATCTTGCGAATTTCGCTCACCCCGATAGAGACCGCGCTGTGGCTCTCCACGAAGGCGTTGGAATAGTGCGCAATCAAGTAGGCGAGGCTGGTTTTACCGCAGCCCGGCGGCGCCCACAGAATGACCGAACCGAGCGTGCCCTGCTCGATCGCCTGACGCAGAGGCATACCAGGCGCGAGCAGGTGGGTCTGCCCCACGAACTCCTCCAGCGTGCGGGGGCGCATGCGTGTGGCTAACGGCAATGCCGACTGGGCTATCTCTCCAAACAAATCCGCCTGCACACCATGAGGATACCCACTGAGGTCTTTTCAGAGTGTCCTAAGGCTGTTTCACCATCAGCGCGAGGCAGTAGCCCGCGCCAAAGCCGTTGTCGATGTTGACCACGCTCACGCCAGGCGCACAGGTGTTGAGCATCGTCAGCAGCGGCGCCAGCCCCCCAAAATGCGCCCCATACCCCACGCTGGTAGGCACGGCAATCACGGGGCACGGAACCAGCCCGCCCACGACACTGGGCAGCGCACCCTCCATGCCTGCCACGACCACAATCGCCCGTGCGTCCATGAGCATCGGCAGATGCGCCAGCAGGCGATGGAGACCCGCCACGCCCACATCGTACAGGGTGCGCACCGAGACGCCCATCATGCGCGCCGTCAGCGCTGCCTCTTCTGCCACCGGGATGTCTGCCGTGCCTGCCGAAACCACCACGCCGTAGGGTGTTTCGGGGACATCAGGTAGGTCGCCCACGCGAATGGCGCGCGCTTCGGGGTGATAGACCGCCTCAGGCACGCGCTGGCGCACCGCTTCATATTGCTCTGGCGTGGCGCGGGTCGCCAGCACGCGCCCGTGTGGTATCAGCCGTGCTACAATCTCCGCCACCTGTTCGGGCGTTTTGCCTGTGCAGAACACTACTTCGGGGAACCCCTTACGCAGGGCGCGATGGTGGTCGATTCGGGCGAACTCCACCGACTCGTAGGGCCACAGACGGAGTTGCTCCAGCGCCTGCTCTGGGGAAATCCTGCCTTCCGCAACTGCCTGTAGCAGCGCTTTGAGGGGTTCAGGCGCCACGCGCCACCGCCTCCGCCCGCTGCTTGATACCGTCCATAATCCCCTTCAAATTCTGCTGCACGAGGTGGTGCACCACTTTCTGTACGATCGCGCCCAGCAGGGGCACCCGTAGCTCGTAATCCAGCACGCACTTGAAGCGCGTGCCCTCAGGATGCGGCTCAAACCGCCACACGCCCTGCATCTGGTCGTAGTCGCCCTTGACCTGACGGAAATGACATGTACGCTCCTGATCGTTCCAGAGATCCTCTTCAATCCACTTGACCTGCAGTTTGAGCTGGGAGGCGTAGGCGACCCATTCGGTGAGCGTGCGTGCGCCATCTTCCGAGCGTTCCAGAATCCGCACCGACTTCACATCGGGCATAAACTGAGGGAACGCTTCCGCGTCCCGCGCGACGGCGTACACCACCTCCACAGGGGCGTAAATGACCTGCTCCAGCTCCACACGCGCCATCGGTTAACCCTCCGCTCGGGCTTTGAATCCATTCAGCCAGCCTGTGATAATCTCATCCACCGCCTTCTGGGCAATCCCGGCGAACATGGGAGGCACTTTGGCTTCATAGTCCAGTGTGGCGGTGAGCTGGCTTCCGTTCTCGGCGGGTTCCACGCGCCATGCGCCGCGCAGTTGCACCAGCGCGTCGCCCTCTGGCTTGACGCTCACGGTGCGCGAAGCTTCGTCCACGGTGTGGCGCGAACGCCAGCGCACCTCCATGCCCACGCCGGGGGCAATCACCACCCAGTCCAGCACCACATCGGGCGGTGCGTTTTCCACCACTGACACCGCCTTCACATGGGGCAGAAACTGGGGAAACGCTTCGGTCTGTTGGAGCACTTCGAACACCTTTTCGGCGGGCGCATTCACCTGCACGCTTTTCTCGATTTTCGGCATTGCTCTAACCTCCTGACTTGACTGGTGAGTAAGTATACCCCCACGCAGGGCGCAAGCGCAAATTCTGTTGGCAAAGCACCCTGTATTGGGGTATCCTATCGCGCATGACATGGGAGCAGGCGTTGCAGGTGTGGCAGACGAACGAGCCGCCACAGCATTTTCTCTCCATCACCGATTTGAACCCGAAGACGGCGCGCGCGGTGCTGGATCTGGCGCACGCGATGAAACGCACCTCCCAGCAGGGCTGTGAACTGTTCCGGTTCGAGCGTCCCACGGCGTTTGCGCTGATTTTTGAGAAGCCTTCGCTCCGCACGCGCGTCACGCTGGAAGTTGGGCTGTACCAGATGGGGGCGCATGGCGTCTACCTCACCCAGAACGATATTCAGATGGGCAAGCGCGAGGCGGTGATGGACATCGCGCGCAATCTGGGGCGCTGGGTGCAGGGCATTATCGCTCGCGTGTTTCATCACCCGGTGCTCCACGAACTGGCGCAGTTCGCAGGCGTGCCTGTGATTAATGCCCTCAGCGACCATGAGCATCCCTGCCAGGCGCTTGCGGACTGGATGACGATTGAAGAGTATAAAGGCAACCGCCCCCTGACCGTTGCATGGGTGGGCGATGGCAATAATGTGTGCCACAGCTTCATGCTACTGAGTGCGCTGCTGGGGCATAGTGTGCGCGTCGCCACACCCGAAGGTTATGAACCCGACCCCGATGTGCTACAGCAGGCGCGCGCGTGGAGCGCGGTCTATCTCACACACGACCCTGTTGAGGCAGTTGCAGGCGCCGATGTGGTCTACACCGATGTGTGGGTCTCGATGGGTTTCGAAACGGAGCGCGAGATACGCATGCGCCAGTTCGCGCCGTTCCAGGTGAACGAGGCACTGATGCGCCACGCCCTGCCCGACGCGATTGTGCTTCACTGCCTGCCTGCGCGACGGGGCGAAGAAATCACCGACGCCGTGCTGGACGGACCGCAATCCGCCGTGTGGGACGAGGCAGAAAACCGCCTGCATACGCAAAAGGCGCTGATAGCGCTTCTGTGCCAACCACACGCCAAAAACCCGTAAAACCCTTTAGAGCGACCGCCTCCCCAACGGGAAGAACTCTTCTGGAAAAACTCTTCAGGGGAGGTGTTGCCAGTATGCTTTCTGCGATTGCGTTAGCCGTGGCTGCCGCGTGCATCGTCGGCGCCTATCAACTCCTTCGGGACGCGCTGGAAGACATCTGGTAGGCTATTCCAGATGCACCTGCACCTGCGAGGCTAACTCGTTATCGATGGCCACAAGCGTATAACCCACCTGCACCACGAAGGTGGGGAAACGCTGCACCATGCGGACGGTTGCGCCAGGCACGATGCCCAGCGCGCTCAGTTTGCGCCAGTGCCCCTGCGAATCGTGGCGGATTTGCACCACACGGGCGCTGGCGCCCTGCTTCAAAGCGTTCAGCGAAATCACCGCTTCGTCTCCTGCTTGCGCTTTGCCATCTCGACCAGCCATTTGAGCCACCCCGGCTGTTGCGGTTGCTCGTAGCCACAGTGAGGGCATTTCACCATGCGGCACCCCCCAAACGCCGCACACCCTCGACACGCCTTCTCGATGCCCTCGTCGGTCATCTCACGCCCACACATGCCACAGGTCATCCCAGGTTCACCCCCGCCACCTGCAAAATCCGACTCACAAGGTAGCCCACCAGCACCGCCACGCTCAGCGCAATCCCAAACATCGCCAGCGCGGTTTTCCAGCCGCGTTCCTTAATACTCACCAGAAACTGCGCCACGCAGGGCACAAACAGGGTCAGCACCACCGCGGTTATCAGCACCTGATTGCCCGTGAGAATGCCCTGTTGTTGCAGGTCATACAAGCCCGCCGCGCCATAATCGCGACGGAAGAAGCCAAATAGAAACGCCACGCTCGCCTGCTCTGGCAAGCCGAGCCATGCCGTAATCGGCGCAATCACGCGAAGAGCCAGCGCAAACAGCCCTGTCAACTGCCCAATCCAGATCAGCACGCTCGCCAGCAGGAAAAGAGGCAATACCTCCAGAAAGTACCAGTGGAGCCGTGCAAGGGTCTTGAGCAACACATTGCTCAGGCTCGGCAGGCGCATCGGGGGCAGTTCCATGTAAAATGGCATCGGCGTGCCCGGCAGCACCCGCGCCGCAATCCAACCCGCCACCAGAAACACACTCACCAGCACCCCCGCCCACAACAGAAGCCCAAACGGATAGCGCGCCAGCAACGCCATCACCACACCCAGCTGCGCCGAGCATGGAATGGTCAGCGTTAGCAAAAAGGTGGTCAAAATGCGCTCGCGTGGCGTCTCCAGCACACGGGTTACGACCGTCGCCATCGTGTCGCACCCGAACCCCAGCACTATTGGAATCACCGCGCGCCCATTTAACCCCAGCGCCTTAAACGCGCGGTCTATCAACATCGCAAGGCGCGGCAGGTAGCCCGTGTCCTCCATAATCGCGAATACCAGAAAGAAGAAAGTCACAATGGGCAAAATGAGCGCAATCGCGTAGGTCATCCCCAGCGTCCACACGCCGTACTCGCCCACCAGCAACTCCTGCAAAGGCGCCCAGGGGACAACGCTCCGCACAAACGACTCCACTGCAGGGTTAATGATGCCCCCAAACAGGTCTTCTTCAATCCAGCCGACGACCGTGCCCGCGCCAAACACCCCCACAAACTGATAAAGCCCAAAATAGAGCACCAGCGCCAAAATGGGAAAGCCCGTCCACGGGTTCATACAGAGCCAGCCGACCCATTCGGCGAGGGTGTTGGGGCGCGTGGGGTTAGTGACCTGCATCACCTGCTGGCTAATCTGCTGGCTCAGTTGCTGGCGTTGCTGCTCGATTGTCCAGTCCAGTGGCTGCTCCAGCTGGCTCTGAACGGATTGCACAATCGCACGGATGTGCTGGAGGGTATGCGGTGACTCCTGAGACTGAACGAGATCCCAGATTTCGGCGTCTTCCTGCAGCAGCAGGAGCGCGAGCGTGCGCTTGCCGAGCGCGTAGTCGCCCCGCAAATGCGAAGCGATTCGCTCAATCGCGTTCTCAATCGCAGGCGGATAGATAAGTGGGGGCGGAGAGACGCTCATGAATCAGCTCCTTCAGCGCCTCGATGCCCGCGCCCGACACGCTGACCGTCGGAACCACAGGGATGCCCAGATGTTGGGCAAGGCGCTCTGTGTCAATCTGAAGCCCCGCCCGCTCCAGCTCGTCCATCATGTTCAGCACCAGCACCACTTCGAACCCCGCCTCCACCAGCTGCAGGGTCAGCGGGAGCGAGCGAGAGAGGTTTTTGGCGTCCACCACATGAAGCACCAGATCGGGTGGCTCAAGAAACAGCATCCGTCGGGCAACCCGCTCTTCTTCGGTGATGGGCATCAGCGAATACAGCCCCGGCGCATCCACCACCGTGTAGCGATGCCCCCTGTGGCGCATCGTGCCACGCTCTATCTCCACCGTCGTGCCCGGATAGTTGGACACCGTAACATAGCGTCCTGTCAGGCGGTGGAACAGCACGCTTTTGCCCACATTCGGGTTGCCGACAATCAGCACAGTGGGAGTTTGCGCTCCCTGCCTGCGCGTCGTTCGGGACATCGTTTGGGTCTCCATTTTCCAATAATATACCCTTTAGCGTGGCTAAATTTCAAGTCCTCTCCTCCGATACCGACACGGGGGAACGCCCGACCATCTGGCGCGCTCCCACAAGCGCCAGCCACACCGCAAGCCCCAGAATTCCGAGCGTGAACCCGAACAGCAGCCAGTTGCCCTGATTCCAGAAGTCGCGCAGGCTCAGGGCGAGCGCGGTCAGCGTGGCGACGAGCATAAACCCCATCGGGATGGCGGTGGGGAGGGCAGGGCGTCCCAGCGAGCGCAGATAAAGCGTCACCACCAGCAGCGCCAGCCCCGCCAGCAGCTGGTTGGACGCGCCGAACAGTTGCCACAGAATCGCCCCCACCGAGCGCATCTGCCCTGTAACAGGGTCGGGCGCCTTGAGTAATGCGAAGAAGCCTATCAGCCCCACTGCCAGCGCTGTGGCGAGGTAGGCGTTCTCCAGCAAGCGCAGGTTGCAGGCGCGCCCCAGCTCCTGCAGGTTGTAGCGAATCAGGCGCGCGCCCGTGTCCAGAGTGGTCAGCGCAAAGCCCACCGCGACCGTCGCCACAAACACTTTCGCCACTTCGAGCGGGATGCCCACCGCACTCACTAATGTACCTGCGCCCTGCACGAAATTGCTGAGCGCGCCTTTGCCCGCCGCGAGCCAGTCGGTGTAGCGTGCGCTCCATTCGGCGCCCAGCCCTGCACCCACCGCCAGTAACGCCAGCACCGCCAGCACGCCCTCGGTCAGCATGCCCCCATAGCCCACAGGCAGAGCATGCGACTCCTTATCCAGCTGGCGCGAGGTCGTGCCCGACGCCACCAGCGAGTGGAACCCCGAAACCGCCCCACATGCAATCGTGATGAACAGCATCGGGAACAGCGGCGGCAAGCCTGTTGCCGAGAGGTTCACCGCAGGCGCCGTCAACTCAAATCCGCCCACCAGCACGCCCGCAAACAACAAACCCATCCCCAGAAAGAGCTGGAACGAGTTCAGATAGTCGCGCGGCTGGAGCAACAGCCATACTGGCAACACCGACGCAGTAAAAGCGTAGGCGAGCAACAGATAGGTCCAGCGGTCGGGGGTCAGCTCCCAACCCCCGAGGGCGGTAATCGGCATGCGCACCCCCAGCCACACAAAATAGAGGCTCAACACCACCCCTATCGCCGTCATCCAGCCCAGCGGGAGCCGATAACAGTAGAACAGCACCCCCATCGCCACCGCCAGAACCATCAGCATGACGCTGGGTAGCACAGCCTCCGAGACATGCACCCCCTCCTTGCCAGGCGCGAACAGGTCGGCAACATTTATCACGAACACGCCCATCGCCAGCCCAATCGCAAAGATTCCGAACACCAGGAACAGAACGCGCGCCTGTTGACCCGCCACATCTCGCGCAAGGTCTGCCACCGTGCGCCCCCGATTGCGAATCGAACTGTAAAGGCATCCCAGGTCATGCACCGCCCCCACCAGAATAGAGCCGAACACAATCCACAACAGCGCAGGAACCCAGCCCCATATAATCGCAATCGCTGGACCCAGCAGCGGTCCCAGCCCCGCGATAGAAGCAAAATGGTGTCCAAACACTATCAGGGGCGGCGCAGGCACGAAATCGCGCCCGTCGCGCTGGGTGTGCGCAGGCGTCGGACAGCGGTCATCCAGCGGAAACACCTTCGTCGCCAGATAGCGCCCATACACCCGATAGGCGACCACAAACAAGATCAGACTACCCGCCAGAATCAACAGCGAATTCATCCCATAAGAATTATTACGCAGGGGGAGAGCGTTTCCTGCCTGAGGGGCGATTGCGTGGGACGATATTGAGCGGTTCTTTGCGGCGTTCCGCCCGTAGCGTCGGCAAGTCCCCAGCGCGTATCAGAAAACACGGCGATTCTTTAGCGTGGCTAAATACCCTGCGCGTACCCCAAGTGGGGTATAATCATGCAGGAGGTACGCGCAAACGGGTGAGTTCAAATCGCTCGCCCGAAACCGCCACCTGGCGACAAACGCCGTCCGGAGAGGGTAAAATTTGTGCGTAGCTCAAGTTGCACCCGCCCCCAACGGCGGGTGCGGATTGAAACTGACAGACGAGGTGGAGTGGCATCCGCAGCGCTCGGTTGCACCCGCCCCCAACGGCGGGTGCGGATTGAAACATACCGACACTGAGCCCCTTAACACCCGTGTCCTCGTTGCACCCGCCCCAACGGCGGGTGCGGATTGAAACACGACGGTCGGCACGGTAATCACCACCAATCGTAAGTTGCACCCGCCCCAACGGCGGGTGCGGATTGAAACACGACGGTCGGCACGGTAA
>CAZQPV010000075.1:0-11599 GCA_964595265.1 uncultured Fimbriimonadales bacterium
ACCAGCTGGCGCCTGCCAACTTCGTCGATGGGCACGCGCGCACAGTCAAGGGGCGACTCGCCGACCCGCCCAACAACACCGTACAGACCTGGGACGGCAAAACCGCGCGCCTCTACTATGTGGGCGAACCAGGTCCCTATCAAGGACAGTTCAACCTGTGGGGCATCGCGGCTCAGCGTGCTAACGGCACATGGTGCCGCAACTGTCCCAACCGCAACGACCCCGGCAACTGCAACTAACATATCTCCCCTCCCTCTGAATGAGGGAGGGGAGATATGAAGTAGGAATCCGCCCACTCGTGCGGAATCCTTTGCCCCGATGAGTTTGCACGGAGGCACGGGAGCGGAGCGCACCCCTATTCGCATCGGACGCACGCTCGTAGCAGGGTCGCTTCTCACGGCGCTTACCTCAGTAATTGTGGCTTCGGCGGAGCTGATTGCCCAGACCATCCAGATTGGCATGATGCAGCTGCCCCCTGTGGTAATTGCGCTACTGTTTCTGCTGGTGCTGTTCAATCGGGGGTTGGCGCAGCTCCGTCGGCAGTGGGCGTTCACCACCCCAGAGCTGACGATTCTGTTCGTGATGATGCTGTTTGGGGCGATGCTGGCGTCGCGCGGGCTGATGGAGCGCCTCATCCCCACGCAGGTCGGCGTCAGCTACTACGCGGAAGGCAACCGCTGGGAAACACTCTATTTTCCGCATATCCGCCCTGAAATGGTGCCCTGGGACCCGCAGCAGCCCCAGCCTGAGCCGCTGGTGAGGCATTTTTACCAGCGCCTGCCCTACGGGCATTCCATCCCGTGGGGAGCGTGGATTGCCTCCACCGCGCGCTGGCTGATTCTGATTGGGGCGGTGTTTTTCGCCTTTCTGTGCATCAGTGTGCTGTTGCGTAAACAATGGGTCGAAAACGAGCACCTCTCGTTCCCGCTGGTGCAACTGCCTCTGGAGCTGATGCGTGAGGGCGAGTTTTTTCGCAACCGCGTGTTCTGGTTTGGGGCGCTGGTGCCACTGTTCGTGTTCACACTGAACGGTCTTCACCGCAACATCCCCACGCTCCCCGAAATCCCGCTGAACTTGCCCCTGAAGCCTTTTTTTGTCAACCCACTGTACGACCAGATAACCTTTTTCAGCATCTACTTCTCTTTCGCGGCGGTGGGGTTCTTCTTCCTCATCCCGACGGAGCTGTTGTTCAGTTTTTGGTTCTTTTATCTCTTGAGCAAGGCGCTGGAGATTCTGGGGCTTGGCTTGGGATTTGACACGACGGCGAAGCATGCGGCGACGGCGGGGTTCGTCAAGTGGCTCTGTTCGGGCGCATTTTTCGGAGTGGCGCTCTACATTCTCTATTCGGCGCGCCACCACCTGCGCTACATCTGGCAGGTGGCGACGGGTCAGGCGCCTCCGCCCCCACCAGGCAGTGAGCTGATGTCGTATCGCGTCGCATTCTGGGGTCTGATCGTTTCGTTTCTGGTGATTGTGGCGTGGTCGGCGTGGGCAGGGATGGACTGGTGGTTGGCGGGGGTCGTGTTCGCCATCTACCTGCTGGTGCAGGGGCTGGTAATGGCGCGATGCACGGCGGAAGGGGGACTGCTGATTACCGAAGGTTGTTTCACACCGATGGATGTCATCACGATGGAGAAATACTCCCTGCTGAACCCGCGCAACCTCACGGCGATGGCATTTCTGGATGCGATGCTCTTTCGCGACCTGCGGGGCATCACGCTCACGGGCTATCTGGACACCCAGAAGCTCTCCGACGAGGTGCGCTTACATCGCAACACCCTGCTCAAAACGCTGCTGGGCGGGATTGCGCTGGCGATTGGCGTGGCGTTTGTGTTTCAGCTCTGGCTGCCGTATGAGTACGGCGCGTTGAATCTGTACGGGTATGTCTACCAGCGCCAGCCAATTCAGTTCTTTCAGGAGAATGCGCCCTTTATGGGGGGCGGCGGCGCGGAGACGCCCGTGCCTGCGTTTCGTCCGCTCTTTTTCGGGCTGGGGTTTGTGATGACTCTACTGCTGGCGTGGGCGCGCGCGGTGTGGGTGGGGTTCCCGTTCCATCCGCTGGGGTTCGCTATGAGCGCGACCTGGGGCGTGGTGATTCTCTGGTTCTCGATGCTGGTGGCGTGGCTGATTAAGGTGCCGCTGCTGCGCTACGGGGGGATGGCGCTCTATCGTCGGGCACGCCCATTCTTTCTGGGGCTGATTTTCGGCGAGTTTTTCTCGGCGGCGGTGTGGGCGCTGCTCGCTCTGCTGTTCGGCGTGGAGACGCCCAACTACCCCTGGCCGTAGCGCTCAACGGCTGGCTCGAAGCGCCTGTTCCAGATCGCCTATCAGGTCTTCGGCGTCCTCAATCCCCACAGAGAGGCGTACCAGCGCGTCGGAGATGCCGATCCGTGCGCGCTCTTCTGGTGGGATAGAGGCGTGGGTCATCGTGGCGGGGTGGCACATCAGCGACTCCACGCCCCCCAGCGACTCTGCCAGCCGAAAGAGGCGCGTGGCACGCATAAAGCGCAGGGCGCGCTCCATGCCGCCTTTCAGCACGACCGACACCATCCCGCCGAAGCCGTCCATCTGGCGCTTCGCGAGCGCGTGTCCAGGGTGGGTGGGCAAGCCCGGATACAGCACCCGCTCCACCTCCGGGTGCTGGGCGAGATACTCGGCAATCCGCTGGGCGTTCTCGCAGTGCTGGCGCATGCGCAGGGCGAGCGTTTTTATCCCCCGCAACACCAGAAAGCAGTCCAGCGGACCAGGCACGGCGCCCACTGCGTTCTGATAGAATTTGAGCTGTTCGTAAATCGCCCGCTCTTTAATACAAAGCGCACCGCCCACCACATCCGAATGCCCGCCCAGATACTTGGTGGTGGAATGCACCACAATATCGGCTCCCAACTCAATCGGGCGCTGCAGGTAAGGCGTGGCGAAGGTGTTGTCCACTACCACCAGCACGCCGTGTTCGTGTGCCACCTCGCTAAGCGCGCGAATGTCCACGATATTCAGCAACGGGTTGCTGGGGGTTTCTATCCAGAGCAGTTTCGTGTTTGGCTTGAAGGCACGCCGCACTGTGTCGGGGTCTTCGCCAGAAACAAACGAAAACTCCAGCCCGAACTTCGCCCACACACGCTGGAACAGGCGATAGGTGCCGCCGTAGAGGTCTTGTGTCGCCAGCACATGGGCGCCCGCCTGAAGCAGGTTCAGCACGGTGTTTTCGGCAGCGAGCCCGCTGGCGAACGCCAGTCCATACTCCACGCCCTCCAGCGCAGCGAGGTTGCGCTCCAGCACGGCGCGGGTGGGGTGGTCGGAACGGGAATACTCGTAGCCCTTATGCTGTCCAGGTGCCTCCTGCACATAAGTAGAGGTGAGATAGACAGGGGTCATAATGGCGCCCGTGGTCGGATCAGGCTCGATACCAGCATGAATAGCACGGGTGGCGAATCGCATAACGGCTCTCCTCACGATTGCGGGTTGAGAATCTGCGCCAGCGAGTGTACCAGGTCGTACTTGGTCAGCACCTCGTAGCGCCCCTCTTCGGTCAGCACCAGCACGGCGGTCTCGCGCTGGATGTGTTCCGTCAACTCGTCCACGAAGGCGTCGGGGCGCAGGATGGGCAGGGGCGGCTCCATCACCTCACGCACCACAAACTGGCTCAGGTCGTGCCCCTGCAACGCAAGGCGCATCACCGCGTCCTCCCGAATCACCCCAATCGGCACGCCCTCTTCAAACACGGGCAGCTGCGACACATCCTGCGCGTCCATCAGGCGGAAGGCGGTCAGCACCGTGTCGTGCGGATTCACCACAATCAGGTCGCGAATCGCGCCGCGTTTGCGCTTGGCTTCAATCAAATCGCGGGCAGTGAGCTTTACCTGCGGCTCGAAGCAGCGGTTCTCGCGCAGCCATTCGTCGTTGTAAACCTTGTTCAGCACGCGCATGCCCGAATCGGGCACGAGGAACACAATCAGGTCGTCGGGACCCGCCTGCTCGGCGACTTTGAGCGCGCCGTAGAGCGCCGCACCTGTAGAGCCGCCCGCGAAGATGCCCTCTTCCCGCGCCAGCCGCCGCGCCCACAGAAAGCATTCGCAGTCGGTCACCTGAATCACATCGTCCAGTATGGACAGATCCATCGTGCTGGGGAAGATGTCCTCGCCGATGCCCTCCACCAGGTAGGGGCGCGCCTCCACCACGCGCTTGTGGTGGAAATAATCATAATACACGGAACCCACAGGGTCTACCCCGATAATCTTGATGTTGGGGTTCTGCTCTTTGAGATACCTGCCCACGCCCGTGAGCGTGCCGCCCGTGCCCATCCCTGCCACAAAATGGGTGATGCGTCCTTCGGTATCCTCCCAGATTTCGGGACCTGTGGTGAGATAGTGCGCTTCGGGGTTGGCGGGGTTCTCGTACTGGTTAGGGAAGAAGGCATTCGGAATCTCCTCCGCCAGTTTGCGAGCAACGGAGTAGTAGCTGCGCGGGTCGTCGGGGGCGACGGCAGTGGGACACACAATCACCTCCGCCCCCATCGCTTTGAGGGCGTTAATCTTCTCGCGCGACTGCTTATCGGTCGTGGTGAAGATGGTGCGGTAGCCGCGCAGGGCGGCAATCATCGCCAAGCCCATGCCCGTGTTGCCAGAGGTACATTCGATAATCGTGCCGCCGGGCTTGAGCTTGCCTTCCTGTTCGGCGCGGAGAATCATCTGGCGCGCGATGCGGTCTTTCACGCTCCCGCCAGGGTTCATATACTCCAGTTTCGCGTAGATAGCAGGCTTCAGATGGCGCGTCAATCGCTGCAGGCGGACTAACGGCGTTTTGCCGATGGCGTCTATAAGGCTCTCGTATCGCATACGCTCCCGCTCCTCGTTGAGACCTGTGGAGAGTATACCCGCTTGAGAAGAGGTTTCCGCGGCTCCGCAAGGGGGACTAAACCGTGCCATGCGGTGGCGCAAGAGCGTTTGCGTCCTGAGGGCTGAAGCCGTTCCTATGAGACGAAGCCGACCTGCGACCGCTCAAGTAGCACGCGCATCCCTGCGCGTGGATAGGGGCAGGATGCCCCTGCTACGAGGAGCCAGCGCAGGCTGGCTTTGTTTCGCAGGAACGGCTTTAGCCGTCAGGGCGCAGGCGCTCTCCTGCACGCTTCATGGGCACTCAAAAGCGGCGCCCCTCTCAAAAACCCACCCCTGTCGGCTGGGCACGCAATGCCAGTGGTCTCGAGCACGCCTTTCGCTGGACATCAGCAGGCGGGATGGAAGACCTGAACACTACCTACGCCAGCTTGCTCACGGACGGTTCGAGGCTGACGACAGCCTCCGCCATCCGCCCTGACGGGCGCTACATCGTGGGGCAGGGCTGGAACGCGGCGACGGGGCGCTACGAGGCGTTCTTGCTGGATACCGCTCCTTCTTGCACCGCGCACAACGGCGATGTGGATAACAACGGCTGTGTAGACAACGCCGATTTGCTTGCCGTGTTGTTCGCTTTTGGTAATAGCGGCTCCAACCTGGGGCGAGAGGATGTGAACTGCGACGGCACAGTGGACGATGCCGACCTGCTGACGGTGTTGTTCAACTTTGGAACTGGGTGTTAGCCCTCTCGCTCACGACTCTGGGAGAGGGGTGCTTTTGTGGGGGCGCACGGCGGTGCGCCCCTACTGCCTGTTCGTTCGGGCGCAAACATGAAGTTCTCGCACACGAGGGAAACTGCGGCGGAAGTTCCGACATCGCATTTGCTGACCCGCGCCCCCTCCATGCGGTACAATTGCTCCACGCTATGTTCCGCAAGATTCTGGTGGCGAATCGGGGCGAAATAGCCCTGCGGGTGATTCGTGCCTGTCGGGAGATGGGCATCGCGACGGTCGCGGTCTATTCGGAGGCAGACCGCGACGCGCTCCATGTGCAGATGGCGGATGAGGCGGTGTGCATCGGTCCGCCGCCCAGCGCCGAGAGCTATCTGAATATCCCCCATATTGTGATGGCGGCGTTAATGACAGGTGCCGAGGCGGTGCATCCGGGCTATGGATATCTGTCAGAGCGTAGCAGCTTTGCCCGCGCGTGTGAGGCGCACGGCATTCGGTTTATTGGCCCGCCTCCCGATGCAATTGCCAAAATGGGCGACAAGGCGCTGGCGCGGGCGATAGCCGAGCAGGCAGGCGCGCCTGTGCTGCCGGGCACGCGCGAACCCATCCGTAGCGAAGAGGAAGCCGTGCAGGCGGCGCGACAGATTGGCTTCCCCCTGCTGATTAAAGCCGCGGCAGGGGGCGGCGGACGCGGGATTCGCCTCGTGCGCAGTGAAGAAGATCTCATCCCCTCACTGCGCATTGCTCAATCCGAGGCGCAGGCGGCGTTCGGCTCGCCCGATGTCTATCTGGAGACCTACATCCCCGAACCGCGCCATATTGAGGTGCAAATTCTGGCAGACTCGCACGGCACGGTGTTACACCTTTTTGAACGCGAATGCTCGCTCCAGACCCCGCGCCACCAGAAGATGATTGAAGAAGCGCCCGCGCCCAATCTGGACGACGCCACTCGCCGTGCACTCGGCGAGGCGGCGGTCAAAGTCGCGCAGGCGGTCGGCTATCAAAACGCTGGCACGATTGAGTTCCTGATGGACGGGGGCGGACGGTTCTACTTTATTGAAATGAACACGCGCCTGCAGGTGGAGCATCCCGTCACGGAAGCCATCACAGGGATTGATATTGTGCAGTGGCAAATACGCATCGCGGCGGGCGAGCGACTGCCCTTCACTCAGGAGCAAATCCCGATTCACGGGCACGCGATTGAGGCGCGGCTCACCGCCGAGATTCCCGAACACGACTTCACCCCCTCCACAGGGCGCCTGAGCGAGTGGACGCCACCAGGCGGTCCGGGCGTGCGCATCGACAGCCATCTCTACACAGGCTACAGCATCCCGCCCTACTATGACCCCCTGCTGGCGAAGATTATCGTGCATGCGCCCAATCGGGAGCAGGCGGTGGCGCGACTGGAGCGCGCCCTGCACGAGGTGCGCATTCAGGGCGTGCAGACGAACCGCGACTTCCTGATACGGCTGGTGCAGACGCCAGAGTTTCGTGCGGGTCGGGTCTCCACGCCGTTTGTGCCGCGCCTGCTGAAAGGAATGCTGCCCACCGGAGGGACGCGATGAAACCGCCACAGCGACGCCTGGCACGGGAGTGGGCGCTTCGGGCGCTCTACCAGATCGAGGTCGCCAACAAGTCGCCCGAAGAGGCGCTTGAGGAGGTGTTGAGCGTCGCCAATCTGGAGCCGGAGCATCAGGCGTATGTGCGCGACTTGGTGCTGGGCGTCAGCGCCCGGCACGCCACCGAGTTAGACCCCTTGATTGAGCAGTTCGCGAAAGGCTGGACCATAGACCGCATGGCGGTGATTGACCGCAACATCCTGCGGCTGGCGATGTATGAATTGCGCCATCACCCCCAGACGCCCCCTGCCGTCGTGGTGAACGAGGCGATAGAGCTGGCAAAGAAATACAGCACGGCGCAGTCGGGCAGGTTTGTAAACGGGGTGCTTGGAGGCGCCCTGCGGCAGATGTTCCCGCAACAGGAAGAACCCTCTGAAGAGGGCTAACGCCCCATCGAGCGGGCGATTTTTTCCATCTCCTCCTGTGGCAGGTCGCCCACGATGCCGAACCAGTAGTCGCCATCCTGCCAGAAGTAGGCACGGGCGCGCCCTTTGGGGGTTCTGAGCGGCGTGCTGCCGCGCGGCTTATAAGCCTGAAACAGGGTGAAGCGTCCCTGCGGGCTGGTGTATCGGATTGCCACCAGCGGATTCTCCTGCGGCGTGCGACGATGAACCAGAATCTGCTGCCATTCCGTGTTCGGGGGCAGATAAGTAGGTAGGCGGAGAGGAAACCCAGCCGCCCGCTCCGCCTCCTCGAGGGAGTGATACGCTTGCCTCGGAAGCTTCCGCACCGCCACCCCTTCAGGCAAGCGAAACAGATCGTCGTTCAGGCGAGGTGCGAAATCAACCCGAATCAGCTCCGTGCGAATAAGACCCCCGACCGGGCGTATCCGCATCTCGCGTTTCAGCACCAGTCCGGTTTCGCGGTCAATCCAAAGTTTCGCCTGCAGGGGGAACCGCCCCTGCTCCCCAGGGCGGGGAGGGGAACCCGGAGGCGCAGGACGCCCACGCGGCGGTATCGGACGATTGGGACGCAGCGCCAGCACCACACAGCTACGCCCCGCCACCGTTTCGTCGGGCAAAAACTCGGCGTTCAGAAAACCGTTCTGCATCAGGCGGCTTGCTACCTTCAGCAGCTCAGAGGCAAGGTAAGGCGTCTGGGAGATTTCGTAGGCGACTTTCTCGCCCGTGCGCCAGCGAAGCCACTGCCCATGCCGATAGAGGAACACTTCGCCCCGCCGCGCGGCAGGCTCCACCACCTCAATTCGAATTGCCTGATCACCCCGACGCCAGAACCGCTCCCGAATCTGCTCTGTGCGCTCGCCCATCTGGAAGGTGTTCAGGCGCACGCCGGCGACGGCGAGGGTCTGTTCAGCTCGCAGGGCGCGCTGGAGCCAGCGCGCAACGCTCTCCTGACCCCACGCGCTCCCAAGCAAACACCCCACACACACCAGCCAGAATCCTCTCATCGTGTATACCCGGCGTTCACCCAATACGAAGCAGCAGGGGTGGGCGACCACTCCGCCGTCTCCAGTTTCTCGTGGAGCTGCAGGCACATCTCGGTATAGTCGTCCGTGCCACCAGCGTCGGGCGGCAGGTTCGTGATAGGCTTCTGCGGCTCGTTGTGGAGCCAGAGAAACGCCACCAGTAGCCCCAGCGCGGGCGCCAGCGCCAGCGGCTTCCATCCCAGCCGTAGACGCGGGCGGGCAGGCGTCGGCGACGCCTGCTGCAGGCGCGCCTGCAAGCGCTCCCGAAAATCAGGCGAAGGACAATATCGCGGGAGCTGGCGCAACGCCTGCACCGTGCGCTGTGCCGAGTCCCATACACGCTGGCAGTGCGTGCAGTGCGCCCGGTGCGTCTCGAACGCCGCACGCTCCGGGGCGCTCAGGCGCCCCTCCAGATAGTCCCAGACCTGCCGCTCAAACTGCTTGCAGTTCATATCGTTTCACCTCGTAAATACGCCGCCACTTTTTTCTGGATTTCCGCACGCGCCAGATGCAGGCGCGATTTCACTGTGCCCATCGGAATCCCAAGCGACTGTGAAATCTCTTCGTAGCTTAAACCTTCCACATCATACAACAACAGCACGCTCCTCAATTTGGGCGAGAGGTCTTCCAGAGCGCGCTCCACGACCTCCTGCAATTCCCTGTCCAGCACCGCCTGCATCGGGTCAGGTGTCTGGGTGTCGGGAAACTCCCACTCTTCGGCTCCCTCGTCCGCTTCGTCAGAATTGTCCTGATAGATAGAAACGGTTTTGACCCGGCGTTCCTGCCTGCGATAGTGGTCTATACACAGGTTATGCGCGATTCGGAACAGCCAAGTGCTGAGGCTCGCCCTGCCATCGAAGCTGGGTAGCCCCTGATAGGCGCGGAGGAACACTTCCTGAAGCACATCTTCAGCGTCGTGCGGGTTGCCCAGCATGCGCACGATGTAGTTGTATAGTTTATCGGCGTACAGGTTCACAATCTGGTCAAACGCCGACTCATCCTGCTGTTTCGCTCGTTCGATGAGCTGGGTCTCCGCCGAGATGATCTCCAAACAGCCGCTCCTCCATAAATAGGATACCGTATCGCGTGCCATTTTGGTTCCTGTGCTTATAGACGCAACAAACACGGGAGAGTTCAGCACTGCCAGCCAGAGCAGGAAACCCGCCATCGCAGGCGAACCCAATTCGCGATGGAAGAGGTTACCGCTGAATTCACGCGCGAAGAGCTTTTACCGATACCCGACGAGCCGTTGCGGGTTTTGCCGCGCATCAAACTTGCCGTGCGTTCGGAAATCGGGCTGGTGCGCGAGAATAACGAGGATAAGTTTGATTTCTACGAGCCTGACGAACCCGAACTTCTGGCGGCGCGGGGTAGCGCCTATGTCGTATGCGACGGCATGGGCGGGCATAACGCAGGGCAGATTGCCAGCGAACTGGCGGCGCGCCAGTTTCTATACGCCTATTATCATCACGGCGGCGAGGCGCAGGAGTGCGCCCATCGGGCAGTGCTCCAGGCGCACCAGTATATCGCCGACATGGCACGCAAAATCCCCTCCCGCCGCGACATGGGCACGACCCTGACCGCCCTGATCCTGCGTCAGGACACAGGCATGCTGGTCCAAGTGGGCGACAGCCGCTGCTATCGGTTGCGTGGCGAGAAGTTTCAGCAGCTCTCGCGCGACCACACGCTGGTGGCGCAGTGGGTGGAGCAGGGGATTCTCACCCCCGAAGCCGCGCGCTTCCATCCCTACAAAAATGTGATTCGACAAGCAGTGGGGGTTGTGGGCGAGGGCGAAATGCTGGAACCCGATATAGAGACATTCCCTATTCAGGCAGGCGATGTGTATCTGCTCTGCTCCGACGGGCTGACCGACATGGTTCCCGATGAGGTGATTGAACAGGTTCTCAAAACCGAGCCACCCAGCCGCGCCGCGTGGAAACTGTTAGACCGCGCCCTCGCCGAAGGGGGACAGGACAACATCACAGTCGCCGTGATTAAGGTGCTGGAACTTGTAGCAACAGAAGCAGGGTATCATACAGAGGGGTGAAAAACTGTGGCAACCTCTGTTCAGAGCTTGCGACGCAAGCGGCGCTACACGGAAGAGGACCTTCGGCATCTTCCCCGTGATGGCTACAAGTACGAACTGGTGAACGGGAGGATACGGCAAGTGCCCACAGGTGGACGGCATGGCTGGCTGGAAGCGAAGCTGATGAGCCTGATTGCACCGCGCTTTCTTGCCGAGAAGCCGATTTTCGGCTCCAGCACGGGGTTTCGAATGGTGGGGGGCAACATCCGCTCGCCCGATTTCGCGATAATGGAGCGTGCGCGCCTTCCTGAAGGCAAAATCCCCGCCGATTTTATTGACGGCGCGCCTGATTTGGCGGTAGAGATCGTCTCGCCTTCGGAGCGCCCTGCGGAGATTTATGCGAAACTGGGGGAGTATTTTGAGTCGGGCGCGCAGGAGGTGTGGCTGATTTTTCCAGAGCGCAGGGGGGTGCATCGCTATACGCCGTCTTTGCAGGTGCAGGTGCTGAGCGAGAACGATGTGCTGACCACGCCGCTGCTGCCTGATTTTGAACTGCCCCTCAGGGAGCTGTTTGAGGGGGTGTAAGGCATGCGGAAAGACGAGGAGCGCTACACCCCTGAAGAGGTGCAGGAGATTTTGCGGATTGCCCTGCAGCAGCGCAAAGATACCTTCAGCGTGCAGGAGATAGAGTCCATTTACCATCTCGCTCCCGCAGCCCAGTCAGGAAGACATGCATCGTCTTCAGGAGGAGGCGCTGCGGCGACAACGGGAAAGTCTCCAGTCAGGGCGGCAATAATCACGGATACAAACTAATCGCCTCCCCCACAGCCCGCGGCTGCCCGTTTTCCAGCCACAGAGGCAGCGCCGTAAGCGACCGAACCCCCTCGCGCCCCACCTCGGCTTGTAGCAAAAGCGCCCTGCGGCTCCGTGCCGAGCGTGGCGTGTGAACGAAGTTGCCCACGCTGTAG
>CAZQPV010000076.1:0-11531 GCA_964595265.1 uncultured Fimbriimonadales bacterium
GTGAAAAAGTCGCTGCCCAGCGTGCCTGAATCGAGGTCGCTCCAGCGGTAGTTGATAGAGAGCCGATCGCTCGGCTGCCAGGTGGCGGTGAGGCTGTAATCTCGCGAGCGGGTGCTGGTCGCCCCAGTTTGCGCCAGCGAATTGTGCTGACGGATCTGGCTCTGGCTCGCCGTCGCCGAGAGGGTGAACCGTTCGCTGAGGCGCCATTCCGCACGCGAGGAGAGACTCTGAATCTGATACTTCTGGAAACTGTTGAGGTTGCCCAGTGCGCGCGACTCGGAGTCGCTCTGGTCATAGCCAATCTGGAGGCTGAGCGTCTTCCATGCGCGGGATAGCCCCAGCGAATGGCGCACCTGATTGGAGCGGCTGCTGGGCGCGTTCACGGAAGAGCCGACCCGGTTCAGCGTGAGACTGAAGCCGCTGGCAGGGGTGTAAGAGTAGCTCAGGGTGTGATACTCGGTATCGGTGTAGGCAGTGCTGAACTGCGTGCCCGTAGCGAGTGAGGCAACACGCGACTGGCTCAGCGACGCCTGCAGGCGCGAGCTGGCACTGAGCGCGTAGGTTAGGCTGGTCTGATGCCCCTGCTCGTTCCGACGGAAACCCACCGACTCGATACCGATAAACTCGGCGGGGATAGCGCGATAGGTGCTATCCAGCGAGAGTTTGCCGAACTGGAAACGCCCCGAAATCACATGCGCGATTGCCTCCAGGGTGTTGCCGAGCGCTTCGGCGCGGCTGCGCCCGATGTTCCACACCACATTCCCCTGCTTGCCCAGCGAAAAGCCCAGATCCAGCCCCATCACCTCACGGTTGCCCCCGATGGTCGAGCCAGGATCAGGCAGCGGCACATAGGTTACAATCACCGTGAGATTGGAGGGCATGAATCGCGTGAAGTAGAATCGGTAGGGGAGTACGGGGTCAAAGTAGTAGTCCACGCCTTCCTGCTGGGGCACGCCGCCCACGGTAATTTGAACGGGTGTGTTGGGCGCGGGCACGAACTCCAGGTCATACGGGTTGCTGGGCGCACCCTGCCCTGCAAAGCGCTCAGTGCGGGTAAGCAATCCCCTGCGAGCGCGCGCCTGCTGACGGAGCATGCTGACTCCCAGGGTCGTGTTTCTGCCAAGTTTGGTCTCAATCCGAACGCCGTCCAGTCGGCTGGGCTGGGAGTTGTAGGCGTAGGTCTCGTAGGTCACCACGATTGTAGAGGTGCGGGGGATAATCATTCCGTCGCGGAAGCGCAGAATTCCCGCGTAGTAGTCTATTGTATAGTCTTCACCGCGCCGTTTCTCCACGCCGTCCACCTGCACGCGCTCGGAGCCATCCACAATCTGGCTCCCTTGCAGGTAGTAGGGTCCCGGGCTATCGTTGCCGGGAATGGTGATAGTGCGCGCGCCCGCTTTGGTCTCCGAAGTGAGATAGCGCAGGTTGAATTGCCCCCACTGCGCGGAGGCGGTCATGCCGCGCAATGTGCGGTTGAACCCCACCAGCGGATTGTTGCCCCCAAGCACTGCCTGAATATCGCCCCACTCCAGCTTGAAGTTGGGCGACTCGTAGGTATAGGTGATGCGGGTGTCAAACGGGTTCCGATAGCGCTGATTGTTCCAGCGCCAGTCGAGGGAGAGGAAACCGAGAAACTTGTTCACGCGGATGAACAGGTCGGTATTGTCCGTGAAGCGTTGACCGCCCTGCCCGAAGTAGTTCTGGTCGCGAAACGAGTTCAGGTCGCCCTCCACTCGGTGGAGGTGAAACCCCATCACTTTGCGCCCGCTGATGGTTACGGTTTCGCGGAACTCGCGCTCCAGATCGTCCCACGAGCGAATCTGGCGGAACACCTCAAAGGTGGAGCGCCGACTCTGGCTGGGGCGCGGCGTCGCCGGAGCCGACTGTTTGGGCTTAATTTTTTGCGCCAGCTCAGCAGGCAGACGAATCTGGGGGATGAGAATCTGGGCCGAACCGACTGTCCAGAGCAAGAACGCGGCGAGCATGGTGAGCAGGGGGCGAGCCAATTGGCTGATGGATCCCCCCTGCTGTGTTTTCTGTGGGTTCCCCCCGAAGAGGAGGGGAACCCCCTGCCATGGTTTACCGCATGAGAGTCCCCTGCTCCGCATGCGCGGTTGTCGTCTCCTTGCGCACGATAGTGGCGCTCAAAGTGAGTTGTGAGCTCTCGCGCTCATAGTCTTTAATTCCGGAGCCATCTTTTTTAATCGGCTCCGTGGTCTGATTCATGCTGGCACTGAGAACGCCCTTATAGAGAATGCCGTCTTCCGGGTGATACCAGAGGGTCATCGCGCCCTTCATGGTGCCTTTCGTAACACGAGCGGCGGACTCTTTGTCTTTGGTCGGCTGGTAGAAGGCGTCCTGGTAGCTCTCGATGGGCAAGTCAAATTCCTGCGTCACTTTGAGCAGTTTTTTTCCATCTACCTCCTCAAAGCCTGCGAAAGTGGCAGTGATGGGAACCCGAAGCGCGTCCTCTCCTTCTCCAAAAGTGCGCACGAACTGCCACTTGTCGCCCACTTTGAGGGGTTTGTCGGGGAACTCGGTCGGCACGAGCATGGTGGCAAGGTTGCGCGGGTCAAAGCCGGGCAGCTGGAAGCCCATCAATCCGCCGCCCTTGATGCCGCCAATCTTCCCTGCAGGGTGAACCGTCGCGCTGGAGTCGGGAATCACATTTTTTGCCATATCCAGCCCGACGGGGAACGGCTGCCCATTGAACTCTGCCTCGAAGGCTTCCAGCCCTGTTTGGACCGTCGCGCCCTTCTCGGCGTCCACCTTGTCCACTTTCAGAAACACGGTCATATTGAGCTTCAGCACGCCCGCCATCCCTGCGGCGCCGGGGATGGGCAGGTTGCCGTTCAACTCAACGGTCGTCTGATACTTTTCCTGCTGCTGCTCTTTGAACTTATACTGGAAGGTGGTCTCGACTGGATCCTGAGCCACCGCCAGCGCCATCGCAAATCCCAGCAGACTGCTGACCACTGTGCGCATGGTTTTTGGAACCCTCCTGTGAAAAGTATACCCTTGATTGGACGCTTGCGCAGAGCAAGGGTTTCTCGGTCTTCATTTGAGAGCGTGCGGAAATCGCTGTTCAGAAGACAGGTGAATCTGCTTTGTCGCCAGGAACCCCCATAGGGGCGATATAGAAAACGAGCAAGCTGTGGAATCAGCAAGTGTTTTTGCCAGACGGCTAAAGCCGTTCCCATCATACGAAGCCGACCTGCATCGGCTGAAGTCGCACGCGCATCCTGCGTGTGTTTGGGGCAAGATGCCCCAACGACTTTAGCCAGCACAGGCTGGTTTCGTATCCTGGGAACGGGTTTAGCTGCTCTGTCGCAAAGAACAAGGAATTCGCGGAACAGCACGCGGGAACCGCGTCCGTACAGGCATGGGTAGGGGCGCGGTTCCCGTGCCCGCGAGCCAAACAGAACGCGGCGAAATGGATCGTGCCACGAGCTGGAATGCCAATCCTTGCGACAGAGCAGGTTCAGCCGTTGGCGAGAACTGCCATGCGCGCTTTCCTGAAATTGCTTCTCACCAAGCATAGAGTATAATACGGGGGACGATGGACTGGTTTCAGTTTGACTTCGTGCGGTATGCGTTGATTGCGATGGCGCTGTTGACGGCGTTCTATCCGTTTCTGGGTGTGTTTGTGGTGGGCCAGCGGGTGGCGTACTTTGGGGATGCGGTGGCGCATTCAGCGTTTCTGGGCGCGGCGCTGGCGGTGGTGCTGGGTTGGCAACTGGGGGACACGCTGCTGATGACTGCACCCCTGTTCGCCTTGATGATTGCGTGGTTCCAGAGTCGCACAGCCCTGCCTCCCGACACGCTGCTGGTGGTGGCGATTACGGGCGTTTCGGCGTTGGGCATCATGCTGGTGAGCCTGACGGAGGCGCCTCTGGCGCTTCAGGCGTTGCTGTTCGGCGATGTGCTGGGAATTGAGCCTGCCGACCTCTGGCGACTGTTTGGCGTGGACTGTTTAGGCTGGGCGATGGTGCTGGGGCTGGCACGCCCATTGATTCGAATTGGGTTTCACCGTGAGCTGGCGCAGGCACAGGGCGTGCCCGTGCGGCTGGTGGAGACGCTGTTTCTGGTGGGGTTGTCGCTGGCGGTGGCGGTGGGCGTGCGCGCCGTGGGGATTCTGCCCATCAGTGCGCTGCTGGTGTTGCCTGCGGCGTCGGCGCGGGCGCTCAGCCAGAGTTTTCGGCAGATGATGGCGCTCAGCGGGCTGTTTGGCGCAATAAGTCTTGTGGGCGGGTTCGGGCTGGCGCTGTGGCAGCCGATTCCGCCAGGCGCGGCGGTGGCACTGATTGCGAGCGCGCTCTTTCTGACGGTCGCACTCTTTAAACCGCAGGCGAAAGGAATCGTCCGATGAGACGGTGGGGCTGGCTGGCTGCATGGCTGGGATGGATTGTGCTCTATGTGGTGTTATCGTCGCGTGTGGGCAGTTCCGAAAACTCTGCGGAGTGGCTAATCGCGCTCCTGAAAGCCATTCATCCGATGCTGGCGGAGCGCATGACCCCTGAAATGCTTCATGCCCTCAACTTCCTGGTGCGCAAGGGCGCCCATTTTTGCGGGTTCGCGATCCTCACCTGTCTGGGCTATCGGATGTTCTGTGATACCTTCGGTTTAGCGCCCCCTGTCGCGTTGCGCTGGGCGATTATCACAGGCATCCTGCGCGCCTTTCTGGACGAGTGGCAACAGTCGTTTGTGCCTGGGCGCACCGCCACCCCGATGGATGTGGGGATAGACACTGCAGGCATTCTGACGATGGCGCTCTGGCTCCGTTCCCGGGGGCGTCAACCTTCCACAAGGGTTCCATAGAAACCCCACAGGTGCGCCTCGTCGGCGCGCACGCGCACAATCTTGCCAATCAGCTCGCGACCGCCCACAAAGTGCATCATCTTGTTTTCGCGGGTGAAGCCTGCCAGCTTGCTGGGGTCTTTCTGGCTGGGACCTTCCACCAGCACTTCGAACACGCGTCCAACCTGCGAGGCGTTAATCTCGCAGGTGATGCGGTTTTGCAGAGCAATCAGGCGTTCCAGGCGCTCCTGCTTGATGTGGCGGGGCACCTGATTTTCCATCGCGGCGGCAGGCGTGCCAGGACGCGGGCTGTAGTCGAACATAAACGCGCCATCGAAGCGGATGCGCTCCACCACTTTGAGCGTGTTCTCGAACTGCTCGTCCGTCTCGCCCGGAAAACCGACGATAATGTCGGTGGTGATAGCGATGTTGGGGATGCGCTCACGGAGTTTGTGGACAATCTCTTCGAACTGCTCCACCGTATAGAGACGCCGCATCGCCTTAAGAATTTTGTTATCGCCCGACTGCAGGGGCAGGTGAACCTGCTCCATCACTTTGGGGAGCGTGGCAATCGCTTCGATGAGGTCGTCGCGGAAGTCGCGCGGGTAGGGCGAGGTGAAGCGGATGCGCTCGATGCCGTCGATGTCGTTGATGAGCTTCAGCAGGCGCGCGAACGGCACGCGCCCTTCCAGCAGGTTCTTGCCGTAGGAGTTCACCGTTTGCCCCAGCAGGATGACCTCTTTTGTGCCGCGCTCGGCGAGACGCTTGATTTCGTCGATAATATCGGCGGTGGGGCGGCTGCGCTCGCGCCCTCGCGTAATCGGCACGATGCAGAAAGTGCAGAACTTATCGCACCCGTATTGAATCGGCACGAACGCCTTCAGCTTCGGCTGCCGGTCGACCTTGCGCTGGGGGATGTCCGTTACAATCGCGCCCTTGCGTTCGGGCAGTTCCAGCCGCATCGCCAGTCGGCGCTTCTGAAGCACCTCTTCCAGCAGCGCGCCGACCTGCGCCACATGGGCAGTGCCGACAATCATATCCACATGGGGCGCTCGCTGTTTGATTTCCTCAGCGCGCAACTGCGCCATGCAGCCACACACGCCAATCACCATATGGGGCTTGCGCTCCTTGAGCTTGCGCAGCTGCCCCAGCGTGCTGAACACCTTCTCTTCGGGCTTGCGGCGCACCGAGCAGGTGTTCAGCAGCACGACATCCGCCTCTTCGAGGCGCTCGGTCGGCTCGTAGCCGCGCTCCTGCAGATAGAGTCCCATCTGCTCGGAGTCCTCTTCGTTCATCTGGCAGCCCCATGTGAGAATGGTGTAGCGTGGCATGTGTGTTTCACCAGAGTCGTATTATACCCCTTCCGCACTCTGGAAACCTTCGGGCAGGGAAGGGGGCGCCAGTTGCATCATCTGGAGGGTGAGCTCAGGGAACAGATGGGGTGTGAACGGGGTCTGAGCGTTCACCGCCTGTCGGCGCAAATACCCTTCAGGCGTCCATTGATACTCTTCAATCACCAGCGTGTCCTGATCCACCCGCCACACCCACGGCACCTGGCAGGCAGCATAGTCGCTCATTTTCTGGGTGCGGTCGTATTCGGCGGTGGAGGGGGAGAGAATTTCCACAATCAAATCGGGCACGCCTCGCACATAGCCGTGCGCCTGGTCATAAGCATGCAGATTTGCCTTGCTCAAGTACAGGATGTCGGGGGCGTAAATGTTGCCGTTCGGCAGTTCCCGATTGCAGTCGCCCACGACCAGACCCAGTTGGCGCGGTTCCACATAGTTCATCAGCATGCTTGCCAGACGAATCAGAAGATACTGGTGCTTCACCGTGGGTTTATTCACCTCCATAGCTTCCCCGTTCACATAGTCGTAGAAAGGCGGACCTTCGGGCAGTTGCAGGAACTGCTCGCGGCTCATCGGAATCCCGCGCGACCGTACCGAAATGCTCAGCACGCTCACCCGAAACGATTCTACCGCATAGGGTCCAATCCTCAAGGTGTGTTGATGAAAACAATTCAGGTGGAGTTGCCCGACCGTCTGGCGGAGCTGTTGCAGGAGATGGTGCAGGAGGGGTGGTTTCAGAGCGAAGAGGAAGCGGTGCGCGCTGCCCTTCTTGAGTTCTTGCGCCGACACCCGCGCCAGCTCGCTGAGCGATTTTAAGTGGAGGACATCGAATGGGCACAGCAACTCCGTCAGAGTCGCGACTCATGGTCTGCAACATAGGTCCGCTTCCCCACCTCTCTCAGATAGGACAGAACGCGCACCGAAAGGTATTATACTGTGAAGCCGCGTGCTGCTATCCCAGCAGGAACCCCGCATCGTCAGCAGAATCAAAACGCTGCCATGACACCGTTCCTGCGCAAAGTTGCCGAATTTCTGCGCCAGTATCCTGAGGGGGTCAAACTGGTGCGACGCATCAGCACCGAAGATGAGCTGGAAACGCCCGACGAAGAAGGCGGTTTCGAAGGTGCGATGCTGGTGGCAGAACCCAACCGCAAAGAGTTCGGAACCTTCCCCGTGCCGCCTGCCGATAGCACAACCCAGTTCACCCACTTCATCGACGGCATTCAGCACTCACACCTGATGTATTACCAGCAGACTCAGCAGGGCTTTATGCCTGTTGTATACGGCTTCGTCTCAGTGGGATTGTTGGAGCGGCGCGAACGCCAGCTGCACCCTGTGCGAATCGAATCGGAAGAGGCGCTCTATTTGCCCCTGAAGGCGTTTGACGCGGCGCGGTTCAAACGGCACGGCCTCACGATCCACGACATCCTTGAAGAACGCGAGATTGCCGATACTCCCTTCTCCACAATGCTGGTGCGCGCGGCGGCAACCGTTGCCCGCGTGCGCGACCAGCTGGAGCATCGTGTCGCGCTGGAGTGGATCGAGGCGCAATCCCCCGACGGTAGCGACTGGCTGGTGGTGGACGGCTCGATTGCCGACCTTATGAGCAGTCTCAAACAGCGTCGGCTCACGCGCGTGATCGGGGTCTCCAAATCCCACCGCACAGGCTACTTGCCGCTGAACTGGATGGCGCAGGTGCTGAGCATGCCGATGGGACATCGCAGCAGTGTGTTCCGTCCCCAGCGCGGGAAAGTGGCGGATGTGTACAGTTGGTACCTGCGGCTCCGCTGGCAGGATGGCGCTTCGCCCACCTACGGGCTGGTGCGCGTGGAAATGCCCGTGATGACCGAACCGGAAGAGACCCAGGAGTGGGCAGACCGCCTCTCGGCATGGCTGTTGCAGGAGACGCGCCCGCTGAGCCTGCCTGACCCACGCTATGACCGCCTGCTCTATCCCTTCCGCATGTGCGAGCAACACCTGCGCAGCCGCGCTCCCAGCCAGGCGGTGATGCGCACGGCGATTGAGCGTGCTGGCATCGCGGTATAATGCTCCCATGCCCTTTGAAGAGCGACTCCGTCAGGCGCGAAGTCTGCTGGAAAAGAAACTGCTCGTGGTCAGCGAGCTGACACGCCGACTGAAGCCGAAGGGCATCACCCCGATTGTGGTGGGCGGGAGCGCCGTGGAGATTTATTCGGCAGGCGACTACATGTCGGCGGATATCGATTTAGTGGTCGCCTCGCGCCAGCAGGCAGTCGCAGAGCTGCAGCAGATGGGGTTTCGTGCAGAGGGGCGTGTGTTCTACCATCCCGCATGGGACATTACGCTGGAAATCCCCGACGAAACCCTTGCAGGCGACGCCGAGCGCATCACCGAAATCCAGATAGACGACGGAGTCGTCTATCTGGATTGGGCTGGAAGATTTGATTCTGGACCGTCTGAACGCCTTCGTCTACGGGCGTTCGGAAGAGGATGGGCGCTGGGCACGGGTGCTGCTGCAGGCGTATGCCGCGGAGATCGATAGCGACTACCTGAAGGCACGCGCCGAGCAGGAGTCGACTCGCGCCGCGCAGGAAACGATGCTTCAGGAGATTGCCGATGCGACGCCGATGGGACTGGACAACTCAGAGCCAGCGGAGTGAAGCGGTTCGGCAGGCGATGCGCCGACTGGGTTTGACGGGGCGGCGTGCGCGCCCGCGCCACCCCGACGAACTGCGCCTGCTGGTTCAGCACTCTGTCGCCCATACCCAGCGCGCCCGCGCGGAAGGACGGTGGCAAAAACTAGGCGCACGCCGCTGGCGAATCGAATTCCGATAACGATGGAACGCATTCTGACTCTGGTCTGTTCTTGGCTCAGTGCGCCCGCGCCCGACAGGGATGTGGTCATTTCGGGGCGGGTGCGACTGGCGCGCAACCTGCTGGAGTACCCCTTTCCCCATCGTGCCAGTGAAGCCGATTTACACGCCGTCGCCCAGACCCTGCGCGATGCCCTGATACCCCACGGGCTGGGCGAAGGCGGCGTTCTGGAGATTGGGCGCTTGAGCATGGAAGAGCGCGCGTTGTTGGTGGGCGCGCGCCTGCTGAGTCCCGCGCTTCTGAACGACCTGCCCCATCGCTGGGCGCTACTGAACGCCGATGGGAGCGCCGTCGCGATAGTGAACGAGGAAGACCACCTGCGCCTGCAGATGACCTGTGCTGGCTGGCAACCCGACTGGCTCACCCAGCAAATGCAACACTGGGAAGCGATACTCAAAAGGCTACCTCTGCGCTGGGGCTAC
This sequence comes from uncultured Fimbriimonadales bacterium, assembly GCA_964595265.1. GTDB lineage: Bacteria > Armatimonadota > Fimbriimonadia > Fimbriimonadales > GBS-DC > LDYB01. The sequence goes on from CAZQPV010000076.1 coordinate 9,422, forward strand.
ACGCCGCAGCTGGGCTATCTGACCGCCTCGCCGATTAATCTCGGCTCGGGCCTGCGGCTGGGGCTGCTGGTGCATCTGATGGGGTTGCAACGTGCGCGTCAGATAACGCGCTGGCTGGAGGCGCTCCAGGCGCTGGGATGCCACACGCGCGGTCTCTACGGCGAAGGAAGCCTCGCGTTCGAAGGCTATGTGCAGATTTCACTGCTGGGCAGGCGCGATCCGCTCCCCGATTTGCTCGCACGCCTGCGCGGCACGCTCCGCACGCTCATCGAAGCGGAACGCGAAGCCCGCGCCCGAATCGATGCCGATGCGCTCGAAACCGAATGGCAGGAGTTGACCGCCACGCTCCAGCACACGACCAATCTCTCGCTGGGCACGACCCTGAGAGCGCTCGCCGTCTACCGCATGCGCGCCATGCAACGCTACGACGAACCCGCACGCGATTACGCCGACCAGCTCCTGTTCCGAATCGCCGTCTATCCGCCCCCTGAACCCGACCCTGTGGGGCGTGCCCGCGCCGGATGGATCCGCACCGTGTTACTGGATGCGTAGGCGGCGCGCCTGCGTATTAGGTCTTCACCGCGGTTTCCTGCGCCCTGCTCCGCCCACGCAACCGAAACAGATACCAGCCCACACCCAGCACCAGCAACGCCACCAGATGCCCATAGGTGAAAATCCCCACGCCCAGCACCGTGAGCGAGGTCGCTCCTGAACGGAAGAACTCGTTGATAAACCGATACGCCCCATGCAGAATCAGAAAGCTCGCAAACAGCTGCCCCGTCGCCCAGCCCCGATTCTCAAGGCGCGTCAGAATCACGAAAATAATTAAATTCATCCCCGTCGAGTAGAGCTGGGTGGGATGCACGGGATGCGAATGCCCCGGAAACAGCACGCCCCACGGCAGGTCGGTCGGAGCGCCATAGCAGCAGCCCGCGCCGAAACAGCCGATGCGGGCAATTGCGTAGCCGAGCGCGACGGAAGGCGCGGCTAAGTCCGCAATCCGCCATGCGTCCAGCCCGCGCCGACGCACGAACCACCACGCCGCCAGAATCGCCAGCCCAAACCCCCCAAAGTACGACATCCCCCCCTCCCACACGCGCAGAATCGAGAGCGGGTCTGATGCATAGGAACGCCAGAAAATCAGCACATAGCCCAGCCGCCCCCCAATCACGCCCACCAGAATCGCCCAGAACGCCAAATCGAACACATCATCGGGGTTGACCCCATAGCGCCGCGCCACCCGAAGCGCCCGCCACACCGCCAGCCAGATGCCCACCATCCACATCAGACCGTAGGTGTGAATAGCAATCGGACCCCAGCGAAACAGTTCAGGCATCATGCGCGCGGCTCCTCCGCCGACTCGCTCTGCGTTGGCTCCTCGCGGGCAAACAGCTGCACCGCCATCAACCCCACCAGACTCACCGTAATCGCCACATCCGCCACATTAAACACGGGCCAGATGACGAAATCGAACATATCCACCACGAACCCCAGCCGCAGGCGGTCTACGAAATTCCCCAGCGCGCCCCCCAGCAACATCCCCGTCAGCAAGCTGATGCCCCGCGGCGGTCGCGCACGGAGCTGGTAAAGGATCAATCCCCCCGCCACCACCAGCGTGAGCGGAATCGTCAGCCACCCCTTGCCCGACATCATCCCGAACGCTATCCCCGTGTTAGGGGTCAGCGTCAAATAAAAATAGCCGGGAATCACGGGGAGCGGTCGGTCCCATTCCAGCACAGCGAGCGCCCAGAGCTTGGTCAGCTGGTCCATCAGCAACACAATGAATGCCGTCCACCAGAACATCGCTGGCATGAGGATACCCGACGCCGCGTCATGCGCTATAATTGGGAGCCATGCGGTTGGGCACGCAGTCGGTGAACGAAGCGGGGCATCTCACGATTGGCGGCTGCGACGCGGTGCAGCTGGCGGAGCAGTTCGGCACGCCCCTCTATGTGCTGGACGAAGCGGCGTTCCGGGAACGCTGCCGCGCCTATCGGGAAGCGTTTCAGAGTCGTAAGCCCGATACCCAGATTACCTACGCAGGTAAGGCGCTGCTGAACCTCGCCGTGTGCCAGATAATCGCCGAAGAGGGGCTGGCGCTGGATGTCGC